>JAEUHA010000656.1 GCA_016793535.1 Opitutaceae bacterium | reverse complement strand
CGAGACCTGGCGGCTCGACGGTTCGCTCAACTGGTCGCTGTCGGAGTCGCAGTGGCAGGACATCGACCAGGGACACTTCAACACGACACCGGCGACGATCAGCAATCTTGTCCTTCGCGGAGATGGCATTCCTGCCTCGAGCGGGATCATCCCGACGCGCTACACCGCGGTGTCGCGCACCGGGACTCCGGTCGACCTCTTCGACGGCGGCAACTACGCGATCACCAGCGGAAACTCCCTGCAGAACGACTACAACGCGGAAAAGCTGGCGGGGCGGCTGGACCTGGCCCGCGATTTCACGTGGCGGATGCCGGTCACGCTGAAGACTGGCGTGCTGGTCGACCGGATGGAGCGCGACAACCGCCGCTTCCTCAAGACCTGGAACTTCCGGCCCAACGGCCAGACCGACGTCAACGCGCGGCTGGCCGGCGCGTACGATGTGTTCGACACTGCGTACAACGCCGAGGCTCCCGCCATCTACGGGCAGGCGATGCGCTGGATCAGTCCGGTTAAACTCTATCAGCTGTTCCAGCGGCAGCCCGGCTGGTTCGCCCTCGATGAGCCGCTCGCGCACCAGAATCTCGTCTCCAACTCACGCCGGCTGATTGAAACGATTTCAGCCGCGTACCTGCGCGCCGACGTCCGGCTGTTTTCCAACCGGCTCTGGCTGGTGGGCGGCGTGCGCTTCGAAAAGACGGAGGACGAAGGGTGGGGGCCGACGAACGATCCTTCGGCGCAGTATCAGAAGGACGCGTCCGGCCGCGTCCTTGACGGCAACCCCAACCAGGCCGGCGTGCAGCCGATTTTCCTCACGAACGACCTCCTGGCCCGCGCCCGCCAGCGGTACGTGGAGCGCGGCACGCGGGCGAAGCGCGACTACGACGGGCTTTATCCCAGTCTCAACGCGAGCTTCAGCGTGTCGGAGAATCTCGTCGTCCGTGGCGCCTATGCGCGCACCATTGGACGGCCCAATGTCACCTCGGTCGTGCCGAGCGCGATGTTCACAGAACCCACCGTCGCCACGCCGACGATCACGGTTTCCAATCCGGGCCTGAAGCCGTGGACGGCCGACAGCTTCGATCTCACGGTCGAGTCCTACCAGATCAAGGACGGCTTCGGGTCCGTCGGCGTCTTCCGGAAGGACATCCGGAACTTCTTCGGTGCCGTCCGCACCAATGCCACGGCCGAATTGCTCGAGTCGTTCGGCTTGCCGGATGACCCCGCCTATCTGGCGTACGAGATCGCCACGACGACCAACACCGGCGATGCGAAGATCACGGGCTTCGAGTTCAGCTACCGGCAGGCGCTCACCTTCCTGCCGTCGTGGGCGCGCGGCTTCCAGGTCTTTGTCAACGGCACGCGGATGACGCTTTCCGGCAGCACGACGGCGGATTTCACGGGGTTCAACCCGAGTGCCTACGCCGGTGGCATCAACTTCATCCGGCCGCGCTACTTCATCAAAGTCACGGTCACGCACCAGGGCGAGACCCAGCGCGGGGCGGTCGCCGCGAACGTCGCCAACGGGATCCCGCCGGGCACGTACAACTACCAGGACGCCCGGACCCGCTGGAATCTCAGCGCCCAGTACAGCCTGAACAAGCGTTTCGCCCTCTACGGCTCGGTCTCCGACTTCGACGGCGGCTTCAATCCCACCACGCTCCGTTACGCCCCCGGCACGCCGGACTACGCCAAGCCCCAGCGGTATCAGGAACTCGGTTACTACACGACGATCGGGATCAAGGGCAGTTTCTGAGTGCGCCCGCAGCGGGAGCAGGCTGCTCCCGTGATGACCGGAGGGAGCTCGACGCTCCCGCCACCTCAGGCCGATCTTGCCGGGCCCACCGAGTCCCCCTTCACCAGCGCCGGCATGATCCGGATCGCGAAGGGCGAGGAGTTGCCGGCCAGGATGCGCTTGAGCGCCTGATGCAGCGCATGGGCAAACTTCCCCGGCGGCGTCGCGTAGTAGGTGGGCCGCGGATACATGAAGCGCAGGAAAGTCTCCTCGTCCCGGGAGACGATCGAGATGTCCCGCGGCACGCGGAGCCCCAGCGAGGCGAGGTAGCTGTGCACGGTGAGGTACGAGTAGGAGTTGGAGAGGAGGAGTCCGGTGGGTGGCGCGGGGTGGGCGAGCAGCCGGCGCAGTTCACGGATGACGGAGTCCGCCGCGCGCTCCGGCGAACAGACCGCCGGCTCGGGCGCGTCCGG
>JAEUHA010000617.1 GCA_016793535.1 Opitutaceae bacterium | reverse complement strand
GTGTGGGTGGGCGGGGGGGCGGCCAAACCCTCCGCCCGGGGGCACATTGGGGGGTCCTCCGCGGCGCGCGGGGGGGGGGGGGCCTGTGGTGTTTACTGCACCGGGGGGCGGGGGGGGGGGGGGGGGGGTTCATGCTGCGGAACGGGGAAAGGGGTGTCGCGACGATAGGCTGGGACGCGCCGGATGAAAGCCTTTCCGCATGCACCACGTCGGACTGGATTACCCCATCCTGTCCATCCTGTCAGAGTTTGGACAGGATGACAGGATTTACAGGATCGGAGCGGTACGCGGGGGCTGGCGTTTTTCCATCGGTTGTCCCAGGAGTATGGCGCATCGCTTCGTTTCACCCCTGCACCAAATGAATTCTCCTGTCGTTGGCCGCCGTGTCGTAGTCGCTTTCTCCCGGGTCCTGCTGCTCGCCGGCCTGACGGCCGCCTTGGGCCCTGGCGCGATTCGTGTCGTAGCGGCGCAGCCGCCCAATCTCGTCATCTTCTACGCCGATGACCTCGGTTGGGGCGAACTGGGTTGTCAGGGTAACAAGGACATCCCGACGCCGCACATCGACGCGATCGCGCGCCAGGGGATTCGGTTCACGAACGGCTACGTCGCGGCGACCTACTGCAGCCCGTCGCGGGCCGGCCTGCTCACCGGTCGGTATCCGACGCGCTTCGGCCATGAGTTCAACAGCGTCGCCAACACGACGGGCCTGCGCCTCGACCAGGTGACGATCGCGAACCGGCTGAAGGCCCTCGGCTACGCCAGCGCGACGGTCGGCAAGTGGCACCTGGGCGCCGGGCTCGAGTACCGGCCGACGAAGCGTGGCTTCGACGAATTCTACGGCACGCTGAACAACACGCCGTTCTTTCACCCGACGAACTTCGTCGACTCCCGCCTCTCCGACGACGTGCGGGCGGTCACGGATCCCGCGTTTTATACGACCGACGCCTACACTGACCGGGCCGTGGACTGGATCGACCGGAACAAGGCGAAGCGCTGGTTTCTCTACCTGCCGTTCAACGCGCAGCACGCGCCGCTGCAGGCGCCGAAGAAGTACCTCGACCGTTTTCCGCAGATCACGGACGAGAAACGAAAGTTGTTCGCCGCGATGATGGCGGCGATGGACGACGGCGTGGGGCGCGTCATGGCGAAGATCCGGGAACTCGGCCAGGAGGAGAACACGCTGGTGTTCTTCATCGCCGACAACGGCGGACCGACTGCCAGCACGACGTCGGGCAACGGGCCGCTGCGGGGTTTCAAGATGACCACGTACGAGGGCGGCCCGCGCGTGCCGTTCCTGGCCCAATGGAAGGGCACGTGGCCGGCCGGCAAGACCTACGATTATCCGGTCATGAACCTCGACGTGCTGCCGACCATCGTCGCGGCCGCCGGCGGCCGGGTTGAGCCGGACTGGAAGCTCGACGGCGTGGACCTCACGCCGTTCGTCACGGGGAAAAACCCAGCGCGGCCCCATGCGACGCTCTACTGGCGCTACGGTCCGCAGTGGGCCGTGCGGCACGGGGACATGAAGCTCGTCGTGTCGCGGGGCGGTGGCCCCGAGCCGGAGCTCTACGACCTGGCGACGGACATTGGCGAGGCGAAGAACCTCGCCGCAACCCAGCCCGGGAAAGTACGCGAGTTGCAGGCCCTCTGGGACAAGTGGAGCGCCGAGCAGGCGGCGCCGAGCGCGCCGGACGCTCCCGCCGGCAAGGGCAAGAAGGGCGGCAAGAAGAAGCAGGCGACGAAGTAGGGATGCGCCCCGGCCGTTTGGGCGGAGCACGCGTGACTCGCGCGGAGGCGGTCAGGTCCCCGCTTGATTCGGGCTCGCCTGCCGCGAGCGCGGCTCGCACGTTTCGCGGGACATGACCACGCCCTCCACGCCCGCTCCTGTCCTGACTGCGGAATCGCCCTGCCCGTGCGGCAGCGGCCGGACGTTTGGCCAATGCTGCCAGCCGATCCTGAAGCAGGAGCGTGCCGCGGCCACTGCGGAGGAACTCATGCGGTCGCGGTTCACCGCGCACGTCGTGCTCGATCACCAGCATCTGCATCGGTCGTATCTCACCACGTCGCGCCGGCCCTATGTTCCTGAAACGGGTGATGTGGCGGAACTGAAGTGGACGCGGCTGGTGGTGCATGCCCACGAGCCCGGCCCGAAGCCCGACCTGGCGTTCGTGGATTTCACCGCGTACTTCGACGATCACGGCACCGAGCAGGCGCTGCACGAGAAGTCGGAGTTCGCCCGCATCGACGGCACGTGGTTCTACACCCGCTCCGTGCGCACGGGCCCGGCGCCGGTGAAGTCGTCGTCGCCCAAGGTCGGTCGCAATGACCCTTGTCCCTGCGGCAGCGGCAAGAAGTTCAAGCACTGCTGCGGACGTTGACGTGCGCCGACCGGTGCCCCCTGCGATGAGTCCGCTGCGCCTCTCCGCTGTCCTGCTGCTCGCGTTTGGCGCCGCGCAACTGTCCGCCGCCGATCCCAAGGCGAGTCATCGCGAGTGGCAGACGTACCACGGCGATTACGGCGGCACGCACTACTCCGAGCTCGACCAGATCAACCGGACGAACGTGAAGCGGCTCGAGTTGGCGTGGTCGTGGAAGTCCGGCGACGTCGGCACGTCCATCCAGTGCAATCCGATCATCGTGAACGGCGTGATGTTCGTCACCACCGGCCAGCTGCACGTCGCGGCGCTCAATGCCACCAACGGTGCGCTCCTCTGGCGCTTCGACCCGTGGCATGGCGCGCGCGGGAGCGGGGTCAATCGGGGCGTCTCATACTGGACGGACGGCAAAGGGGATG
>JAEUHA010000603.1 GCA_016793535.1 Opitutaceae bacterium | reverse complement strand
GATCGCGGCGAAGGCGATGATCCTGAACAACCAGCACCTCGGCATGGTCGTGCAGTGGGAGGACCGCTTCTACGGCAGCGTGCGTGGCAACACGATTCTCGGCGACGAGACCAACGTGGGCGGCCCCGAGAACCTCGACGGACTCTACCCCGACTTCGTGAAGATCGCGGAAGGTTTCGGCGTGAAGGGCCGCCGGGTCCACCTGAAGTCCGAGCTGCGCGCCGCCATCCAGGAGATGCTCGACCACGATGGCCCGTTCGTCCTCGACGTCATCGTGCCCTACACCGAACACGTGCTGCCGATGATTCCGGCCGGCAAGACGGTGAAGGACATGCTGCTGAAGTAAGCTGCGGCCGGTCAGTCCTCCCAGCGCGAAGGCGGGTCATCGACCCGCCTTTTTTCTTGGCAAGATTCCGACGCCCGCGCGGAGGCGCGGGCCGGGCAGCTGTTCAGTATGCCCCCTCTCGCCGTATGAAAGGCTTTACGCCGTGAGTGGAAACCGGTCGCGCGCGCGGTCGCGGTGAAAAGCCGCTCCGGCAGTCGGAAACCGCCGCCCACCGCGCGCGGCTCACTTGTCCGTCATCACGTAGCGGCCGTCCCAGTCCGCCGCGGGCGGAGCGACGCGGTAGCGCTCGACGATCCGGATGTATTCAAGCGATGGATTCGTCTTCACGCCCGGCGTCACGCCGGGCTGGTTCGGCTCGAGCGTCGCGCTGCGCCGGAACGCCGCGAGCGCCGCGTCCCAGTCCCGCGCGTAGTAGCTCGCGAGGCCCTGGCCGAAGATCTCCACGCACTCGGCCGCCGCCGCGGACAGCGACTCCCGGAGCCCGACGATCTCGTGGACCGGCACCGCCTGCTGCCGGCCGACAACCTGCAGTTTTCCCAGCGGCCGGAACACGACACGGTCACCCTGCTTCTCCGCGGCGATCCGGGTCGCGTCCGCCACCATCGTGTAGACGCCCCACTGCTTCGCCGCGGACTCCATGCGCGCGGCGAGGTTCACGTTGTCGCCCATCATCGTGTAGTTGAAACGCGTCCGCGAACCCATGTTGCCGATCGTCGCGACACCGCTGTTGAGGCCGATGCGCGATTGCATCCGCCACACGATCTCCGGCCACTTGCCGCCTTCGGACTTCCACTTTTCACGCAGCTCCCCGAGCCGGCGCTGGACGAGCTGCGTCGCGATGCACGCGCGCAACGCGTGGTCCGGCAGCGCCACCGGGGCACCGAACATCACCACCACCGCGTCGCCGATGTACTTGTCGAGCGTCCCGCCCTGCTCCTGCACGATATCGGTGCACGCCGTGAGGTACTCGTTCATCAGTTCGACGAGCTGGGCAGGAGGGAGCTGTTCCGAAAACGCGGAGAAATTCTGGATGTCGCTGAAGTAGGCCGTGATTTCCTCCTCATGGCCGCCGAGGCGCGGGTCTTCGCCGGAGTTCACCATCTTGTCGACCAGCTGGGGCGCGAGGTAGGTGCTGAACATGCCCTTGATCCGGCTCTTTTGCTTTTCCTCGCGGATCAACTGCCACACGACGCCGATGAAACTCGTGGACAACGCCGCTCCGAGCGGCGCCGCCATCGGCAGGACGACATGCCCTTCACGGAAAAACTGGAAGCAGAGTCCGACGTACGCCGCCAGGATCACCGCGGCCGTCAGGGTCAGAATCAGGCCGCGCTTCCCTCCCGCCATCGCCAGGCCGGTCACGATCACGGTAAGTCCCAGCGTGCCGAACCAGACGAACCAGGCCGGTGGACGGTGCAGGAACTTCCCCGAGAGGATCGTCTTGATCATGTTGCCGTGCACGCCGACCTTCGGCACCGGGGTGCTGTCGAGCGGCGTCGGCGCGAGGTCCTGCAGGAGGCTGTCGGTCGGCCCCACGAGCACGAGCGCCCCACGGAACGCGGCAAAATACTCCTCGGCAGCGGCACGTTCGGCAGCATCCGCCGAGGCCAGCATGCGCTGATGGCCGAGCACGTCGGCGAGGCTGACCCGCGGACTGAGCGCGAGATTTCCCCAGCGGGAAAACCAGTTCACTTCCACGAGCTGGCCCTCACGTAGCGGGATGGAGAGCGCCAGGCGTTCGTCGCGGCGGACGACATCGATGCGATCGGCGAAGATCCGCACCGCCTGCTCGTCGAGTCCGAGCGACTGCAGGACCAGCTGCAGCGACAGATGGTAGAGCGTCGGATTCACCGTGTGGGCAAACATCGGCACCCAGCGCGGCACCTGATCACCGCCGTACTCCGTGTCGAAGTCGATCAACCCCACGCGGCCCCACGTGGGTCCGACGAGCGGATACTGCGGCATCTCCGGCACGTCGTTCTTCGTCCGGTCCGTCATCCCGAGCCGCAGCAGCGGAATCTTGCGCACGGTCTTGTCGTCCTGCGTGACCGTCTGTCCTTCCGTGTACTGCACCGCCAGCAGGATGTTCGGGTACTTCCGGATCACGCGGGCGAAGGCGAGATTCCCGGCCGCCACCTTGGTCTGGTCGACGACATCGGACGACTGGCTCAGGGCCGAGAAAACGAAGTCGAAACCCACGGCGCGGGCGCCGCCGCGCTCGATCAGCGCCTGGGCGGCCAGGCCGAATTTTTCCCGGTTCCACGGCCGCTCCCCGAGCGCCTGCAGGGCCCGGGTGTCGACGTCGACGTACATCAGCTTGACCGGCGCCTCGATTTCACCGCGCAGCCGAAACCGCAGGTCGAGGAACTGGTTTTCAAGCCGGTCGAGCAGTCCGAGATGACCCAACAGGGCCCAGAGCGCGGGCAGCGGAAGCAGAAACAGGAGACGCCAATCGAGCTTGGCACGCAGGAGTTTCGGCACGGTGCGCGAGGCTAGGTGCGGAGGCCGCGAATTAAAGCTCATTCGCCCCGCCGGCGCGGCACGTCAAACCGGGCGCGCGCGGGCGAAACCCGGCCACGCTCAGCGCCCGTCACCCGGCGTCGTCCGGGGCGGCAGCGCCGCCGGCCGCGCCGGCCGCTGCGGATCAGCCGGAGGTGTCGTCGGCGGGTTGGCGGGATTCGCCGGCCCGGGTTGTCCGGGCTGGCCCGGCTGATTGGGTTGACCGGGCTGACCGGTCTGACCCGGAGTGGCCGCTGGATCCGTCTGGCTGGGCGTCCCCGGCTGACCTTGCGTCGTACCGCCCGGGGGCGAGCCCGGCGGAGGTTGGAATTCAACCTGCGTGAAGCGCGTCTGCTGCTGGACCTGGATAATCTGCACGGTCGCATCCTGCAACGCTGCCGCGGCTTCCCGGGACATCGGGATCGATTCCGGCAGCTGGCCCGGCCCGCCGGGTGGACCGCCCGGTGGACCGCCGGGGCCGACCGTCGGAGGGCTGATGATGATGGTGTTGTCGGCTGGATTGATCTGCGCCGTGAACGACACCTCGCGGCCCACCGGCACCGGAACCTCACTGCGGCCCACCGATGTGGTGCCTTCAAAGATCACCACGCCCTCTGACGTACTGAGCTGGTAGTTGAAGGCCTGGCCATTTCCGGTCGGGCGATAAACGATGCGGAACGTCGTGCCGCGAATGCCGGCGGCACCTGCCGGCGTGCTCACCGAGAACGTCGATCCGGCCGCGTGATTCAGGGTCTTCACGTTGCCCACCATTTCGCCGTACTCGAGCCGCAGGTCCGTCCGGGACTTCGTCGGTTCCCGCGTCAGGGCCGCGACATTCGCAATGTCGACCTCGAGCGGATCCATCAGGAATTGCTTGATCTCGATCCGCGAGTCGTGGCCGACCCGCACGGTCGAGCCGTTCGCGAAGACGAGCACGGCGCTGGACTCTCCGCTCCCGGTGACGATCGCGTTGTCCTGCAACAACGTGTCACCATTGCGCAGCGGTCCTTCGACCTTGCTCGTCAGGTTGACCTTGCGGACGTCCCCCCGCACGTTGCTCGCCTTGATCACTCCGGCCACCATCCCGGCGGGGGCCGCGGTCGACTGCGCCGAGGCCGTGTTGCACAGCCACGTGAAAACGCTCACGGCCAGGGCCAGGAACGAGCGGCGAAAAAATCTCATGGGCGGGAAGCGAATGCCCTAAGGAACAGGGCCCAACTTCGCCCGCAATGCTTCCGCATCGGCGTTTCCAGGGTCAAGGGATAAACAAGTTGCAATAGCACGCAGCGCGGCCTCCCGCGTCTTCGTATCCCGCGACAGGTGATCTGCGTAGTAATACCACCCGGTCGCCGAGCGCGGCGCGAGCCGCAACGCGTGTTCGTACGCGGAAATCGCGTCCGTCCGCCGGCCTTGCATGTCCAGGGCAACGCCGAGCCGGAGCCAGAAGTCGGGGACGACTTCGGACAGCGCGAGCGCGCGACGCGCGGCCGCTTCGGCCGGAGCTGCGGCGGGCCGGGACCGTGCCGGATCGATGTAGGCCTGCACGTGCAGCGCATGGGCGAGGTCGGCCCATGCTCCACCGTGCTGCGGCCAAAGCCCGACCGACCGGTGCAGCGCCGTTTCCGCCCGCCGTGCGACCTCGAGGCGTGGCTCGCCGGCGCGACGGAGTTCACGGTCGAGCGTCTCACGGGCATCGGCCCGCAGAGCCTCCGCGTGCTCCCAGCGCAGCGCGCACCACAGGCCGAACGCCACCAGCAACGTCGCGGTCAACCAACCCGCCTGCACTCGAAGCGAACGCTTCCCGTCGATGCTCCCGCTGGTTTCCTCCCCCGACGAACGCCCGACCGCCAGCGCGGCAACCAGGGCGAAGAGCATCCCGAGGGCCGGCAGCTTGAGATGAAAATCGACCCCCAACTGCAGCGCGAACGCGAGGCACCCCACCCCGAAACCGTTCCGCACCGCGGGTGAGTCGATGCCGCGACCCACGGTCGACGCGCCTGGCCCCATCCCGCGTCGCCGCGCCCGGACGATCACCCAGATCGCGGCGCCCAGGGTCAGACTCAGGCCGACGAGGCCGTAATCGCTCAAGGTGTTCAGGTATTCGTTGTGGGCCCACTGGGGCTCATCGACAAAGCCCGCGGGGCGGTGACGCTCGAACAACACGTTGAAGCTGCCCGCGCCCGTTCCCAGCACCGGTTCCGCGCGCCAGAGTTCCCAGGCGCCGCGCCACAGGATCGGGCGGCTCAGTTCACCCCCATCGGACACCAACCGATCCAGCCGCTCCCGCGCCTGCGGTGAGCTTCCGTGGAGGAAGATCGTGAGCACGATCACTCCGCCCAGCACCGCGCCAGCGAACGCCAGCCGACGCGGCCAGGTGCGTTTCGAAGCCAGCAGCGGCCAGGCGATGAGCGCCAGCACGAGACTGAGCCACGCACCCCGGCTGAAGGTGAGGAAAAGGCCGAACATCAGCACCGCCGTCACCCAGCCCCACCAGATCCGGCCCGTCGCCGCGCTGCGCCACGCCAGCGCACCGGTCGCCGGCACGATTAGAATCAGGAAACCGGCCAGGCTGTTGGGAATGCCGAAGGGTCCGCTCGCCCGCCCGACGAACTGGGCCGCTTGGCGCCGATCCAACACCAGCCAGTCCGGCTGCACGAAATGCTGGTAGCACCCCAAACCGACCGCTCCCACGCCCAGGGCGATCACGACGAAAAACAGCGCCCGCCGCGGCGCACCTGAACGAAGGCCGTTGAGCCCGAGCCAGAACGTCACCGCGAGATTCACCCAGCCCAGCCAGTCCAGCCAGCCCAGCCAGGGGACGGGCGAAACGAATCCTGCGTTGAACGCGGCATAGGCAACGAAAGGGGCCAGCGCCCAGCCGGCGGGATGCAGGCTGCCCCCGCGTCCTGGCGTCCAGGCTCGCCCGGCAAGAAACACCAGGAGGGCCAGGCCGGTGAGGCCCCAGGTCACGACCCGCGTCTCCGCCCGAAATCCACCGAGCCCGAGCGTGGTCCACGCCACGTTCACCCCCAGCAGGCCGGCGACGATCCACTCCGGCCAGGAGGGTCGCGAGGAGTTGGCGGCGGTAGCGTGCACGCGTGGGGTCACGCTGCGGGCTCGCTGCCTGCGCTCCCAGAAAAAAAACGGCGTCGCCGTGAGGCGACGCCGGAAAGGAGGCCGTCCGTCGGACGCAGGTCGTCAGGGCGTCGGCACCGACTGGATCGTCTTGATGATCCGGCCGGCGACGAGGTACGGGTCCGCGGCCGAATTCGGCCGGCGATCCTCGAGGTAGCCCTTGTAACCGTTGTTGATGAAGCTGTGCGGCACGCGGATCGAGGCGCCACGATCGGCCACGCCGTAGGTGAACTTGTCGATCGACTGCGTCTCGTGGAGACCAGTGAGACGGAGGTGATTCTCGGGACCGTAGACGGCGATGTGTTCGTCCATGTGCTTCGCGAAGGCCGCCATCAGTTTCTCGAAGTAGTCCTTGCCGCCGACTTCGCGGAGGAACTTGGTCGAGAAATTGGAGTGCATGCCGGAGCCGTTCCAGTCGAGCGGGGAATTGAAGGCCCCGAGGATCGGCTTGCAGCGCCACTCGATGTCGATCTCGTACTTTTCGCAGAGGCGAGCCATGATGTAGCGCGCAACCCACATCTGGTCGGCGGCGTTCTTCGAGCCCTTGCCGAAGATCTGGAACTCCCACTGGCCCTTGGCGACCTCGGCGTTGATGCCTTCGATGTTGATGCCGGCATCGAGGCAGAGATCGATGTGCTGCTCGACGATTTCACGCGCGACGGAGCCGACATTCGAGTAGCCGACGCCCGTGTAGTACGGACCTTGGGGAGCGGGGAAGCCTCCCACCGGGAAGCCGAGCGGGGAACCGTTCTTGTAGAAGAAATACTCCTGTTCGAAGCCGAACCACGTGTCCGGATCATCCGGGATGGTCGCCCGCGAGTTGGACGGATGCGGCGTCTTCGCGTCCGGCATCATCACCTCGCACATGACCAAGGCGCCGTTCTTGCGGGTCGTGTCGGGGAAGACCGCGACCGGCTTCAACACGCAGTCGGAGCTCTTGCCCTCCGCCTGGCGCGTCGAGCTTCCGTCGAAGCCCCAGTTGGGCAGATCGGCGAGCTTCGGGAAGCTGGCGAATTCCTTGATCTGCGTCTTGCTGCGCAGGTTGGCGAGCGGCTGGTAACCGTCGAGCCAGATGTATTCCAGTTTATATTTGGCCATAGTGAGCTGATTTGGGCAGGGTTGAGAGCAGTGTTCCGATGGAGCGTGAGCGGATTTTCCGCCGCGTCTCCAGAGGAAAAGCGCGATCAGAATTCAGCAGCTCATGTGCCAGCAGCAACCAGAAGTTTTATTCATGACGCTTTTCGTCCGCAGCAACACTTTTCAGGCATGACCCGACGGTTTTCCTCCGCGCCAGCGCTTGCATCGGATGCGGCGCACCGACCCTCTCGTAGCTGTTCATGCAAGAAATGAAGAACACCGCCCGGGCGACGGTGCGCATCGGCTTCGATGGCCGGGTGCACAAGACGTTTCGCGGCCACATGGCGCGCGAGCGCTTCGAGCATGAGGTCCGGGTGCTCAAGTACCTGGAGGCGCGCGGATGCACCTTCGTTCCCCAGTTGCTCGAGGTCGACCCGGAATCCCTGCGGATCGTCACCACCAATTGCGGCGGCCGAGTCGACCAGCTCCAGCCCGAGCGCCAGAAGGCCATCTTCGCCGAGCTGGAGAGCTTCGGCGTCCGGCACGAGGACCGCGAGCTGCGGAACATCACGTACCGCATTTCCGACGGCCGGTTCTGTGTCATCGATTTCGAGTTCGCGACCATCCTGGACGACGGCACCGGGCACGCGCTGTCGCTCAAACCTTCGCTCAACCCATGAGCCTGGCCGATTCCCCAAACTCCGGTCCGGAGGCCGGCGGCACGCCACCTCCGCTGGAACTTCATTGGTCCGGCATGACACATGTCGGCAAGGTGCGGAAAAACAACGAGGACACGTTTCTCGCCCTGACCGTGGACGGACGCGAGGTGCGCTACCTCGGCAAGGTCGGGCACGCCTCGCTGCACGCCAACGATTTCGTCTTCGCTGTCAGCGACGGCATGGGCGGCGCGAAGTCCGGCGAGTTCGCCAGCCGTATCGCCGTCGACCGCATCACCCGGCTCTTTCCGCGCGCGTTCCGGCTCGCCGCGTCCGGCATGGGCACCGGCTTTGCCGACATCCTCACCGAACTGCTAGGCGCGATCCACCACGACCTGCTGAAGCTCGGCTACTCCTATGAGGAATGCGCCGGTATGGGCGCCACCCTGAGCCTGGGCTGGTTCACGCCGCAGTGGCTGTACTTCGGCCACCTCGGCGACAGTCGTATCTACTATCTCCCCAGCGACGGTCCGCTCACCCAGGTCACCCACGACCACAGCCATGTCGGCTGGCTGCGCCGCCAGGGTCGGATCAACGAACGCGAGGCGCGCACCCATCCCCGTCGCAATGCCCTCCAGCAGGCGCTGGGCGCCGGGCACCAGTTCATCGATCCGCACCTCGGCGCCGTCGCCCACCGGCCGGGCGATCGTTTCCTGATCTGCTCCGACGGACTCGTCGACGGGCTCTGGGACCGCCAGCTCGAGGAAATCCTCCGCGCGCCGGCCGCCGCGGGCGACGCGCGCAGCCTCGCGCAGCGACTGGTTGAACAGGCGGTGGAAAACTCGGGCCGGGACAACACGACTGCCGTCGTGGTCGACGTGGTCGCAGCCGCGAGCGCGCCGGCTCCGGCCTAACGCGCGAGCGCCACCGGTCTCACCAGAATTCCTTGAACTCGGAAATCAACAACCCGAGCACGAGACCAATCACGACGCCGCGGACAATGTGCCGGAACGCGCTCGTGGAACGATAAGCGCCCGCCCCGGCGGCCTGCAGACAGCGCACCGTGCCGATCGCGGCTCCGGCCACCGTGCATGCGACGATGATGAAAACATCTGACCTCACGCCCGTGACGTTGCACGATCCGGCGCGGCTTGGCGAACATTTCGTCGCCCTCCGGGCCAACTGCCAGCGATTGGCCGGTCGCCGCCCAAAAGCAAATTTCCCGCACCTTGCGGTCCATCGCGGGACTTTGATTCTCCGCCCCGGGCGGTTACGCTCGATGCCCTCATGGCAACTCTGCTTTTCGTCTACGGCACGCTGAAGCGCGGGTGCCGCAACCACCCGCTCCTCGCGAACCAGGCATACGTCGGTCCGGCCCGGACGACTCCCGGCTTCACGGTGTATGACCTCGGTGGATACCCCGGCCTTGTCGCCGCCGCGGCCGACGCACCGGGGGTGGCCGGCGAAGTGTGGTCGGTCGATGCCGAGTGTCTCGCCGCATTGGATACGTTCGAAGGCGTGGCCGAAGGGCTCTATCGCCGGGAACCGCTCGCGCTGCAGGCGCCGTATGACCGGCAACGCGTCGACGCCTACGTCTACGGCCGGGAAATCAGCGGCCGGCCCCACGTCGGGACGGAGTGGCGGGAACCGCGGCGATAACCCGCGCGCCGCCGGCCGCGGCCGGCGTCACGGCTTCAGTGCCTTGCGCGGCACCCGTTTCACGGCCACGAAGCGCGCCCGGAACAGGTCCTCCAGCGCCTCGCGCACCTCAGGAGGAATTCGCGCCACCAAATCGTCGAGCTTGGGCAGGGCCCCGCTCTCCTTCTCCTCCTCGGCTTCCTCCGGTTCGCGCGCCACGCGCACCGGTTCGCCGCGCTCCTTCGCCTCCGCCCGGAACGCGGATTCCGTCGCATCGTCGGGCCAGCTGGGCGCCGGTCCTTCGTCCTCGACGGGCACGACCTCGGGTTCCGCCTCGGCCAACGGGGCCGCCGCGACCATCGGCCGGGGAGACTCGGGTTCGACCCGGACCGCGGGCGGCGATACCGACCGTGCCGGCGGTGCGGGCGTCGCCAGGCGAAGCGCCCCCAGGCGAGCCTCCAACCGGTCAATCAGCCCTTTTTTT
>JAEUHA010000588.1 GCA_016793535.1 Opitutaceae bacterium | reverse complement strand
GTCCGCTCTCCGCACGGAGCGGACGAGGACGTCCGCGCTCCCAGGGTGAAATGCGTCCGGCGAAAGCGAAGGGTAGGGCAGCCATGCCGACGACCGTGGCGGAACGCGGCCCGCCGGCAACGAAATCGCGCCCGGCCTTGCCAGTCGGGAATTTTTTTCCAGCATGATCGCGCTTCCGCCGCTGACCTGTCCCTGCGGTCTTCGGGCGTGAGCGGCCGTGCGCTCCTGGCGTGCGGCGACCTCGATCAACCCCCACACCGCCCCTGCCATGGTCACCTTGTTTCCTGTGCGCCGCTGTCCGGCGCCATCGCCTGCTGCGCCTCGTTCCTGGTCGATCCCGTTGTTCGCGTGGGTCGGGCTTATTCTCGCCGCGTGGCTGCCGCTGGCCTCGGCGCAGTCCGGCACCGGCACGATCGAGGGCCGGGTGTTCAACGCGGCGACCGGCACCGCGCTCGTCAACGCCCGCGTGGCGATCGACGGCACGAGCCGCGTCATGATCACGGATGAACAGGGCGGTTATCGTTTCACCGGCGTGGCCCCCGGTGCGGTGGGACTGAACGTGAGCTATCTCGGCTTCGAGGGGCAGACCGTGTCGGTGAACGTCGCCGCGGGCGGCACGGTCCAGCGTGAGTTTGAACTGCGCCTCGCGGGACCCGGCCGGACGACGGGCGAGACCGTGCAGCTCGACGCGTTCACCGTCGTCGTCGACCGCGAGATGAGCGCGCAGGCCGTCGCGATGAACGAGCAGCGCCACGCACCGAACATCAAGAACGTGGTGGCGATCGACGAATTCGGCGACCGCGGCAACGAGAACATCGGCGAGTTCCTGCTCTTCCTTCCGGGCGTTTCGATCGCTACGTCCGGCTCCGAGCCGACGACCGTCTCGCTCCGCGGCTTCCCCGGCAACAACACCGGCCTCACCGTCGACGGCGGCGAGATCGCGACTTCGTTCGGCGGCAACAGTCGTTCCATGGACCTGCGCGAGATGCCCATGAACAATGTGTCGCGCGTGGAAGTCACGAAGGTCCCCACGCCCGACATGCCTGCGTCCGGTCTCGGCGGCTCGATCAATCTCATCACGCGCAGCGGCTTCGAGTCGAAGACCGCAAAGTTCAACTACAACGTGTACACGCAGTTTCACAACCGCAACGGACTCACCTTCGACGGCGGCCCGCGGAACCACAACGACGACAATTCCCCGGACTTCATCCAGCCGTCGTTCGACTTCAGTTATCAGAAGCCGATCAACCGGAACCTCGCGATCACCATCGGCGGCTCCCGCACGTGGCGATTCAAGCCGATGGAAACCGGCAACGATGACACGGACGAGTCCCCCACGTGGGATCAGGTGCGGCTCGTTCAGACGTCCAGCCAGTGGAACAGCCTGGCTCAGACCTTCAAGACGCTCCAGGGCTCGTTCAGCATCGACTACCGGCTCAGCCCGACGGACATGATCACCGCCCAGGCTCAGTTCCGCGAGTACGGGTTGTACATCACCCGCAGCGTGCTCGGGTTCGCCTACGGCGCCGGTGCCACGGGCGGACCGACGTTCACCCAGGGCGCCCCGACCGCCGTCGGCGTGGTCACCATGAACGGCAGCGGCGAGAACGTCGACATCACGACTGAGACAAAGCACTACACCCTGCGCTACCGCCACCGCGGGGAGCTGTTGCGCATCGATGCCATGGGGTCCGCTTCGGTCTCGTCCTCCGACCGGCTCGATATCGATTCCGGGATGTTCAATCTCGCGCCCGCCACGCTCACCGGCGTCGTCCTGCGCGGCGAGGGCATCCCAGCCGACGGCGGCACGATCCCCACGCGGTACAGCGCGACGCGCGCCGGCCAGCCGGTCGACGTGTATGACGGGGCCAATTACACCCTCGGCAATCCCACGACGAATCAACCGGACTGGAACACGCACAAGTACAACCTGCGGCTCGACGTGGCGCGCGATTTCAGCACGAAGATTCCGCTGACCCTGAAGGTGGGCGGCGCGATGGACCGCTACGAAACCGACCAGCGCCGCTTCGCGAAGACCTGGAACTTCCGTCCGAACGGCTCGACCAACGCCGCGGACCGGCTCGCCAGCCGGTTCGACGTGTTCGACGAGGCGTTCCTCGCCGACTCGCCCACGGTCTTCGGGCAGAAGGTTCGCTGGATCAGCGGGCAGAAGATGTACCAGCTCTACCAGCGGAATCCCTCGTGGTTCGTCCTCGACGAGGCCCAGGTTCACCAGGATTTCGTCAACAACTCCCGCAAGCTCCGGGAGACGATCACCGCTGGCTATGTCCGCAGCGACGTGCGGCTCTTCGACAACCGCCTTTGGGTGATCGCCGGCGTGCGCTACGAGCGCACCGACGACAAGGGAGCCGGCCCACTCAACGACATCACGGCCCAGTACCAGAAGAACGCCAACGGCACGCTCGTCGACGGCAACCCCAACCAGCCCGGGATCCAGCGCGTGCTCCTTTCGAACGACCCGCTCGTGCTGCGCCGGTTGCGGTATCAGGAGCGCGCCGCGGTGTCGGATCGCACGTACGACGGCTTTTTCCCGAGCGTGAATGCGTCCTTCAACCTCTCCGAGAATCTCATCCTGCGCGCCGCGTTCGCGAAGACGATCGGCCGGCCCAATATCAACTTCATCATCCCCGGGACCTCGATCTCCGAGCCCGATGTCGCCAATCCGACCATCACGGTCAACAACACCGGCCTGAAGCCCTGGAGCGCGACGAGCTACGACCTTTCGCTCGAGTCGTACCACTTCAAGGACGGCTTCGGTTCGATCGGCGTCTTCCGCAAGAGCGTGAAGGACTTCTTCGGTACGGTCAGCAGCAGCGCCACGCCCGAGTTGCTCGAGCAATACGGCTTGGAGAGCGATCCCTC
>JAEUHA010000577.1 GCA_016793535.1 Opitutaceae bacterium | reverse complement strand
CTGGTGGGCATACTGGCCGGCGGAGCCGAAGCTGCGCGAACTGATCTTCAACGGCCGCTACCGTTCCGTGCTCGTGCCGTGCGTCGAGGACAGCAACTCGCGCAGCGCCGACGTGAACCTCGCGGCCCGCGTCGGCCTATGGCTCGACGGCCAGGTGGACAACTGGGCCAGCCGCTCCATTGCCGACCAGTTCTCGTTCAATCGCGCCTGGGAATGGGAATACGTGCGGACCGGCCACCCGGCGTTGCGCTACAACCTCGCCCAGGCGATGCTCGGCGCCCGCGTGTTCATGCTGCTCAACGGTGAACGGGAACACGGCACGGGGCGCTGGACGCGCGTCGGCACCGAAGGCACGGCCACGTTTCTGCATCTCCTCGGTCGCGGCGTGATCACGCCGCCGCGTCGCGATCAGGTCCGCGCCATCTCACCCGTCGCACTCGTGATGCAGCAGCCCAGCAAACGCTTCGTCGACCACGGCGCGAACGGTCACCGCGACTCCGGTTGGGCTCGCGACGACTCCGACGGCCAACCGTGGGCCTTCGACCGGCTCGACTGCTACTGGGGCATGGCGCCGTTGCCACCGACGGATGTCGCGACGTATCTCTGGGGCCGCACGCGCCGCGATGCCTCACAATTGCCCACCACGGCTCCGCACGGCTTTGTCACACTCGTGCCCGGCGACGTCGCGACGAAGAACAGCCGCTGGCAGACTCATTGGGTCACCAACGGCGACACCCTGCGCAAAGCCGGCCGCACGTATTCGCTGACGACGGCGCGGACCGCATTGCTGGCGGATCTGGCGGAGGCCGAACAGCGCCTGCCGTTGAGTGTCGAAGGCCGGGTCTTTCATCAGGTCATCGAGCTGTCGCCGGATCGTTTCATTGTCGCGCTGGTGGATTCCGGCTGGCTCGACCCGGCCGATCGCACGGTGAAACTGACGATGCGGTTGCCCGGCACGTGGACCTTCACCGATCGGCTCAGCGGCGAAGCGACCGGCCCCGCCACGGCGCCGTTGGAGGTGCGTGTGCCGGCCGGGAGCTTCGTGCTCCTGGAGGCGCAACGACGTCCGCAGTAGATCACGTCCGATCTCAAATCGTCATCGGCTCGCGCCCACCAGGATGAGCGCGATCGCGCCGGGCACCGCCTGCACCCAGAGGATCTTTCGGTGTGCCGTCGCGGCTCCGAAGAGGCCCGCGACAATCACGCAGACGAGGAAGAAAACTTTCAGCGCGTAGCCTTCCACCGGCCCCGCCCCGACGCTCCACGCCAGGCCTGCCGCGAGAAATCCATTGTAGAGTCCCTGATTGGCTGCGAGCGCCTTCGACGCCTGCGCGAAGTCCGGCTTGAGTCCAAACACCCGGCGGCCGAGCGGCTTCGTCCAGAAGAACATTTCCAGCACCAGAAAATACAAGTGGCACGCCGCGACGAACATCACCGCGATCGAGGCGATCGTGTTCATGGGAGGTCCTGCCGAAGAGAAGCCGATTTCTTTTCCGCCGCGGTGACAGCAGTTGCATGCTCTTCCTGCAGAGCATGCAACTGCTCGATCACCCCGGCAAGCTTCGCGCCCGTCGGCGTCAGCCGGTACTCGACGTGCAGCGACGTCCTCGAGTGATCGGCCCGCGTGGCCAGGCCGTAGGCGAGCAGTTTGCGCAGGCGCTCGTTGAGAATCTTGGTCGAGATGCCGGGGATGTAGCGTTCGAGTTGTCCCGGGCGCACGATGCCGCGCTGCAGCGCACCCACGACCGCTGCCGACCACTTGCAGCCCACGACATCCTCCAGTCCCCGGTAGGCGGTCCGTTCGCGGAGCGAGAGGTGCATTGATTTCATGCGCCGATTATGCGACGGCGCCCGCACGCGTCCAGTGGGCACCAAATGGTACCCGGACTCCACTTCGTGCCCTCTGGGACGCTGCGCGCGGAAGAGCTAGGATCACGACGTGCGCGGCACTCCGCTCCGCACGCGATATCAACCCTGCAAACGAAATCATACCATGAACAAAACCTCCGCTGTCTTCTATCACGCCGGTTGCCCCGTCTGCCTCGACGCCGAAAGCGCCATCACCCGCTACCTCGACCCGACCACGATCAACCTCGAGGTCGTCCACCTGGGCACCGCGAAGAACCGTTTGCCCGAGGCCGAGGCCGCCGGCGTGAAGTCCGTCCCGGCGCTCGTCGTCGGCGGACAGACGCTCCACCTCAACTTTGGCGCGGCCCTGAGCGCACTGAAGTGATCCACTCCGCCGTGCGATCCCGACCGGATCGACACTCCGGCGCGGATTAGATCAGCCCCGGGGCGGAGGAAGGCCCTCCCGACGGACGGTGCCTTCCTCCCCTTTTCGGCCCGACGAATCACCCATGCCCGCCCGACTTTCCCCGCGCGCCGCGCACCGGCCCGCGCCGCCCATCACCGCCTCCCTCTGGCTCAACACCCCGGAGCCGCTCACGCTCGAACGCCTGCGCGGCCGGATCGTCGTGCTGCATGCGTTTCAGATGCTCTGTCCCGGGTGCGTCGCGCACAGCCTGCCGCAGGCGACGGAGATTCAGCGCGCGTTCGAACCGCGCGAACTCACGGTGATCGGGTTGCACAGCGTGTTCGAACACCACGACGTCATGACCCCGGCCGCGCTGCGGGCGTTCGCGCACGAGTACCGGATCCGGCTGCCGCTCGCGGTGGACGAGCCGTCCGCGGATTCCCCGCTTCCCCGCACCATGCAGGCCTACGCCATGCAGGGCACGCCGACCCTCGTGTTAATCGATGGCGCCGGCCGCATCCGGGCGCAGCATTTCGGCGCGGTCGCCGATCTCGTGCTGGGCGTCGAAATCGGTCAAGTGCTCGCGGAGCGAGGCGACCCCGACGCCGCGTTTTCCAGGTAGGCCGCGCGCCAGGCCCGGCAAAATTCCGCGGCGCGCTGACGCAGCCAGTACCAATCGCCCGCGGCCAGCCGCTCGGGCATCAGCAGCGGGCTGCCGAGTCCGAAACCCGCGGCCCCAGCGCGGACATACTCGGGTAGCGTTTCAGGCGTAATGCCGCCGGTGGCGAGCACCCGCACGGTCGATAGCGGCGCCAGAAGGTCGCGCAGATAACCCGGCCCGAGCCGGTGGGCGGGAAAGAGTTTGACCATCGTGGCGCCGAGCCGGTGCGCGTGAAACACCTCGGTCGGCGTGAACGCACCCGGAAACACCGGCAGTCCGCGGTGCACGCAAGCGTTGATCACGTCCGGCACGACGACCGGTGTGACGATGAAACCCGCGCCCGCCGCCTGCGCCGCGTCGAGTTCGGCCAGCGTCGTGACCGTACCGGCGCCGATGCTCATACCGTCCGGAGCAAGCTCAACCGCGGCGCGAATCTGGTCGGCGGCGCCCGGCGAGTTCATCGTGACCTCCACGGCGCAAAACCCGGCCGCGCCCAGCGTCCGCACGATCGGGGCGACATGTGCAGCCGGTTGACCGCGCAGAATCGCGACCAGCGGCAACTGTGCGAAGCGAACGGCGTCGAAGGCGGTGCTCATCCGAGCGCCAGGATCCTGGCCTGCCCCATCACCACCGCCATCGCCAAGTCGGCCGCCGCAACCGGCACCACGTCGACGGTCGGAACCAGCTCGCGCAAGGCCAGCGCATACGGCCGGGCGAAGGCCTCGGCCGCGGCGAGCACGATTCTCGCCGGGGAATTTCCCGCCAACGCGGCCACTTCCGCGCCGATCAGCACGCCGCTGAGAAACGCCCGGCTGTGGCGGGCCGGCAAATGCCCGAGCACCGTCCGCGCACGGGTTTGAAACAAGGCCGCACTGAGGCCGAGCGTCCGGCTCGCGCGCACGCCGGCCACGAAGGCGGCGTCGTCGAAGACGGTCTCGCCCGGCGTCGACAAGGTGCTGTGCTGTGCCAGCAGCGCGTAAAGCTCACCCGTCAGAAAGGTGGAAAAGCCGACAATCCGCGCCTGCCGCACCCGCACATGCTTTGAGTGGCTGCCCGGGAGCACCACTGTGCAATCCTCCGCCAGGGCCAGCCGCGCGGGATCGGCAAAGAGTCCGATCAACTCGGTCTCCTCGCCGCGCATGACATCGCTGTCGTCCTGCAGGCCGGAAATGATCCGGACCGGGCGTCCCCGCGACAGAAGATCGACGAACCCGAGCGTGCGGCCGTCGACCGGCGCAGGCAGCCGTGCGTACGGCAGCGACATCCAGCCCAGCGTGGACGACGCCATGCCGGAGATCACGACCGGGAGATCGGACGGCATGCCATCGCCGAGCCGGGCGAGGTTGCGCTCCAGCACCGTGGCGAGGAATTCAACGCGGCCCTGCGGGTCGGGATGCTCCCGGGCCAGCGGCTGGATCCCTTCGTCGGTGGCGTTTTCGACTAGAATGCGGCGCTCGGCCGGCTCGACGAGCCGCAGCCGCAGGCGCGACGTGCCCCAGTCACAGGAAATGAATCGCGTCACGGGCTGCGGGCTCACCATTCCGCGAAGCCGCCGTCTTCCGCCGTGAAGCGGGGCACCTCCCAGACGCCATCGAACTGGCCGGCGGTGAGTTTCTCTTCGTCCAGTTCGATTCCCAAGCCGGGGCGCTCCGGAACCTTGATGTAGCCTGCTTCGATCACGAAGGGATCCTTTAGCAGGCTCTCGCCGAGCGTCACGTGTTCTTGCAGGAAAAAATTCGGGCAGGCGGCGTCCAGGTGGAGGCTGGCGGCGAGCGCCACGGGACTCAGCGGACAATGCGGCGCGATGAGAATGTCCCGCGACTCCGCCAGCGCCGCGATGCGCCGCACCTCGGAGATGCCACCCGCGTGCGCGACATCGGGCTGCACGATGCTCACCGCGCGCTTTTCGATGAGTTCCTGAAACTGCCAGCGCGTGAAGAGGCGCTCCCCAGCCGCTATCGGGATCGTGGTGGACTGCGCGATTTCCCTGAGCGCGTCGGCGTCGCCGGGCAGGACCGGTTCCTCGAGAAACATCGGCTGGTGCGGCTCGAGCAGACGAGCCAGGCGCTTGGCATCGGAAAACGTCAGGCGGCCATGAAAGTCCGCCCCGATATCGACGTCCGGTCCGGCGGCCTGCCGCAGCGCGGCGAGCCGGTCGACTGCCGCCTGCAGCGCCGCCGGAGTCGACAGCGGGCGCATCCGGCCGGTGGCATTGTACTTGAAGGCGGTGAGACCGCGGGAGTCGCGCAAGTCGCGCACCGAGTTCACGTAGTCGTCGGCTGTTCCCGCGTCGGTCCACGCGTACATCCGAATCCGGTCGCGCACGCGCCCGCCGAGCAACTGATGCACCGGGACGCCCAGCGACCGCCCCAGGAGGTCCCAGAGCGCCATGTCGATGCCGGAAAGCGCCGAACCGTGCACCGGCCCGCCGCGATAAAACCCGCCGCGATACAGGTGCTGCCAGATGTGCTCGATACGCCGCGGATCCTGCCCGATCAGCCAGCGGCTCATCTCCCGCAACATCGCCTCCACCGTGAGCGACGCGCCTTCCAGCGTGGCCTCGCCCAGTCCGGTCAACCCCGTGTCGGTGTGCAGCCGCAGAATCAGCCAGCGGGGCCGCACGTGGAACGTCTCAAGCCGCGTGATTTTCATCGGAAGAAATAGCCATCATAACCCGCCGCCCGTCGAACCCGGCCGTGGCCGCGGTCAGGTCCCAACGGGCGCGTTGAGGGCGTTGAGCGGACGCTGGCCCGACAGCACCCGGGCGACATCGCTGACGCAGTGCAGTCGCGCGCGATAGCGACTCTCGTGCGTGCCTCCGCCGATGTGCGGCGTGAGGACGACGTTGCGCAGGGTCGGCAACGCGGTATGCACTGCGGGCTCGTTTTCAAAGACATCGAGCGCCGCGCCCGCCAGCTGTCCCGACTGCAACGCCGCGACCAGCGCCGACTCGTCCACGATGCGCCCGCGGGACGCGTTGACGAAAAACGCCCCGCGCTTCATCTGCGCCAGTCGCGCCGCGGTGATCAACCGGTCCGAATCCGCATTCAACGGAAGATGCAGTGAGACGATGTCTGACTCCTGCAGCAACCGGTCGAGCGTGCGATACTCCGGATGATCCAGCGGCGTGCGCTGATGAAAGAGAATGCGCAATCCGAAGCCGCGGGCCCGGCGCGCGACCGCCTGCCCGATGGCCCCGTAGCCAACGAGCCCCAGGGTTTTGCCCTCGAGCAAGGTTCCATCCCAGACTCCCGGCTGAAAGCTGCGCCAACGTCCGGCCCGCACATAAACTTCGGATTCGGGAATCCGCCGCACCAGGGCCAGCAGGGCGCCGAGCGTATAGTCCGCCGTGGACTCGACGAACGCATGCGGAACGTTGGTGGCGTAGACGCCATGCCGCTGCATCAGGGGAAGATCCAGGTTGTTCACGCCGATCGCGACGTTCGCGACCACCTTTAGCTTTGGCGCCCGCTCCAGGAGTTCCGCATCCACCTTCAACTCCGTCTGGTTCACGATGCCGGCAAGCTCCGGCGCCAGCCGGAGCACCTCGGCCCGGGACATCAATTCACCACCCAAAGGGCCCTGCACAACGCGCGCGATTCCCGCGAGCGGGGCAAGCACATCAGCGGGCACCGCGTTCGTGATCAGGACCAGGGGCAGGGACGGGGAAGACATGGAAGCGGCCGCGGCGCGGCGCGGGAATGTCCGGCCAACGCTCCGGCCGGCACAAGCCACCCGGCGCTGTTATTGTAACATCTCCGCGCACGCGCGCTGCGGCCGGAACGGACTCAGCGCGGCCGGATGCTGGGGCCGTCCACCCAGGCCGGTGGCGTCAGCGTCTGGCGCGGGATGTCGGGGACGCCGCGCTCGTTGTGCATGAGCAGGGTCGCGAGCATATCCACCGCCGCCGCCGCAACGTGGGCGCGGCGGTGGTGGATGCCGGCGAAGTTGCGGTGGCTCTCGGCCCAGTCGTGCACGACCATCCCGACCTGATCGGGAATGTGGATGCCGAGCCTCTCGGTCAGCCACTCCGGTACGTAGGAATCGAAGGAAATGACGACGTCCGGGCGATGCCGCAAGAACCACGCCCGGAAGATCGGATACTCGTGCGCGAGGTTGTTCTCCGGGAACAGCAGCAACGGCACGCGGTCGCGCGGCGAGATCTGCTGCTGGTACGTCAGCATCGCGCCCTGGTAGGCGTGGTCGGAGCGATTGTCCACCCACTGCGTAATGGCCAGGCCGATACGGCGGTAGCCCCGCGCCACCAACTCCCGCGTCGCCTGCTGGATGCCGCGGTTCATATGCGTGCTTGCCCGGTGCAGAGCCGGCTGGGTCAGGCCGTAGCCGAGCGTGACAGCTGCGAAACGCGAATAGTCGATCTCCGAGCCGATGCTGTGCGAGGACTGCGGCGAGATGATCAGGCCCTCGATGCCGCGGGTGGTGAGGATCTGCGCGAGCCGCGCCGCGGACATGCGCGTGCGATCCAGCCTGAACTCCTCGGCGCGGTAGCCATGGCGCGCGGCGCGGGTCCGGATGTCGTCGAGCGCGACGTACTGGTAAGCGTGGTCGAGCAGCTCGTCGCCCGGAATTTCGTCGCGCACCAGCGCGATCACCGCCGCGGCCCGGCGCCGCCGGTAACTGCGGATGCGCGCCATCAGCCGCGCCAGGTGCGGATCGGGCGCGTAGCCGATCTTCTTCGCGGCCAAGAGCACCCGCCGGCGCGTGTCTTCCGCCACGTTGGGGAAGTTCCGCAGCACACGGGAAACGGTCATGGCGGAGACGCCCGAGAGCTCGGCGATCATCCGCAGGTTCTTCGGGGACGTGGGGCTCGCCATCTTGTTACAATAACACGGCTGATCCGTTGCGTGTCAATTGACGCTGCCCCTAGGTCGCGTCCCCGAGCAGCGAAGTTCGCCGCTCCGCTTCCCACTCCCCCCGAAGGCGCGCCGTCACCGACCGCAAGAACGTTCCGCCGCTGTGCCTGCACTGCCCCTACTCCGATGAGAACCCAGCCCTCCGTCCGCCATCGCACCCCGTCCCTCGCCGCGTCCTTCCACCGGCTCACGTCAGGTCTGCTTCTGGCCGGCCTGTGTTGCGCTCCAACCGCCCGGGCCCAGGCGGTGGCCAATCCGCCCGCCGGCGACAAGGAGGTGATGGTCCTGGCACCCTTTTCGGTCGAGGCGAAGGAGGACGCCAGCGGCTACGGCGTCACGTCGTCGACCTCGCTCACGCGGCTCAACACCCCCCTGCGCGACGTGCCCCAGACGGTGAACATCGCCTCCGAACGCATGATCAAGGAGCTCGCCGCTCCGACGCTGGGCGAGGCCGTGGCCTTTCTCCCTGGCGTGACCCCGCGCAACGGCGGCCAGGATCAATTCCAAGTGCGGTCGATCGATGTGTTCAGCCAGTTCCGCAACAGCTTCCGGTACACGACGGGCTCGTCGCTTCATTTTCGGAAGGACACGTCCAACATCGCGCGCATCGAGGTCATCAAGGGACTGGGCTCTGCCACCACTGGACGCGGCGAGGCGGGCGGCGTGGTGAACCTGATCACGAAGAAGCCTCAGGCGAAGGCGGCGACGTCGCTGCGTTTCACGGCCGACGACTTCGGCTACTACAAGGCGGAGGTCGATCAGACCGGTGCGCTCAAGGCCGACGGCTCCGTGCTCTACCGCGCGATCGCCGCCTACACCGGTGGCGAGATCTACCTGCCCAATGAGAAGTACGACACGCTCGCGTTCTTCCCCTCGGTGGAGTTCCGCTTCAGCGAGCGCACGAACCTGCTGATCGAGGGCAGCCTGCAATCGGGTCGGACGCCCTCCGCCGAGTTCTTCGAGATCCAGGACGAGTTTCAATTCTTCACCCGCGCCGCCAACGGCGCCGTGGTGCGCACGTTCCCGCAGGACGGCGCGCTGCACAAGACGCGGATGCTGCCCCTGGACACGCCGCAGACCGCGTCGTGGGTTGAGCCGGATGCGCAGGCTTACGAAGTTCTCAGCATCCTGAATCACAAGTTCTCCGACTGGTTTTCGACCCGGCAGGGGCTGCTCTGGGTCAAGACCGAAGTGGACCGCGAGCTGACGCGACTGCGCGGATTTGGCAGCTACCTTTTCGACCCGGCGAACCCGCTCGGGCCGCCGATCGACTGGACGATGGCGCTGCGGCACGACACGACCGAGCGGGACATCGAGTTTGTGTCCTACCAGGGTGACCTCCTGTTCGACTACGCTCTCGGTCCGACGAACCATCAAACGCTGCTGGGCTATGAGTTCACCTGGCGCGACATCTTCGACCGCTTCAAACGGGCGAACACGGGCGGCATCTTCCGCATCCTCGACAATCGTGCCTTCCTGAACCTCAAACGCAGCGACCTGCCGGCGCAGGCGGTGAGCACGTTCGAGACGCGCGACGTCGAGGAGTCCTCGTATTACGTGCAGCACACGGTGAAAGCGTGGAAAGACCGGATCCAGATCACCGGTGGCTGGCGCTACGACAAGATCGAGGAGGACATCCGCGACCGGCGAACCAACACGTTCACCGCTTCGCGGCCCGAGCCGACGGACAAGACGTGGCGCCTGGGCGGTGCGTTCCGCGTCTTCCCCTGGGTGACGGCATTTGCGGTCCACGCGGAGCAGCAGGACCCGACCCGGAACGTGCTGCGGTTCCCCGAGGGCACGTTCGGGGTGACGGGCCGCGACCCGGCGCAACGCATCTCCGCCGCGCGCACGGTCGAGCTCGACGAACTCGGTCTGAAGTCGGAACTGCTCAACGGCCGGCTCACATTCAATGTTTCGTACTACAAGATTCTCGAGGGAAGCGACATTCGCTCGGTCAATTTCCGCACCAACCGCAGCGACGAACTGAGCCCGCAGTTCAACTGGCGCGAGAACGTCGTCGACCCGAGCGCCACGGCCGAGGGCGTCGAGGTCGAACTCTCCGGCGCGCCGAACGACCGACTCTCCTTCTACGCTTCGGCGGCGTTCGCGCATACCGCCATCTATGCGGTGCAATCGGACCAGACGGTGGTTAAGCGCCGGCAGCGCGGCGACACGCCGGTGCGGCTCAACTTCGTCGGCAACTACCTCGTGCACCGGGACAACAAGTGGGCGTTCTTTGCGCAGAACGCGTTCGGGTACACGGATGACGTCGTCCTGAACCCCGACAACATCGTGCTGCAGAGTTCGAGTCTCCGCTGGGACGTCGGCATCCGCGCGGTGCGGCGGGTCGAGGCGGGCAGCTGGGAGGCGCAGTTCCGCGTGCAGAACGTCCTCGACCAGCGCGTGATCACCGGCACGGCCAACAGCGGCACGATGCCCCGGCGCTTCTCCTTCTACATCGAGCGGCGTTTTTAAGTGCGCCCCACGGAAATCTCATGTTGGAGTTTGGGAACTTGGCCCTTCTGAGATGCGGCGCAGGCCTGTGGCTCGCACTGGCTGCGCTGCCTGCGAGCGAGCCGGCATCCGGCCGGCTGCCGCTGCTCATGCCGGATGACTTCGCTGCGCTGCACCTCGTATCGTGGCGGGTGGAGCCCGGCACGCCGGATCCGCGCAATCCCCTGCTCGAGCCCGCCATGCCGTGGGACAGCGGCGGCATCATGGCCCACGGCACCGTGCTGCGCGATCCGATCGACGGGCTCTGGAAGGCATGGCAGGTGTCCACACCAGGTGAGGAGAAACTCGATGGCCTGAAGGCGATTCACGAACATCAGCGGCGGCTCACGTATCTGGAAAGCAAAGACGGCGTGAGCTGGTACCGGCCGCAGCTGCCGTTCGTCCGCTGGCCCGGACACGACAGGACGAACATCCTCCTCGACCTCGATTCGGGCGGCACCTCGGTGTATGCGTCCGTGCTCGTGGATCCGGCGAAGCGGGATTGGCCGTATGAGATGTTCGTCATGCGCGCGCCGGCCTACGGCGGGCAGAAGGAAAATCGCGTCGGCCACCTGCCCGGCCCGAGAGAGCGGCACGGCAACTACCGTTACCGCTCGAAGGATGGCAAGGACTGGAAGCTGGTCGAAGGACCGATCTATCCCTCGGTCGGCGGCGGGGGCGACGTCTCGTACGTTTATCGCGAGCCCGATGGTTCGTACGTCTCGTTCTTCAAAACCTATCCCAAGGCCCGCCCCGGCGACCGCATCATCCCGTACGACAACAATGCCCGCGGCGGCCTGCGCAGTGTGTCACGGCGCACGAGCCGCGATGGCAGCGACTGGGGCGACGAGAAACTGGTGCTGACCCGCGACTGGCGCGATCCCGACTTTGCGCAATTCCTGGAGATCTGTCCGGTGCGCGTGGACGGCGGCTACGTGGCCTTCGTCAATTATTACGATGCGGTGATCCAGACGATGTGCCTGCAGATGGCCGCGTCGCGTGACGGGATCACGTGGTGGCGTCCCGATCGAAGGCCGGCTCTCGCCAACGCCCCGCTCGGCGACTGGGGCGGCGGCATGATCTGGCAAATGCATCATCCCATCGTCGAGGGCAGCCGCTTGCACGTGTACTACGCCGGCTCCGAGGGCATCCACGGCGAGATCTACGACACGCGCCTGACGCCGCGACTCGAGGTCGGCGGCGAGACCGTGAGCGGGATCAACAAACCCACGCTGCCCTTCAACACCGCGTTGTGCCGGGCCACGTGGGAGTTCGACCGGCTCTACGCCCTCGCGGCGTCGGCCGGCGGGGTCACCGCCGGCGAGGCCGTCACGAAACCCGCCGCGCTCGGCGGCCGCACCGTCGCCGTGAACACTCTCGTCCGGAAAGGCGGCGCGCTGCGCGCCGAACTGCTCGACGGCGAAGGCCATCCGCTCCCGGGTTTCGAACTCGACGAGTGCACGGCGGTCACCGGCGACCACCGCTGGACGATTCTGCGCTGGCGCGGCGGCGAGGTCGCCCCGGCCGGCGCCCGACAGATCCGGTTCCGCCTCCAGCGCGCATTTCTCTACGGCTTCGCGGCGGAATCGCCGCGCACGCGGCCCTGAGCGGGCTTCGACGCGCATGCCGAGGGTGTTTTCCACTCCTGCCGCTGACCGCATGTCCGGCCGCGCCCACCGCGACCGGTTGCGGAATCCAACCCGCCACGACGAGTCTGATCCCACCGCCCTTCGTACATGATCTTTGGCCAACTGAGTGACTTCGAAGCCATGCATCCTGCGGCGCCCGGCGGAGCGATGGTGCAGGCGGTGACCTGGATCCGAAACCTGCCCTCCCAGCCTGCGGAGGGACGCTACGTGCTCGACCAGGACGGCTTGTACGCCCTGGTCCTGTCGTACGACACCGGGCCCGCGGAGGCGTCGCGATTCGAAACGCACCGTCGGTATGCGGATCTGCAATACACGCTGGCGGGAGCGGAGGCCATCGACTGGGCGCCGCGCGAGAGTCTCGCCCGCGATGGCGATTACAGCGAGGAGAAGGATCTCCTCTTCCACCACGCCGGCCCGGCGCTCGCCCGCGTGGTGAACGCCGCCGGGTTCTTTGCCTTTTTCGCCCCGGTGGACGCGCACCGCCCGATGATCCGCCTCGCCGGCCACACCCGCGTGCTCAAGGTCGTGGTCAAGATCCCCGTCGTCCGCCTCGGCCTGGCTTGATCCCACGCCACTCGGCCTCGCATCCCCGTCCCGTCATGTCCGTCCCCTCACCGAGCTTTCAAGCGGCAACCATTCGCCTCATCACCCGGAAGCTGCTGCCGTTCCTGATGCTGCTGTACCTGATCGCGTACGTGGATCGGGCGAACATCTCGGTCGCCGCGCTCCAGATGAACGCCGATCTCGGGCTGTCCGCGCAGATGTACGGGTTGGGCGCGGGTCTGTTCTATGTGACCTACATCCTCTTTGAAGTGCCGAGCAACGTGATCCTGGCGCGGGTCGGCGCGCGGCGATGGATCGCCCGCATCATGGTCACCTGGGGCATTGTGGCCTGCGGCATGGCGTTCATCCAGTCCGCAACGCACCTCTACGTCATGCGCCTGCTGCTCGGCGCGGCGGAAGCCGGATTCACGCCGGGCATCATTTACTACCTGAGCTGCTGGTTTCCGCGGGAGAATCGAGCGCGCGCGATGTCATTCTTCTATATCGCGGCGGCGCTCGCCTCTGTGATCGGGCTGCCGCTCTCGGGCGCCTTGCTGCACATGGACGGCACGCTTGGTTTCGCCGGCTGGCGCTGGCTTTACTTCATCGAGGGAGTGCCCGCGATCGTGCTGGGCTTCGTCGTGCTCCGGATCCTGCCCGACGCGCCGCGTGAGGCCCGCTGGCTCGCGGCGGCGCAGTCCGATTGGCTCACGAGCGTCATCGCGACCGAGAACGCCGCGGCGCCCAAGTCCCACTCGGCGGGCTGGAGCCGGGCGTTCGCGGATGTCCGCGTGTGGCTGCTGAGCCTGTTCTGGTTGCTCCAGGCGTTCGGCACGATTGGCGTGACGCTGTTCTTGCCGCAGATCCTCAAGTCACTGTCCGGCGGATCGAACTTCGTGGTCACGTTGCTCTCGGCCCTGCCGTTCCTGCTCGCCGCCGCGCTGATGTACTGGAACGGGCACCACTCCGACTCCAGCCGAGAGCGCAGATTGCACCTCGGACTGCCGTTGCTCGCCGCGGGCGTCGCGCTCGCGGCCAGCCTCGTTCCGGGCCCCGCGGGCGCCACATATGCGTTGCTGGTGCTGGCGGTCGGATTGAACTGGTCGGTCACGCCCGTGTTCTGGGCCGTGACGACCGAGTACCTGGCAGGTGGCGCGGCCGCCGCGGGCGCGATTGCACTGATCAACGCCGTCGCCAATCTGGCCGGCGTGGGCCTGCCGCCGGCGCTGGGCTTCATCCGCGACCGGACCGGCGGCTACGACCTCGGGCTTTTCCTGATCGCATGTGCGCTCGCCGCCGGCGGGTTGCTCGGGCTCGTTCTGGCACGAAGCACCACCCGATCGAAACCGATCCGCTAGCCCAGGCGCGTTCCGCGAATTTGCTGCTCCCCTCGGACTTCGTCTGTCCGCCGCCCTGATCCGTTCTCAACCATGCACGCCAAGCGAAGACTTCTCTCACTCTTGCTGCTCATGACGCCTTTGCCGGCGGCCACTCCAGTCCCTCCGGACCAGCCCCCCCGTCGCCCCGCGCCCACCGGCAGTGATTGGACGTATGCTGATATCCGTCGCTTCGCCGCCCCTGAAGCCCGCCAAGGGGTGGCCGCGGACGATGAGTTCCTCTACGTGATTTCGAATCATGCGATAGGGAAATATCGCAAGGCGGACGGCGTGCGGGTCGCCGCCTGGGAGTGCGCACGGGGAGATCCGTTGATCCATCTGAACGCCGGCATCGTGCACCGTGGCCGCCTCTATTGCGCTCACTCCAACTACCCCGGAGTGCCCAACCTCAGTTCAGTCGAGATCTGGGACACTGCGACCCTAAGGCATGTCGGCAGCCGCAGCTTCGGCCGGACCGATGGCTCACTGACGTGGCTGGAGCGGCACCACGACCGCTGGCTGGCCTGTTTTGTCTACTACAGCGGAAATGGCAGCGAACCCGGCCGCGGACCGAACTGGACCCGACTCGTCGAGTTCGATTCCGACTGGCGGCCAACGGGAGGCTGGGCGTTTCCCGACGACCTCATGCACAAGCTCGGCGCGCACGGCTTCAGCGTCTCCGGCGGCGCATTCGGACCGGATGGATTGCTCTACGTCACGGGTCACGACGACACGGCGCTCTACGGCCTGAAAATGCCCGCGGCCGGACCGACGCTTACGTGGGTCACGACCCTTCCCATTTCCGCGGAAGGGCAGGCCTTCGACTGGGACGATCGCGATCCGACTTTGCTCTATTCGATCAGCAAGCCGGCCCGTGAAGTCATCATTGGCCGGGTGACGCGGACGCGATAGGGATGCGGCGGACGGTTGTTTGGGATTACCGTGGGCCCTGATCGCCGGCGGAATCTCCGGGCTACAATCGATCTTCGCAATGGTGGGCATGCACAGCACCGGTCAGACGCGAATTCCCCTGGGCATGCGGAATTCGACGACCGCCACGGCGCAAGGCGGCTTCGACTGTCACCCGGCGGCCGCCCGCGTCACCGCCCGCGCCGCCGCGCGCAATTCCGCGGATAGCTTTGGCCACGCTTCGATCACGTCCCGCAGGTCCGCGAGTTCTTGTGTGCGCAGTTGTGTGTCGGCCGTTTGAGCGCTCACGGAAGCAGCGGCCGCGACGCACGCTTGCAGCAGCCGTTGCACTGGTTCGAATCCAGTTCCTACCACCAACCTCCGCCAGCCTACGGTTGGCAGGCCGGTGTTTTGCCCCACGGGTCGTCGAATGAATCGACGTACCTACCACGAAGCGGAGGTTGTCCTCCGCAGGCTCGGCGAAGGAGGGCAAGCGACTCACGTCTGCGATTCAGGCGACGCATGGAACGGCTTCCTAGGGATGGCGCGGACGGGCCGGAGCGCGTCGGAACGGGGTTAAGCACGCCGTCGACGGAAGCCGGCAAGAACCACCCCACCGGCGTCGCGCTCGTCGAGGCCTACGCACTCCCCTGACCGGGTGCCCCGCGCCGCGCCCGTCCACCGCCGCAGCTCCGCCACCATCCACCCGCGCGCCTGCGCGCGCCGCCTTTCGCGTTCAGCGTTGAGCGATTCCCGCCTACCCGTATTCCTTCCCTGCGCGTTCGGCCCCCCTTCCCGCCTTCGCCGCGCTCCGCGGGCGCCTATCCCCCGTGTCTGTCGTACCCACCTCCGTCACCACTCGTTCCACCACCAGGATGAAATCCCTCCTCCGTTCCGTCCCCGTTCTCTGCGCGCTTCTTTCCGCCGCCCTGCTCGGCGCTCCCACGGCGCTCCCGCTCACCACACCGGCCGGCCTCACGTTTATCAACACCCGCGCCGAGACCGTGACCTTCCAGGGCCGCGCAGCCCTGCGTCTCACCGCCACGCCCGCCGGCCCGGGCGCCCCCACCGTAGCTGCTCCTGCCGCCACCAAGACCAAGGGCGCGCCGTCGCCCGCCGCCGCGGAGGCCGGCCGCCGCGATCACCTCGCGCTGGTCGACGGCGTCGACTTCACCGACGGCACCATCGAGGTCGACCTCGCCGGCGAACCCGGCCCGGGCGCTGCCGGCGGCGCGCGCGGATTTGTCGGCGTCGCGTTCCGCGTGCAACCCGACCGCCGTACCTACGACTGCTTCTACGTCCGGCCCACCAATGGTCGCGCCGACGACCAGGAACGCCGCAATCGCACCACCCAATATATCTCGCACCCGGAACACACGTGGTACGCCCTGCGCGAGAAAACCCCGGGACGCTACGAGTCGTACGTCGATATCACTCCGGCCACGTGGATTCGCGTCCGCATCGAAGTCGACGGCGCCAAGGCCCGCCTCTTCGTCAACGGCGCAGAGCAGCCCACGCTTCTCGTGAACGACGTGAAGACCGGTGCCGGCACCCGCGGTGGCGTCGCTCTCTGGTTCGAAGGCTCCACCATCGCCCACTTTGCCAACTTGAAAATCACCCCGCGCTGATCCGCGCCGGGAGCGAGGCGGAGAAGTCCACGGCTCCACGTTCCCTCGCCCGCGGGTGTTCGAGGCCAAGCCGGCGAAAGTCCGACCCATGGCATCATTCAGGGCCGCGTCGGCACTGGCGCCGCGTGGACGTGAAATCGGCGAAGGCACCGAGGCCGCGCCAGAATCCGGGCAGGAACGTGTACGGCTGCTGGTAACTCACCTCGACGCGGCGGAGCCGGGCCGCGCCGACATTGCGCGTCTGCCGCAGCGTGTTCCCGGCAACCTGGCCCTCGAAACGATTGTCCGCCCCCGCCGCGGCGACCTGCCGTCGACCACGATCGCGGTCCGCAGGCGCGGCGGACTTCACTCCACCTCGAGATCGATGATGCGGAAAACGCCCGCCGGGATCGTCACCGCGAGCCGGCGGTCGACCGGCGTGAGCCGTTCTCCGCTGAGAATGTCGGTACCGTGCTTCACCCTCACGTGCTGGAAGATGAGCTCGACCGCGCGCGCCGCCGGGTCGAGATAACCGGGGTCGATGAGCGTCACGCGGATGTGTTTCGCATCGAGCCGCGCCGCGGCCCAGTGTGCCGGACCGGCGACCGTCAAGGGCAGCTCCGCCGCGGCGGCACGCAGGTGTTGCTCGATCTGGGGCTTGAAGTCGGCCGCATCGTGGCTCCGCCCGGCGTCGTCGTAAAACCGCTCGCCATCGGTCTCCACGGTGCGCACGAAACCCGCTCGTCCCGCCGCGGCGGCCGGGATGATGGGCACCAGGCCATACGGCAGCTCCGGCAGGAAATTGCACGTCCGCAGCCGGACGTTCATCGCGTACGCGGAAAAGTCCGAGGCCTGCAGCCGCGCGCCACCCCAGTAGGCATCGAGGCGGCTGAACACCATCGTGGGATCGCCGTCCTGGGGAAATGAATACCGGTGGCCGTTGACGCCGTGACGGAGGTAGCGGTCGGCCGGCGGGGCGCGCATCACGAGGGCGAAGCCGGACTGCGAGAGCAGATTCCCACGCGTCGGGATCTGGACGATGCCCTTTTCCAGCATCCGGTAGAACGGCATCAGTTGATCGAACAGATAAGCGCTGTTGCCCCGCCGTTCGGCTTCCGGCGCCGGCCCGGGCTCCGTCACGCGCAACGGCGTTCCCCGGACACCGGCGTGGATATCGCTGAGAAAAATGTCCGCGCCGAGCGCGGCCGTGGAAACCAGGTTGCGCAGATGGTGATGCACGATCTGCTGCCCGCCCCATTCGAACATGCGGTTGAAGTTGGCGTCATCGGTGACCGTGCGGCACGCCCAGCGGTTGAACGCGCCCGACTGCCAGAGCCCGACGCGCCCGGCGAGGCTGAGGTCCTGGCTGCGGCCGTTGGTCTCCTCGAGCGCCGGCACGAAGACGTCGCGGTATTTTTCATCCAGCAGCACCCGGCTCCAGAACGGCAGGTAACAGGTGCCGTTCCAAAAGATGTTCTTGTTGCGGAAAAACACGATCTTGCCGTGGGCGCGGCACAGTTCCGCGAGCGGAAAGAGGATCTTTTCGACCACCTCGCGCGTGCTCTCGCCGGTCCCTTCCATCTCGGCAAAGACGAAACCTTTCAGATGCTTCGGCCCCGCCTTCAGGAGCCGCTCGAAGGTCGCGAGCGGAAAGAACACCGCGTTGCCGTGCCCTGCCCAGACGAGCACGTTTTCTCCCTTCGCCTCCTTTTCGGCGATGATCTCGGCGAGTTCGTCGGCCGTGTGGCGGTACGGCATCCGGCGGTCGCGCTCGCGGCACCACAGCTCGTCCGGATTCTCCACTTTCTGGCTCAGCGTGATGCTGCTCGCGAAGGCGACATGCCGGAAGTCGCGCGTTTCGCCCGGCTGCGTGATCGCCAGCACGGGCCGCGGCGCGGGCTGGTAGGCGGGGGCGCGAAAGTCGCGGATCTGCCGGTTGAGCGTCGCGAGATTCCGCTCGATCTCCGCCAGCCGGCCGAGCGCCCGCTGCGCCACGAACGCCTGCTTCCATCCCGGTCGATCGAGCCGGTAGGCGTAGACCTCCGTCCCTCCGGACACCGCACTGCCCATGAACAGCGTGCGCAGCTCCGGGTCGTAGTGCGAATCGGCAAACGAGTACGGCCCGGTCACGGTTTCGCGCAGCGTGCCGTCGTTTTCGTACAAGATGAGCAGGTTCCCGAAATGACCCAGCACGTAGTCGTCCCCCGGCACGGTCACTTTCCGAAGGTAGTTCATGCGGTACGGCACGCTGGGAATCCGCGGATCGGACCTGGTGAAGAGATGTCGTCCCGTCGCGTCATACGCGTGCACGGCACCGTTCTCTCGCCACCCGCCACTGAGCATCACCTCGGCCTTGCCGTCGCGGTTCAGGTCGGTGACGAGCAGGCTGAAGAACCGCTTGCCAGGATTCATGCCCCGGACGCTGAGATCCGCATGCTGCCACCGCACCGTGAGGTCATGCGGATCGAGCAGGAACAGTTTCAAAATCCCGGTGAGGCCGCTCGAAGTCGTGGCCATGGCGACCGCGTCTTCGCCGCCGCCCAGGACATCGCCGGCGCGCAGGTGACGGATGACATGTTCCGTCTGGAGCCGTTGGAGCACCTCGCCCTGCGGCGACAACGCGTAGAGCACCTGCTCAATCCCGCCTGTCAGCACGACGGGCCGGCCGGCGCGGCCACGGGCCACGCATACTTGATAGAGCGGCGCCGTGCGGGCGAACGTCCAGCGCAAGGCGCCGGCGTGATCGTAGACGCGAAGCGCGCCATCGCCTGCCGCCACCAGCACTTCGTCGCGGCCGTCGCCGTCGAGGTCCGCCACGGCGAGATCGAACGGAAATCCACCCGTGGCCGCCGCCCGCCACAATGGCCGACCTTCGGGCGTGAAGCACGCCACGCTGCCATCGTAGCTCGCGGTGACCACCGCGCGCGCACCGGACTGCGCCCGCAGGGTCCGCAGGTGGTACACGGGGCTGTCACCCGCGACAAATCCCCAGGCGACCGGATGCTCGGCGGACGCAGGCTGGCCGCGCATCGTCGCCACCACCATCAGGAGCAGAACGGAAAGGACGACCGTCGGGGCTTTCATGAGGCTCCGGTCAGCGGTACGAGAAGCTCGCGGTGAGCGTGAACAGGCGCGGAGTGAAGAGCGTGTAGTCGTTTTTCTCGAAGGTCGTGGGATTCATCAGGGCCCAGATGAGGTCACGGTTGTCGAGGACGTTCTGGACGTTCAACTGCACGCGAAGGTCGACGCGCTTGTTCCACAGCGGGCGGCGATAGGCCACATTTGCGTCCATCAGGAACCACTTTGGCGCCAGCACCGGCTCGCCCGACGGACGATACCCGAGCACGCGGTGGCCGCGGTACCGGGCGCCCGTGCCGACGCTCCAGTTCTTCAGCCTTCCATCCTGAAACTGGTAGCGGCCGAAAACATTGAACGTGTGCTTGTAGTTGTGCAGCGCGATCCGGCCGTCCTGCAGGGCATCCTGCGCCAGGTTGGTGTCGATGAGTCCGAGCGCGCCGGCGACGGTGCTCCCCGCACCACCCAGCGACGTCGGCAGGCTGCTGGCCGCCGCCCACTGCGCCCGATGCGTGGCGATGTGCGCCCGGGTGAGCGGATACAGATTCGCCGCCTTCACCGTGAGCGTGCCGTAGTTCGCGGTCAGCGAAAGGCCCTTGAGCGGGTTCGCCGTCACCTCGAATTCGTAGCCGTCGGCATCGGTGCTCTGCGTGTCGGTGTTGCTGAGCGGACTGCCCGTGAACTTCGTGACGTGCTCGCCCGTGGCGCCTTCGATCGCCACCCAGATGCCCTGGATGTAGGTGAGGAGGTTGAAATTGCGCGCCGCCTGGTTCTTGGCCGAGGTCTTGAAGCGGCTGACCGTTGCGTAGAGTTTGTTCTCCGCGAGGCGGAACTTGAATCCGTAATCGACACCCTCGCCGCGCACGTTGCCGATGTTGTTGCCGTTCACGTCGAGCGCCGACTGGGGCGTGTAATTGTCCGACCGGTTGCCAAACACCGAGAACCACTTGGTCACGTGAAACACGCCGCCCTGTGTGCGCGTGGTGCCGGTGTAGACATCGGTCGGATTCCAGATCACGCCGGTCACCTCCTGCGTCGTGACGTTGCGCGAGAGCAGCACGTTTTGCCGCGTGGCCTCGTCGCGCCGCACGCCGTACGTCAGGGCGATCCGGTCGCGCCAGAAATTGCTCTGTCCGGCGAACATCGCGGCCCGGTTCTCGGCGTTGCTCGGGCTCAGGTTGCTGGTGAAGAACCCCGGGGTGATCGTGCCCGCGAGACCGTTGGCGGCGTCGGTGAACGCGACCGCCGGATAACGCTGCCGAAAGGGATCCTGATTGTAGCTGCGGGTGCCGCCGTTGAAATTGAGATAGGTGCGCCGGTTGACCGTGTTCTGCGCATTGGAGTACGCCGGCAACGCCGGGTTGAGGGGCGTGAGGTTCGCTTCGTTGTACTGCGCACCCTTGCCCTTGCTCGACTCGTCGGTCCCCATCGCGAGCCAGCGATGCCGGCCCAGCCAGGCCTGCCGCGGGTTCCATTCATAGGTGACGGACGCGCGCTGGTTCAGCCGCCGGGCCGACGACGTGTTGGTCAGCGCCTGGCCCTCGAGAAACATCTGGCCGAAATTCGGGTTCGCCGCGCCGCCGGGCAATGTGAGGTTCGGATCGATCCGCACGCCGAGCTGATCCTGGCTCATCGAGCGGAAGACCGTGCGCTGGTCGAACTGCCGGTTGACGGCGAGTTCGACGTAGAGGTTCTTCACGATCTCCTGCTGCAGGATCACGGACCCGGTCCAGTAGTCGTTGTCACTGGTCGAGGCGAGGCCGAGCAGGGGTGCGGTGAAGGGCACATACTGGTCATTCGCGAGCTTTTCGCCGCCGGCGGTGACGCCGTTGCGGCCGCGGGTCTGGCCAAAGCGCTGGACGTTGTACCACCGGGACGCGTCGCCGTCATACACGAGCCGGGGATTCGCGCCGAACGAGACGACGCCGACCGGATACGTGTCGCGATTCACCAGCCGGTCATACGCCGGCCGGCCGGCGTCGATCCATTGCAGGAAGTAGTCGCGCGCGCTGAAGCGCAGACCCTGCAGCCGCCGCTGGACGCCGCGCTCGTAATCCGCGCGGATCTCGGTCCGCGCGAATGGCCGCCACGTGCCCGCGAGATGCATGCGCTGCGTCCTGGCGTACTCGATTTCCCGCCACGTCCGCATGTCCTCGGCGAGGAGATTGGCCCGGAACGCGAGCTTCGCATTCAACCGCTGGTTGTGGTCGATGTGGAAGCGCCAGCTTTCGTTCTCGTCGACCCGGAGATTGACCTCGCTCCGGGTGGTGAAGCCGGCGCGCTTGGACATCGAATTGACGACCCCGCCCGGGCTGCCGACGCCGTAGAGGATCGAGTTGGGTCCGCGGCTGAAGCTCAGCCGTTCGACGCTGAAGGTGTCGGAGCTGAGGCCCCACGAGAAGAAATCGCGTGTGGCCGTGCTGCGCCCAAGGCCGCGGGCGTTCGACTGGTTGGAGTTGAACTGGGTGATGTTGTCGTTGCCACCGACCCGCTCCGCCTGGAAACCCATCGCATACTCCTGCGCCGCCATCATGTCGGTGGCCGCGATGTCCTCGAGAAACTCCTTGGTCATTTCCGAGATCGAGGCCGGCGTATCGATCAGCGGCGTGTTGAGCCGGCTGCCCGAGAGGCTGTTGGCCGCGAGGTAACCGAGATCCTTGTCAGTGGAGACGGTGAACGGACTCAGCTGGATCGCCTCGTTCTTCGCCTCCGCCGATTCAGTCCGCGAAGGCGGCGTTTGCGCGGTCGCGGTCATCGCGAGGGCAAGCCAGCCGCAGCGGGCGGCGAAACGGAGTAGGGATTCTGGTTTCATGGGGTTGGGTAAAGCAGGGTGCGGCTGCCGGGACCCGAATTCCGGTTGGAACCGCGTTGGATCGCGATGGCAGCGGACGCGCTGGAGCAAATCGGCGTGCCCAAAGCGAGAGCCCGCCTCCGCAGCCGCCGCGACGCGCGCGCGACTCCACCCCGAAGCGCCCACTCGCCGGCGGAACTTCTGCGAGGACGGATTCGGCAGGATGTTCGGCAGGCGTGGTCACGGAGGTTGCGAGCGGCGCGGGGCAGGATGGCTACGGGAGGGTGAGGGCCGAGCATACCAAGCATCCCGGTCCGCCCCTAGAACGATTGCCGCCTTTTCTGGTACCGAAATACCTCCCGTACGACAGCCTTTGTCGTCGCAGGCGGGCTCCGCCCATCGCCACCACGGTGCGCTCGCGGCCGGGGCAAAAGGGGTCATGTCATGAATCGCGATAACTGCGGATCACGCCCCCTGGTTTTTGGCGCCGCCACCGTTGAGGTGGCTGACCTTGAAGACCCACCCTAGGCTACGGCCCGCAAGCTTCGTCTGGTGTATCCGGATGCAGGTTACCCTGTGATCAATCGCGGCAACTACCGCCGTGATCATGCGAAACCATTTCCATCTGGTGGTGGAAACCCCGGAGCCGAATCTGAGCGAGGGTATGAAATGGCTGCAGGGCACCTGGGCCATCCGCTTCAATCGTTATCAGCAGGAAGGCGGCCGGCGGTTTCTTCCGGGACTCAGGGCCGCACGGCGCCAGCGGTTTCACCGGCGACAAGCCACTCGAGGTTGAAGCGCGCGAGCGTGAGGCGCGCATAGGGCCAGTCGGTGCGCGTGGAGTTAGGGCGGGTCGCGCCGGGACGTCCGCTTTCGTAGAAGCAGAGGATCGTGCCGTCGGGCAGCACCGCGAGATCGCTGTAGGCGCTCGGTCCCGGCTCGAGCGAGCGCGTCGCCGCCCAGGTGCGCCCGTCGTCGTGGCTGAGTTTGACGGAGAGATTCTTCCGGTCACGACGGGAGCCCGGCGTGGCCGTGCCGTCGGCACGCTCCAGGGAGGCGGGGCCGGAGAAGAGCAGGCGCGACTTTCCCGGCGCGGCGGGATCGTCATAGCTGAACAAGCTCGCCTGGCAGATCGGCTCGGGCAGGGCTGCCGCAAATTCGGGCCGGCTCCACCCGGTCGCGCCGTCGCGGCTGAACACGACGACCTTCCGGTGGGACGGGGCGTGGTTGCGCGCCAGGAGCATCACGCGGCCGTCGCCGAGCTGGGCGACGGTGGCCTCGCTTACTCCGGGTGTGACGGCAGTGTTGGGCACGGCGATCTCGCCGCGCTGCCAGGTGGCGCCGTGGTCATCGCTGAAGAGCGTCGCCACGACAGCATGACCGTGCGCGCCGCCCTCCGCCTTGGCCAGCCACACCGGGACCACCAGGCGCCCGCTGCGCAACTGGATGCCGTGGCAGGGACCGGTTGCGATGACGCGCCAGGCCCACTCCGGACGAAACCGGTCGGCAGCGGCCGTGATGTCGACGGGCCGGCTCCACGTGCGGCCATCGTCGGTGCTGCGCACGTAGAAGACGCGCATGTATTCCACGCAGTAGATGAAGTGCACGGTGCCGTCGCGGTCGGCGATCGCGACGGGGTTGTTGACGGTCTGCTGGCCGGGCTCGCCGATGACCTTGCGCGGCGGCTGGTCGGCGTTGGCGGGGTTCCGGGGCAGGCGCGGGCCGAGGTGCGCAATCTGGCGGGCGCGGTCGAAGGTGCGGCCGCCATCGGTGCTGCGCCGCTGGTGGATCTCGATCTCGCCCCAGTCGAGGCCGGAATATTTTCGCGCCTCACAGAAGACGAGGACCGTGCCCTTCGCGGTGACGACGAGGCCCGGGATGCGATAGGAGACGAAGCCATCGGTCTTTTCCTCAAAGAGGTGGACCTTCTCCAGCAACGGCGCCGCCGCGCACACGGCGCCGGGGCCGACCCAGGTCGCTGCGACCGCAGCGGCGAAGAAGAAAATGACGGAGGTG
>JAEUHA010000569.1 GCA_016793535.1 Opitutaceae bacterium | reverse complement strand
TCGCACGGAGTCCAACCGCCCGCGCCCGACGCCGCCGCACGACGGTCTCTCGGTCTGGTACAACGTGCTCAACAAGGTCGCGATCGACCCGACGGTCCCGACGTCCGTCACGAACAATCCCTTCCTCTTCGCCCACCTCGGGGCGACCGGCCGCTGGTTCGGCCAGGTCGGCGCCGTGTTCACCGATCCGGCCTCGGCGGTGCAGGGCGGCAACGGGGTCCCGCCCTTCATGATCAGCCGCGGCGGCGTGCCGTTCACGCAGTGGTTCGCGGTCGGCGCCTACACCGCGCAGGGCAACAACCCGAATTTCTTCCTGAACCAGCAGTTCGCCCCGCCCGGCCAGGCGTACACGGGCCTCTGGCGCTACCAGGAGCTGCGCGATCCTTCTGTATTCAACTTTTACGATACACTGCTCGACGGACCGAACAAACGGGAGAACTCCGGCTTCCACGCGCTCAACGCCACGTTCCGGCAGACGTTCTTCCGCGACCTCGTCGGCTTCGAGTTCGCGTACGACAAACAGACGCACAAGCGCGACAACTTCGGCATGTTCGGCTTCGATGCCTACACGATCTTCGTCGACATGCAGAGCAAGCTGGTCGACGGCGCGGCCAATCCCAACTTCGGCCGGCCCTACGTCGCCTCCGATTCGATCGGCAACAACTTCGTCGATTCCGAGCGCGAGGCATATCGGGCCACCGCCTACGCGACGCTCGACCTGCGGAAGAAGAGCGGACTCCTCCGGCACCTTGGCCGCCACATCTTCACCGGCACCTACACCGACCAGCGGAACGACAATTTCAGCCGCAGCATCAACGGCTACTCGTACGGCCTCGATCTCAACGTCTACGCCAACAACCCCACGGCCACGACCTACCCCGGCTACGCCGCGATCCATTACCTCGGGCCCTCGATCGCGAACCTGAGCACGCCCGCCGGCGCCAACATTTCCGGTATCACCGCAATGCATACACCGCAGGCGAGCGGCACGGCGCTGATTTTCGACGCCCGCACCAACCAGATGGTCCGCGCCCCCGTCACCGTCATCAGCGCCAGCGAGCGCGACATCAGCAAGCTCTACTCCGGTGCGAACAAGAATTCCAACCGCACCAAGAGCAAGTCGGCCGTGTGGCAGAGCTACCTCTTCTCCGACAAGGTTGTCGGCCTGGTCGGCTGGCGCGAGGACGAGTTTGTCCTGCGCGACGCCGGGCCCGCGCGGCTCGCCTCCGGCACCGGTGAAACCGATCCCTACAATCCCGCGTGGGTCCTGCCCGCGACGCCCACGATCTACGCCAAGGATTCCACCCTCAGCTGGAGCGGCGTGGTGCACGCGCCGGATTTCGTGAAGCGCTGGCTGCCGCGCGGCACCGACCTGAGCGTGTCGTACAACCAGGCGAAGAATTTCCGTCCGTCGTCGACGATCGCCGACGTCTATGGCCGTCCGTTCAGCCCGCCCTCGGGCAAGACCAAGGACATCGGCGTCACGATCTCCGCGCTCGACAACAAGTTTGTCCTCCGGGTGAACCGCTACCGCACCACGCAGGCCAACGACAGCGCCACCTTCTACAACACCTTCTGGCCGGGCAACGACGTCGTGCGCGCCATGAACGGCATGCGGCAGGCCAACGTGAGCGAGGTCGTCATCAACAAATGGTTCGGTTTCAGCCCGAATGATCCGCGCTACCTGCCGCTGCGCGCCGGCCTCACCGACCCGGCCCAGGCGAACAACCTGAATCCCGGCCTCACGCAGGCCGAAACCGCGTTCCGCAACACCTGGTTCACGCAGCGCACCCGCTCGGAGTGGCTCCGGCCCGTCGACCCCTTGCTCGCGGAAACCTGGAATTTCACCCAGGCGGCCAACGGCGGCACCTGGAGCGCGACCCGGCCGCCGAATGTTGGCAACGTCGCCGACACGGTGTCCGAAGGCTGGGAGTTCGAGGGCACCTACAACCCCACGAGCAACTGGCGGATCACATTCAACGCCGCGATGCAGGAGGCGAAGAAATCCAATGTCGGCGCCGACTTCGCGGAGTTCATCGAACGGAATCTTCCGCTCTGGCGGGACGGCAACGGCAGCCTCGCCACCAACATTCGCGCGATGGAGGGCCTCGAGGACATCACGTACTTCGGTTCCTTCGGCACGTCCCAGCTCGGCAATCTCGCGATCACGAACATGTACGTGCCGTACCTGAACGCCCTCGCGGCCAACGGCTCGCCCGTCCAGGAGCTGCGCCGCTGGCGCTTCAATGTCGTGACGAACTATGATTTCCGCGGCGAGCGGCTGAAGGGCTTCAGCATCGGCGGCGCCGCCCGCTGGCAGGACAAGGTCGCGATCGGTTTCCCCGCCACGCGCAACGCCGCCGGCGCGTGGGTCTACGACGTCACCAAGCCGTACTACGGCAGCGCCCAGATCAACTACGACGCCTGGCTCCGCTACGGCCGCCGCATCCTGAAGGACAAGGTGCGTTGGAGCATCCAGCTCAACATCCGCGACCTCTTCGGCACCGACGAGCTCATCGCCGTCACCGCCCAGCCCAACGGCCAGGTCGCGAGCGCCCGTATTCCGCAGCCCAACAAGTGGACGCTGACGAATACGTTCAGCTTCTGAACCGGGTGCCGCTTCAGGTGATCAGGCGGATCGCTCCTTGGTCCGCGTTGATCGCACTTGCACCCCGGACTCTCACTCGCCCGCGCTGAACTCGACCCGCGTCCTTGAGTGGACGGTGGGGCCGTCCGCCGTGAAGGCGTTTTCAGGAGCGATGACGCCGTGGCGAGGAGAACGCCGCTTCGTCAGCGCCGCGGCGGCGTCGATGCGCGGCCCTCCAATTCCCGTGCGCGACGATAGAATCGGGCCGCCTTGGGAAAGGCGGCCCGAGACGAATGTCTGGCTTGGAAGCGAGGGACGCGTTCCGTCCCCCCGCCCGGCTAGACGTTCCTGCATTCGCTCGCGCGGCGCAGGCGATGCAACGCTGCGCCGGCGAGGAGACATCCGCCCAACATCAGCACCGTCGAGCCACCTTCCGGCACGCCGGCCGGTCGGGTGTCGTTCGAGGCCGAGAACGAGAACAGGTTGTTGTCGCCGCCACCCTGGCTGGTGAAATACCAGTTGCCCGGAGTGACGTCGTAGCCGTTGCCCGACAGGAACCCCGTGCCTTGGACATTAAGGAACGACGCGTTCTGGGTGACGATGGCTGAGCTCGTCAGGTTGAACGTGAAGCCGCCGACGGTCCACAGGTTGGGCAGGGCGCCGTTGTTGAAGCTCCATGCCGCGCCGGTCATGGTGACCGCCGCGCCAGGATTGATTGTACTGTCGAGGATCGACCCGGCCGTGACAGCCGTGACGGTGACGTTGCTCCAGCCGCCGGCGATGACGGACGAAGCAGTCGATAACGACGGGGTGTTAAACGTCGCGCCGCCGGAGAAATCGATCATGCCAGTGATCGGAATGGCCGACAGCGGATGGACTGAGCAAACCGCGAACGTCGCAAGGACGGCGGTGAATCTGAGGCGAGAGGACAACATGATGTCTTTTTGTTTTGATGTTAACTGACTCTCGCTGGACTCGGGCGAAGGAGCGGACGTCGTGCCAATAGATGCAACTAGGTTGCACAGTTCCTCCCGCGCAGGGTGTTGCGCGAGGTATTTCCGAGCGCCCGGAATCCGTCGGTCCTGCTTGTTGTATTGATGTCCGACACCCGATTTCGTCGGAGCGAGCTAACCTCCTATCAGTAGCTATGAAGTTGACTGTAAGGGACTCCTACATGGGGCGATTTACGTCGGACGCGTGGGAAAAAATCCCACGACAAGCGGAAGCGTGCGCGAACTGGCGCGCGCTTCGTTCGCCGGGCTCAGCTGATTTTTGTACCGCCCTTGCCCGTGCTCGGTTTGAGTCGGGACCCGTGACTCACCCGTGCGACCGCGGGCGACGGACGACGACCCGGTCGCGGCCCTCCCACGCTCCCTTCCCATGATCTTGCGTTCTTCCGCGCTCGCGTCTGCGTTCCTGATGCAGCGGTCGCTGACGTGGCTGTGGCTCGCCCTCCTCGTCTCTCGGCTGGGTTTCGCGGGCGAACGGCAGGTCGAGCTTCGTGACCACCTGGGAGTTCATTGGGTGAACGAGCTGGTATCGTTTCCGTTCTCTGCCGCCCGCGGTGAGTGTCATCCGCAGTCGTTGCAACTCTCCGGTCCCCACGGTCCGGTGGCGGCGCAACTTTCGGGGATCGAATGGTGGCCCAACGGAGAAGGCGTTCGTTCGGCCACGCTATCGTTTCTCGTCGTGGACCTGCCAGCCCTCGGTCGCCAAACATATTCTCTGAAGTATGGCGCGACTCCGGTGGCTCCCGCACAGACGAGCGACCTGGCAATCGCACTCTCGAGCGATGGCGTCGAACTCAGCACCACGCAGTTTGCGATCCGGCTGCTGCACGGGGAGCAGCGGTTCGATCGTCCGCTGGGTCCCGCCGAAGTACCGGGGCCGGTCGCGGCGATGCGATTGAGCGATGGGACGTGGTTTGGCGGGAGCCAGCTCTACGGCGCCCGGTCGATCGTCAGCTATGCCGCCCGGCTGGAGGATCGCGGCCCCGTCTTCGCCCGCGCCTCGCTGCGCTATGTGTTCGACGACGGCACGAGCTTGGATCTGTCCGCCCGCTTGATTGCCGGTGACTGCAAAGTCACCTGGCACATGAACGTGCGGGAAAGCAGCGATCGCCTGCTGGCCAGCTCTGCGCGGCCGGCCTCACGGGGCGGCTGGCGGCTGGTGCTCAGTCAGGGCCTCGATCCTTTGCTCGGCGTGCTGGCACCCGAGCACAACGACGATCACAAGTGGGGCCGGCGGGAATTCACCAGGGACCGTGGTTGGATTTTTGAACCGGGAGAGCCCGAACTGCAGCGCGAACCGGTCGGCACGATCACCTCGCTGGTGCCGTGGGAAGACTGGTGGAATTCGTACACGCAGGCTCGTTGGACCTTCAAGACGCGGAGCCGTGGGGAAATCCTCAAGGTGGCGGTCATCGATCCGGCCGTATGGGTGAAACCGGCCGCCGCTGGCGAGCACCTGAAATGGACCAGTGAAGGGAATCGCGAAAAGTGGATTCCGCTGGTCCGGGGGGAAGATGGGGCCATCTTCATGGAGCTGAATACGGCTCCCGGTGAACGCCGCTGGCAGATCGGCGGGCCCGGAACGACGATCCGGGCCGACGCGACGCGGCTTAGCGAGCAGGGCGCCCACACGTGGACGCTGCCCGGGGCCCAAGTGGGAGTTGGCTATCGGCTCGATCAGGTGAAGGATTATATTCTGACCTGGCCGGAACCCAGGGAACCAGCGCACCCCCGACTCTTCAGTTCCCGGCAGGACATCGTTGCCGCGCGGGCATCCATCACGCCGGCGGAACTGACGGCTTGGCGCGAGGGCGGCCGGACGAGGCCAAGCGGGCGAAGGCGTTCCGGTGCCTTCGGCCCATCAGACGCCGATGCCCTTGCGGCGTACCTGGCGACGGGCTCCGCGGACATGGCGCGCGAAACCCACGTGGTCGAACGGATCGCCAAGCAGCTCGCCCTGCTCGGCAACTACGACCTCATGCGTCATACCAAAGTCATCGCGACCGCATATGATGGGTTGATCGACAGCGGCCTCATGTCCGCTGAGCAACGCGCGGTCCTGCGCGCCCAGATCGCCTACCTCGGCTATGTGCTGGCTGATCCGTCGACCTGGTCGGTCGAACGCGGCTACTGCTCCGCCAACCTGAACATGAGCGTACTATATATTCTCAACCTGGGCCTGATCGCCTGTGCGTTGCCGGAACACCCGCTGGCGCCGGAGTGGATCAAGCCGGCCGTCGCAATGTGCGAGCGCTGGCTGGGCGAGCAGGTGGGACCGGCCGGCGAATGGCCGGAGAGCGTGGCCAACTACGCCCATGTGAGTGCCACCGGGCTGCTGATGTTCTCGGTCGCGGCCAAGAACGCCGGGCTGCACAACTTCATCGACGACCCGCGCCTGAAGCGGCTCATGTTGTATCTGGCCAAGCACTACACGCCGCCGGACCCGCGGTCCGGGGGCGAACGGCCGCCTGCCCTCAGCTTGCTCCCGCCTTCGGGCCGCTCGGCGGCAGGCAAGGCCCGGGTGATTCCCGGCCTGATGGCGAAGGCCACGGCAGCCAGCGATCCGGGATACTCCCGGGTGCAGCAGTGGAACTGGCTGCGCTCGGGAGCCAGCCTCTTTGCGGGCTCCTCCGCCACAGGGATTGAGCGTTTCGCCGTCGATCGCTCCCTGCCTGCAGCCGCCCCGGCGTGGGGTACGGACCTGTTTCCGCAAGTCGGAGCGATCCTGCGCCAGGGCGTCGGCAGCAGCGACGAATGGTACGTCAACCTCATGGTGCCGAGTTTCTCCGCCGACTGGGTGCCCTCGGAATACGGCGCGTTCGCGTCGATCTTCGCCCACGGCGTGCCCATCGCCGGCGCGTTCGCGGGCGGCTATGCGGAAAAGGAGGAGCTCTTCATGAGCCGCGTCCATCTGGCGCGGAACCGCGGGAGCGACGAAGAGCGCCGGGCGAGCCTGTATCACAAAGGGGAACGCAAGCTGACCGACTTCGCGGCACTGCCGCGACAGGACTATCTGGTCGCCGACCTCACGATCGAGCAGCCGGTCTACCGGTCGCTGGAGGCGGGCGCCCACGACCAAATGATGCCGGCGCCGGAGTGGCCCGCGGTGCCCGCGGTGGGACGGGGACCGGTGCGGTGGCGCCGCCAGGTTCTTTTCGTGAAAGGTGACCGGGCCACGGATGCCGGCTATCTGCTCCTGCGCGATACGGTGTCGGGCGGGCAGCCTACGATGTGGCAGATGTGGACCGTTTCCGAGAAGATCGGCCCGCCGCAACCGGCCGCGGACGTTGGCCGGTTTCTGGCGGACAAGCCGGGACACCGCGCGATGCCGGCCCGTGAGTTGCCCGGCGATCGATTCACCGCATTCGGTCCGTTTGGAGTGGATACGGAATTTTATGTGGCGAGTCCCGCGGCCACCCCGCGCCACACTCTCCGCTGGGGAAACACCTACCGCTATTCGCCGCTCGAGGGGTTCGCCGAGTACATGGATCTCTTGCATCTGCAAATGGCGGGTGACGGTGCCTATCACGTCGTGATGTTTCCACGGAAGCGCGACGCCGGTACGCCCGAGTTCCAGTCGCTGGCCGACGGCAAGCTCGTGCGCATCCGAGGCGAGTTTGGGACGGACTACGCGTTTGTCGCGGAAACGCAGCGAGAGGCAGGGGCAGACGGCGCGCGCTTCATGGGCACCGCCGGGTCGGTGCAGGATCGCGGTGGGATTCTGGTGCTGGCCCTGGGTGCCGAGGGCGAAATCCAATTCGGGCGCTATGGCCTGACGGCCGATGGAGCGGCCTCGCTGCGGGTGCAGCACGACGAACTGACCGTGGACATCGCGCCTGCGGGCAGGCGAAGCGTCACGCTCGCCGCACCGGGCGAATGGGAATTGGTGACGCCAGGTCCGACCGTGGAGCGCTCGCGTGACGGGAACGCACTCACCCTGAACTTCGATGGCGCGCTCACCCGCGCCACGCTGCGCAGGAAGTAGCGCGAAACGTGACGTCGCCAGCCGTCAGCGTTTGACCGCCACGTCGTTGCGCTGCCGCGGTCCGGGCGTGCTGCGGCCGTCGTCGATCAGCTTTTCGCGCCGGGCGAGCATTGTTTTCACCCGCTCGGGCTGCTTCGCGGCGAGGTCATTCTTTTCCGCGAGATCGTCACCGAGATGATAGAGCTGCGGTGTGGGGAGGCAGACGAGTTTCCACGGGCCGTCGCGCAGCGACTGCGTGCCGTTGGCGGCGCAGCTGATCGCGTATTGCCGCACGGACGCGACCTCGCCGCGGAGCAGCGGCAGCAGGCTGTGGCTGTCTTCGCCGGCGTCGGCCGGGAGCCTCGCCCCGAGGAGGTCGGCGACGGTGGCCATGAGGTCGGCCTGATGGACCAGGGCGTCGGAGACGGAGCCGGGCTTCACGAGGGCGGGGTACCGGATGAGGTAGGGCTCGCGATGACCGCCCTCCCAGACGTCGCGCTTGTAGCCGCGCAGCGGGCCACTGGGAAAGTGACCCATGGCCTCGAGAGGCTTGATCCCGATGGCGGTCTCGTAGCCGTTGTCGCTCGAGAAAAAGACGAACGTGTTCCCGGCCACGCCTGCGCGCTCGAGCGCCGCGAGCAGGCGGCCGACGGCGTCGTCCGTTTCCATGACCAGGTCGGCGTAGTCATTGAGACCGCTGCGGCCCTTCCATTTCTCGCTCGGGGCAATGGGCGTGTGCGGCGTGGTGAGCGGGACGTAGACGAGAAACGGCTCCCGGTTACGGCCGCGCTCCTCGAGGTAGTTCGCGGCGCGGTCGACGATCGTGCCGAGCACCTGCTCGAAATTCCAACCGGGCAGGGCGGGGCCCTGGAAACTGGCGAGGTAGCCGTCCATCGCGGCGGCGGGCAGGAGGTCTGTCGGGATGCCGACGGTGCGATCGTCATGGATAAATGAATACGGCGGCCAGTTGGGCACATCGGTGCCGAAGTAGTGGTCGAAGCCGCGGGTGGTGGGGCCGCTGGCGATGCGCTGGCTGAACACGGCGGACCAGACCGCGCGGTGCTCCGGCGTGGGCGTGGTGATGAGCGGATCGCGGGACCTGCCGGCGCGGCCGCCGAGGCCGCGCAGGAAGCGCTTCTGGTCGGCGGGAATCGCCCAGTCCCAGCCCAGGTGCCACTTGCCGAACGCGGCGGTCCGGTAGCCGTGCTGTTTCGCGAGGCCGGCGATGGTGAGACGGTCCGGTGCGATCAGCGGCGGGTCCCACAGGTCGACGATGCCGGACTGCAGCCTCGTGCGCCAGTGGTAGCGGCCGGTGAGAAGGGTGTACCGCGAGGGCGAGCACGCGGCGGACGACGCGTGACCGTCGGTGAAGCGCATGCCCTCGCGCGCGAGCCGGTCGATGTGCGGCGTGGGGATCTTGCCGCGGGTGGGGTTGTAGACCTGCGTGTCGCCGTAGCCGAGGTCGTCGGCGAGGATGACGAGAATATTGGGCCGGCCGGCCGGCGCGGCCGGGAGGACGGGCGCCGAGAACGCGGCCACCGCAAGGAAGGTGAACAGAGTACGCACGAGAAGGGGCGGGGATCGGTTTGGGTTGCTTGAGGTGCGGCGCGCTCAGAATACGCCTTTGACGCCGAAGGTCAGGAAGGTGCCGACGCGGGTGTGCATGGTGGGGAAGCTCGGATCGAACTGATAGCGATACTCGGGAATATTGAAGACATTCCTCACTTGGAAGAAGACCCCGGTGCGGGCGGTGAGCTGATAGCCGCCGTTCAGGTCGATCATCGTGCGCGCCTTGCGGTAGGTGATCACGCCGGTGGTCGAGAACGGCGTGTGGTCCGTCCACTTGCCCGCCACGCTGAAGGTCGCGCCCCGGTGCCGGTAGCTGAGCGTGCCGCTGATCATGTGCGGGGCCATCGAAGCCCGCGGCGCGCTCGCGTAGGTGCGGGTGTAGCTGGCGGACGCGTTGAGGCCCTTGAGCGCACCGGGCAGAAAGGACAGCGCCTGACTGTATTCGATCGTGCCGCCGCGCACTCGCAGCGTGCCGGGGCGATTGGCGGAGGAGATGAAGCGGTAACCGGAGTACAGCGGGTCGTCCTCGAAGCCGAAGGCGGACGCCGGGAATTCCTGCGTGGCCACGCTGTTGGAGATGTCGTTCTGGAAGAGCGTGAGGGCGAGGTTGCCCACGGGTTCGAAATAGTAGGCGAGGCGCCCGGAGAAGTTGTGGGAGCGCTCGGGCTTGAGGTCGGGATTGGGCACCGTGGCGGTGAGCGTGTTTTCGTTGAACTCCATCACGCCGCTGAGATTGCCGATTGCGGGCCGCGAGATCGTCGAGCTGTAGCCGACGTGCGCCTGGAGGTTGTCGCTGAAATGATACTTGGCGCTCGCCGTGGGAAAGAGGTGATCGTAGCCGGAGCGGTTTACGACCTTGGGCTGGCTCATGAACTGGTACACGAGCCCCTCCACCGTGGTCGCGCGCCCGGTCGCGGGCGTCACCGCGTAGCCCGCGGCGCGAACCGCCGCGGCCGTCCGCGCCTGGAATTCGCGCTTCGCCAGATCGGTATCCTCCCAGCGAATACCGGCCTGCACCTGCACCGGCCCCAGCCGCACATTGCCCATGCCATAACCGGCGAGGAAGGTCTCCTTGATGTAGCGCGGCGAGTTGATGTACGCGGTGTAGAAGTTCGCCGGCGTCGAGATGTCCGTGAAGGACTGGGGCTGCTCGCGGAAAAGCCGCGAGAGCTCGGCGCGGTTGGGATAGATCGGTCCGCGACCGGACAGCGAGGTGACGCTGAGGCCGTTGGCCAGCTCCCACTGATTGGCGGGGAACGCCAGGTTGCCGTAGCTCCCGGTGGGTCCGCCGCCCGGCCCGTCGTAGCGCCACGTGAGCGCCGCGTTGGGATTGCGGAACCGGTGGTAGTCCTCCGTCACCTTGGCACCGAACTTCAACCAGAGCGGCAGGCGCGAAGGCACTGTCCAGCGGGCGTTGACCTGCGCCTGGTAGATCTCCTGTTCGGCGAAGCGCATGTCGTCGCTCAGGCGCGGATTGGTGTAGAGCGACAGGTCGCTCAGGTCGCGTCCGCCGGTCTGCCGGATCTTCCAGTCCACGTCGTCGAGCGCGGAACGCTGGAGCTGGAGGGTGAGGCCGGTGAGGGCGTTGGTGGGAATGTTCTGCGGGCCGATGCGGGGCAGCGACACGTACTGGTTGGTCGAAATCGTGTAGTGGAGCCCGCCGTCGACGAGCCAGTCGCCGCGGCGCCATTCGAACTTGGGCGTGAGCGTCCGCGTCTGCGCGTACTTGTGCGCGTGGTTGGTGGTGAGGGCGAGCTGGGCGTTGGTGAAGGTGATGTTGTTCAGGCCGTCCCCGCTGACGGCGGTGCGGCCGCCCGGCACGCTGAAGGCCGCGGTGCGCGTGTCGAAGAACGCGTCGAAGTAGTTGTACATGGCGCTGAGCGAGAGCACGAGCGACGGCGTGGCCTTGAAGTCGACCGTGAGCGAGGGCGTGAAGCGCTCCGTGAGCCGCGGCGCGCTCAGCGGGCTCACGTTTGTGATCACGCGCGGCCGCGGATCGGCGGCGGTCGCGGCGGTATTGTAGGTGATGTCGACGCGGCTTTGCACGATGTACTGGCTCGACTCGCTGATGTTGAGCACGAGGCCCAGGCGGTTGCCCAGAAACACGTCCGAGTACTCGAGGATCGCGCCCGGGCGGAACTTGTGCGACTTGCGATCGCTCGGCGAATAGCTGCGCCGCCAGTCGAAATTGTCACTGTTGGCCATGAAGTGCGCCTGCCAGGAGAGGCGCCGGCCCTTGCGCTCGAAGGCGCGCTTGGTCTTCAGGTTGATCGTGCCGGCGGGCGCGTCGGCATCCTGATCGGCACTGCTGGTGTAATTGACCTCGATGCGGTCGAGGCTGTTGACCGACACCTGGTCGAAACTGAACGAACGCGCCCCTGCACCCGAGGCCTGCGAGCCGTCGGCGCTGGCCAGCTTCATGCCGTCGACGCTCACGCCCACGTATTGCGGATCAAGTCCGCGCAGGCGCGGACCGCGCGCGTCGGGCCCGACGTAGTCGACGTCCACGCCGGGCACGTTCTTGAGGAACTCGCCGACGCTGCCTTCCGCGACGTCACCGAATACGTCCGAAGACAGGCTGTTGGTGAGGTTCATCGACCGGCGCTGCTCCATCAGGGCCTTGGCGTTGCCCTCGCGCTCGGAGCGGACCACGAAGGCGTCGAGCTTTCGCACCGCGTCCGGCGCGGTCGACGCCAGCTCGAAATCGCGCGTGACCGTCTCGCCTGCCCGCACCTCGATGTCGATGCGCTCCGTTCTCATCCCGGTATACGTCACGACGAGCGTGTGGCGGCCGGCGGGCACGTATGCCAGGCGGTAGGAGCCGTCGCCCTCGGTCGTGGCGGTTAGGGCGCTTCCCTGGACGCGCACTTCGGCGTGGGCGAGGAACTCACCGCGGGTGGCATTGAGTACGGTGCCGCGGATTGTGCCGTGGCTAGGCAGGCCGGCGGCATCGGCGGCGAACGCGCTCAGCGCAAGCGCGTGCGCGATGAGGAAACCGAGGAGAGTCAGGACGGGGCGCGGATTCATGGGGGTGGGTCCGAAGAAATCTCTGGTCTACACCTGACGGCGGGGCAGCTGGGCGGGCCGAGACGAGGTGGAAAAATCGTCGGGCCGGAAACGGTGTTGCGAGTTAGACACGTGGGGTGGCCGTTTCCATTAAAAATGCGGCGTGGCGGCGGGCTGAATTGGCTCGTTCGCGCGGGATGGCGAGTCGACTTCCCGGGGAAATCGGGCCACGGTCGCGCGTTTTGTTCTTACCCCATGTAGCAATACAACCCTCGCGACCATGATCCCCCCAACCACCGCCCTCCGACTCCTCTCCCTCCTCGCCATTCTGCTCTTCTCCGCCTGCGGTGGCGGTGGGGGCGGCAATACGGCGGGCGATGTCGTCAAGCGTTACATCACCGCGGTCATCCAGGGCGACAAACCCGCGGCGCTGGAGTGCATCGATCCGGCGAAACGGTCGATGGCCGGTCCCATGCTGGATATGGGAATCGGCATCGCCTCGGGGTTCGCCAAAATGGAGGGCGGACTCGATTCCGTCTCGATCCTGACCGTGGAGGCGCAGGGCGATCGGGCGCGTGTCGCCTACATTTCCAAAACCAAGAAGGGCGTGGAGCGGCGCGAAGCGGCCAACGCCGAGAAAGTCGGCGGCAAGTGGTACGTCGCGCCGTAGTTTTCCCCTTGGGGGCATGGTTTCCCGGTTCCGGTCGGTCGAGGCAGGAAAAACTTTAGCCCGCCGGGTGGCGTAAAAACCAGCCCGCGTTTGGTCTCGCGGCCGGTCGTCATGTTCGTGTGAATACAGGCATGATTCCACCTGCGGGGGCCCTTTCTCTGGAGGCTGCGGTCACACCGGGCCGCGACAAACTGCTCAACGCCGACGCCATCGGCCGCTACGGCGGCGTCACCAGCGACACGCCGACACTCGTCATCCTGGCCGCGGGCAAGGGCACGCGCTTCGGCCAGGCGCCCAAGTGCATCCAGCCCGTGCGCGGCACGCCGCTCGCCCGCCACTCGATCGATGCCTTCCGCCAGGTCGCGCCGGCCCCGGTCATCTGCCTCGTCGGCTATCGCCACGACGAAGTATCCGCCGCGCTTGGACCGGACAACGTGTACGTCCGCTCCGCCAATCCCGCCGGCGGCACCGCCTTTGCCGCGTTCGAGGCGTTCAGCGTGCCGGGGCTCCTGGAAAAGGATCCGCTGCTCGTGATCACCATGGGCGACCGGATCGTGACGCCGTCGATTTTCCGCCGCCTGGTCGAAACGCATCGGGCCGGCGGGCGCGAAGCCGACCTGACGATGCTGACGGCGGAGTACGAACCGCCGAAGAACCAGGGCAAGGGCCGGGTCGTCCGCGCGCCCAACGGCCGGGTCAGCCGCATCGTCGAGCAGCGCGACATCGACGCGGTGGCCGATCCCGCGACGCGGCACCAGCTCCACGAACTCACCGAGGGCAATTGTCCGCTCTACGTCGTCCGTGCCGCGGCGCTCCATCGCCACCTGCGCGGCCTGACCAACGCCAACGCGCAGCAGCAGTACTATCTCACCGACATCATCGAGTCGATCCAGGGCCGGGGCGGCGACATCCGCACGGTCACGATCAGCGTCGCCGATCCCGAGTACGATCTGTTGTGCTCCGACGTCACGCGGCCGACCGACCTCGCGCTGCTCGAGAGCATCGTCGCGGACCGCGGCCGCCTGCTGCTGTCCGGCGCGTCCGACGTCGAATTTGCCGCCCGCACGATCGCCGCCGACCGGCCGCCCGCGCAGGTCGCCGCGATTGCCCGCCAGATCGAGGAGCTGATCGCCGCTGCCGAGACCGAGAAGCTCGAGTTCAAACCTGAACGGCCCGTCGCCCTCGGCATTTCCGGGGGACGCTTCCGGATTGCTTTCATGCACCCCGACATGGGCCGGTTCTTCGGCCCCGCCTGGCAGATGCCGATCGGGGCGGGTGATCCCGCCGGCGACGAACAGATCGTCCTGCTCACCCAGGCTGATGACGGCGGGCAGATTCACCTCTTTCCCACGAACCCGCGTTATCGCGAGAACGTGAACTCGGTCGCGACGAATTCCTCGACGATGTATCCGGGCGAGGAGATCTCCGACTGGAACACGTACGAGGAATTCGGCACGAAGATGAGCGAGAGCCTGCTGCTCGCCCTCGGCTACTTCAGCGACGAGGAATTGCAGCGCCGCCGCGAGAAGGGCCAGCCGCTGCCGCCGGTCTCGCACTGGGTGACGAGCAACATGCGCCGTCCGTTTTCGCTCGTCGGCAACGCCATCGCCTCGCTGCGCACGCTGCGCAAGGGCCGCCTCGGCGCGGAGGTGCAGCTGCATCTCGGGCGCGACGGCTTCCAGGGGCTGCGCATCGCCACGACGGGCAACGTGCCCAAGGGCGGTTTCTCCAGCTCGTCGGCGGTCACGGTCGCGACCAAGAACGCGATCAACGCGCTGTACGACCTGCGGATTCCGCCGGACCTGCTCGTGCACCTCGCCTGCCAGGCCGAGTACGGCACCGGCGTGCGCGCCGGCTCGCTCGACCAGGCCACCGAACAGAAAGGCCGGGCGGGGCAGGGGACGCTCATCTCGTCCAACCCGCGCGAAAATTTCCGCATCATCGGCACGTATCCGGTTCCCGCGGACCGGTTCCAGGTCCTCTTTCCCTACACGGTCGAGCGCGACCGCGAGGCGTGGAAGTGGTCATGGAACGCGTACGCGGAGAATTCGGCGTCCGACCGGCCGACCACGAGCGAGATGCGCAAGCTCACCGGGAAGGCCGCCGAGATCGCCGCGCTGCTCATCCAGCTCCCGCTGGAGACTGATTTCTTCAAGGTCATCGAGGACGACCTCGTGCAGGACGGCGCGCTCAGCCTCGAGAGTCGCGCCTGGATCGCCGGCGTCCTGCGCCAGCTTCCGCTCCTCGCCCGCCGCGAGGAACTGCGGCAGCGGCTCGCGGGGAACCGGGCGTGGTACCTGGCGCAACTGATCGAAACCACCGGCGTCGACGCCCAGGCGGCGACGCAGAAGGCCGACGGCACGCTGGCTTCGCTGTTCACCGGCTGGCGCGATCCGCTGTTGCGCCGCACCACGGCCGACGGCCAGGTCGTCGAGGAGCTGGGGGTCCCGCTGCGGGCGATCGTGGCTTACCTCTTCGCGGAAGTGGCGCGGAATTTTCACCTCATCCATCATCCCGACGAGTGGATCGACTCCGTCACCTGGTCGCAGCGCGGCGACCGCAGCGTCGACCTCGATCCCGACCGCCTGCCCTCGCGGGCCGAGATGGAGCGCGCCCTGCCGTGGGAGGCGGGCCTTGCCGGACCGGAATTGCTCAACCGCTGGCTGGAGCGCACCGGCGCCCTGCCGTTCGACTACCAGCGCGGGCTCGATGACGCGGCATTGTCCGCGGCGACGCCCCCGGACATTCGCCAGCTCGCCGGCGCCAGCTTCTTCCGCGGCCTCGCGCTCATCGATCTCGCGGAGGCGATGCTCAAGCGAGCGTTTGGCCGCAACGCCGTCGCGGTGCGCGTCAACGCCGCCGGCCAGGGCGACTTCTTCCAGGTGCATGTCGATACGACGCTGGCCGCCGCCGCGGACGTGAAGCAGTTCCTGCGCGCCGCCTTCTACCGGCGCTTTGGCCTCGCGCCTGAACCCGAGTTCGTGGAGATCCACCCGGGCGGCGGCGCCGTGGGCGTGCGCATCAACCGCTTCGATCAGCTCGGCCAGCTCGTGCAGCGCCTGCGCGCCGCCAGCACGCGGAATCCGTTTCTCCAGGAAGAGCTGATCCTGCAGACCTGAGCCGGGCTCATGCAGTTGAAAGATGAGAGTTGAAAGACACGACGCCGCGGGCGCGGGCTGAAATCGCGGTCTGCCGGCAGCCCGCACCGAAAGGTGCCTTCGCCTTCCGTCTGCCAAACGGTTGTTCGTCCCGTCGAGTTTGGCTCTTTCAACCTTCAACTTTCAACGGCATGCCTCCGGCTGAGAGGCTGCATCAGCGCCGCCGCGGAAGTTTCTGCGCTGGCGGCTTCACACACGCCCGCGATGGGCCCATTTCTCCGGGATGATGCCTGCGCAATCCGGTTCCTGGCGGTTTTTCCGCTACCGTGGCGTCGACGTGTTCGGGCACTGGTCGTGGTTCCTGGCCGCCTGGTTCATCGTCTCCACGCGCGCCAATGCCTACAGCTCGATGGCGTGGAACGCGGCGGAGTACGTCGGTCTCTTCCTG
>JAEUHA010000543.1 GCA_016793535.1 Opitutaceae bacterium | reverse complement strand
CTTGAGCGCGTTGGCGGCGAACAACGGACCGGGCGTCGGTGGCACGAGGGAGTGTGTCATCGTGGTGCCGACGGCGATGGCCAGGACGTAGAGGAGGTAGTCCTTGCCCGTCCGCGAGGCCATGGCGCGGGCGAGGGGTATCAGGAGCAAGAATACGGTGTCGAAGAACACGGGCACGCCCAGGATCAGGCCGCTGGTGGCGAAGACGACGGGGGAGCGCTTTTTGCCGAAGAGCGCCAGCGTGGAGCGCACGATCCGGTCCGCTCCGCCGCTGTGCAGCAGGCACACGCCCACGATCGAAGCCATGGCGATTAGCACACCGAGGCTGGTCGAGGCGTTGCCGAACTTCTGCGCGATCTTCGCGCCGAGGTGTTCGTTCGCTCGGGCGGTTGCCTCGGCCGCGGGGCGCTTCTGGGCCAGCACCGCCTGCTCGATGTTGGACTTCGGGGTGAGCGCCGAGACCACGATCGCAGCGGACATCAGCGCGATGAAGGCGTGGAGTTTCAGCCAGATGATCCCACCGAGGACAATGACGACACCGATGAACAGCAGGAGGAAGGGATCCATGGGGCGGGAGGCGGAATGAATGGGTGTCGCCGGCTTAGGGCCGGCGGCGGGGTCGGAGCGAGTGAGTCGTTTGGCGCATCGGTGGCAAGCCATGAGAAACTCGGACCGAACTCCAGCTTGCCGTCTCCGGCCGAATTTGCCGCGATGCGACCACGCGATTCGCGTCCTTCCCATGTCCCTCTTCATCGGCATCGACTCCGGCACCCAGAGCGTCAAGGCGGTCGTCCTCGACCTCGATACCCGCAAGGTGATCGCCGAGGCCCGCGCCCCGCACACGTTGATCGACGGCCTGCCGGTCGGGCACATGGAGCAGCATCCGCAGGAGTGGGTCGCCGCGCTCGACGCGGTGATACTCGAGGTGGCCGCCAAGATCGACCGTTCACGGGTCCGGGGCATCGGCGTCTCCGGCCAGCAGCACGGGTTCGTGCCCCTGGACACGAAGGGTGAGGTGATCCGGCCGGCGAAGCTCTGGTGTGACACCAGCACGACCGCCGAGTGCGCGGTCATCACGAAGAAGCTGGGCGGGCCCAAGGCGGCGATCCGGCAGACCGGCAACTTGATCCTGCCGGGCTTCACGGCGCCGAAGATCCTCTGGCTGAAGCGCCACGAGCCGGCGAATTACCGTCGGCTGCGTCATGTCCTGCTGCCGCATGACTACCTGAACTTCCACCTGACCGGTAATTTCTTCATGGAGTTCGGCGATGCGTCCGGCACCGCGCTGATGGACGTGCGGAAGCGGACCTGGTCGCGCGCCGCGATGGCGGCGATCGACCCACACCTGGCAGACTGGCTGCCGCCGCTCAGCGAATCCCACGAGGCCGCCGGCATGCTCCGGCCGGACCTCGCGGCCAAGTATGGCTTCACGCCGGAGGTGGTGGTGAGCGCCGGCGGCGGCGACAACATGATGGGCGCAATCGGAACGGGCAATGTGACACCCGGCGTCGTCTCGGCCAGCTTCGGCACGAGCGGAACGATCTACGCGTTTGCGAAGCAGCCGGTGATCGACCCGGCGGGCGAGATCGCCGCGTTTTGTTCCTCGACCGGCGGCTGGCTGCCGTTGCTATGCACCATGAATGTCACCACGGTGACCGAGCAGGTGCGTGCGCTCTTCGGCTACGATCACGCGGGGCTCGAGGCCGCGGTGGCCGGCGCGCCGGTGGGGGCGCAGGGGTTGGTGCTGCTGCCGTACTTCGCCGGCGAGCGGACGCCCAATGTGCCGGATGGCAGCGGCGTGCTCCTTGGCTTGAACCAGAAGTCTTTTCACCGCGGCCCCGTTGCCCGTGCGGCGATGGAAGGCGTGACGCTCGGCATGAACTATGGCCTGCGGCGGCTCCACACCCTCGGGGTGAAGGCGAAGGAGATCCGGGTCACGGGCGGAGGAGCGAAATCGGCGGTGTGGCGGCAGATCATGGCGGACGTGTTCGGCGTGCCCGTCGTCGGCATGGTCGAGGACGAGGGGGCGGCGCTGGGCGGCGCGTTGCAGGCGGCGTGGTGCGTGGCTCGCCGGGAGGGCAGGCGCGCTGCGAAGATCTCCGACTTCACCGGGGACGTGGTGGCGTTGCGGGAGGAAACGCGCTGCGTGCCGAACCAGGCCAACGTGGCCCGCTACCGCGAACGGCAGGCGCTGCAGGATGATTTGAGCCAGGCGCTGCGCGGCGTGTTTGCGCGGCACCGTGCAGTGCGCGGCTAGACGAACTCCCTCCGGGAGCGCGGCCGTTCTCGGCCGCTTTTCGGACTCTGCGGCGGAGGACGTCCGCGCTCCCGAGGGTTACCGTCCCAGCGCTGCGCCGACCGCCGCCTCACCCAGGATTTTCCACAGGGCGGAATTATCCGGCTTCGACGGCGTCCCGCCGATCGTGAACGTGCGCGACATCAGGTTGTATCCCTTGTCGTCGGTGGTCGCGCCGAGCAGGCGCACGCGCTGGAGCAGGAAGCCGAGCTGATCCTTCGCGCCCAGCTGCAGCACGATGTTCATCGGAGCGTTCTGGATGTCGTCGAGGTTCTTGCTCGCGACCGTACCCGATCCGGTGATACGCAGGAAGGGCGAGAGCACCTCCAGCGAGGAGAGCTTGAACTGGAGGTCAGCGCCGCGCTCGATCTGCAGCTTCACGGTGTCGAACTGGACCGAGTTGAGCAGCTTGGCGATCTCGCCGATGGCCGACGTGGTGTCGGAACCGCGGGCCGCGCCGAAGATGCTGAGCGCGGTGGCGCCGAGGTTCACCAGCGTGCCCGCCGAGCCTTTGCGCTCCAGCAGGTACATCGTGCCCTTCGAGCCCGTAAGCTCGAACTTGCCGAAGGCATTCTTGCCGACCTCGGTGATGTTTCCACCGGTGCCGTTCAACTTGGCGCTGAGCGTGGCCTTCGTCTCGAGGGCGGGCTTCTCGGCCGGATTCGCGGCGCGCAGGAATTCGCCGACATCAAAGTTCTGGATATCGGCCGAACCCGTGAGCGCGTACGGCTTGGGCTGCTGTGCGACGAAGTTCAGGCCCGCGGCCAGCTTGAAGGGGTTGTCCTTGAACTTCCCCTCGAGCCCGTCGAGCGAGAGACGGGTGTCGGTGACGACCGCGGCGCCGCGCGCACTGATGATGTAATCCTTGCCGTAGACGACCCGCTTCAGGTCGACGTCGAACTTGCCGTTCACGCCCTTCCAGAACGGCTCCGCGTCCCGGGTCGGTGCCGGCGTGGACGGACGCGGCGTCGTGGGTGGCGGCGTGCCGGGCGCGGGTGTCTTCGGCGCCTCCGAAGCCGGCGCCAGGGCGGCGAGCGGCTGGAAATCATCCACGAAGAGCTGGTTGCTCGCGACCTTGCCGGTGAAGAGGAACGTCTTCTTGTCGGAGGCCTTCCCGAAGGTGCCATCGACGGCGACGTCGGATTTCCGCGGGCCGTTGGTCAGCGTGAGCGGCAGCGTCACCGTGCCGCTGCCATCAGGCTTCATGGTTGCCGTAAGGGTGAGTTCGACGTCGCCGAGGGCGCGGTTCTCGAGTTTGGCCACGAGGTTCTTTGCCGCGATGGCCGCCTTGGCCGACGTCGCGTCGGCCAGGCTGGCGTCGAAGGCGACGGTCACGCGACCGCGCGCGAGGGTCGCGTAGGCGGCGAGCGCCGGCTGCTGCATCAGGGCGGCCACGTCCGCTTCGAGGTTGCCCTTGGCCGAGGCCGTGAGCTTGGCGCCGAGCTTCGCCTCGCCCGCGACGTTCAGGGCGGCGAGCGAAGTCTGGCCCTGTTTCACTTCGATCCGGCGCAGGTCGTAGGCGATGTTGTCGCCGCGTTTGGTCGCGGTGAGGCTGGCGTCGAGGTCGAGCGCCTGCGCGAGCGTCTTGCCGTCGATGACGGCGGTGACGGCGCGGAGAGTCAGTGGCTCGGCGGTGGTGAGGGTGACATCCTCCACGGTCCGCATCGCGACTTCGAACGTGCCGCCGCCGAGATTGCCCGAGAGCTTCGAGCGGGCGACAAACGGCTCGGCCCACGCGAGCGGAATCTCGCCGAGGCGCAGCCGCAGCGCGGTCGCGGCGGGATTGGGCACGGAGAAGGTGCTGGCCTTGAGGTCGGCGCGTATCGGCTGCAGCAGTTCCAGCGCGGCCAGCAGCACGGTGCCGTCCCGGTTCACCGTCGTGCTCAGCTTCGCGAGCTGCAGCGTCTGGCCTTCGTGCCGGCCCTCGACAGTCGCGTTGATGGCCAGCGGACCGGTGGGGGCGGACAGGTAGGGCTTCAACGCCTGCGCGATCCTGGCCTGCAACTGCGCGCTGAACGCGACGACCGGCGTCGTCGAGAGGTTGGTGACGTCGGCGGTCAATTCGGCACCCACGGAATCGCCGTCAGGCATGGTGACCGTGAACTCGCTCAGTTTCGCGATCAGCTTGGCGGCCGAGTAGTCGATGTTCGGACGCACGGAGAGCGTGACGCGGTCGACGAGCAGCTTCTTGTTGGCGTCGCGGACGGTGACGGTGCGCAGCGCGAGGGGCTCGACGGTGAGCGCCCGCACGCGGCTCCCGTCCGGCTCCGCCTCGACCGCGAGGACCATCGAGAGTTCGCCGCTCTCGATTGCCATCGGCTTGGCAAAAGCCTGGGCCCACGCGAGCGGGATGGCGAAGAGTGAAATCCGCGCCAGTTCCGCCTGCGGATTGGCGAGCGACACGCGTTTCTCGGCGAGCGGGTAGGCGATCTTCTGGAGCACGCTCACCTGGGCAAATTTGCGGCCATCGGCTCCGGCGACCTCGAGGTCAAACTGGTCGAGGCGGGCCACATTGTCGGCCAGGCCACCGTCAAAGCGGGTCGTGACGCGAACGGAGCCGAGCGCGGCGAGGCCGGGATTGAGCAGCTCGAGTTTTGCGATCTGCGCCTGGAAGTCACCGCTGGCGGCGACCGCGGTCGTGTCGGGCTTCAGGTTGAACTTGCCCTTGCCGCTGGCCGCAACCTCGGGGAGGCCGAGTCCGGCCAGGACTTTGGCGAGTTGCTCGGTCCGGACCATGATGTCCCAGGTGCCGGCGATCTCCCGGCTGGCGGCGAGAAACTGGGCGTTGACCTTCACCAGGGGTTCGGACCCGGTGGCGCGCACGAGGCTGACGCCCGCGGCATAGTTCTCATCGCCGCTGCCCGCGGGCTTCTCGGCCTTGAGCGTGATTTGGATGCGTTCGTTCGGGATGTTCGGTCCCATCGGCGCCGCGACCGTGTCGACCTCGACCAGGTCGATCCGCCGGTCGGCGGTGATGCGCAGTCCCGCGGTGCCGGTCACGCGGGCGGCCCGCAAGTCGGCGCCCGCGGTGGCGTCGGCGAAATCGATCGCCCATTCCACCTTGCCGGTCTGGCCCGCGCCGATGCCGGCGACCTTGAGTTCGAACGCGACCGTCTGCGCCTGCGGCAAGTGGGCGCGGCCTTTGACGCTGACGTTTCCGACGCGGAGATCGACCGGCAGTTTGGCCGCCTCGAAGAGGCCGGCGAACGGGGCTTTCTTTTCGCTCGCCGGCGCGGCGGGCCGCGGTGTCGGGGTGGCGGCCGGGGCCGACTGAGCGGGACGAGGTGCGTTCGACGGTGTGGCGGTGGGCGTCGGGGTGGGAGTAGCGCCCGGAGCGCCGGCGGGCGCGGGTGCACGGGCAGGCGCGGAAGCAGCGGCGGCCGATCGGACATCGACGTCGAGGTCGGTGACGACCAGGGACTCGAGGTTGATCTGGTCTGACGTGATCAAGTCCCACGCGGAGAATTTCGCGTTCACGGACTTTGCGCTGATGATCATGCCGTCCTTCACGACCTTGAATCCGGTGATGTCGGCGCCGGACATGCCGGCGGAAACCTGGCCGACTTCGAGCGTCAGGCCGGGCTGCCCGGCCGCCGCCTTGCGCACGGCCCACGTCTGGAACGATGAGTTGAAAGCCAGTACAACCGCGACCGCGACGAGCACGGCAACGCCACCCACGACCACCGCAAGAATCTTTAGACCTTTCATGATGAAGGAGAATACCGACCAGGGAGACTTGCCGAACCATGACCGCAGACATCCCAAAGCGTCACAGACGGCGCGAAACGCAACTGACGTGGCACAATGCGGAAAGTTCCGCAATCGGCAACATGTTGCGGAGATTACGCGCCCGGCCGCCCTCCGGACCACCGGCTCCTCCACGCCGGTCGTTTCCCTCCGGCGCGGATCGGCGGGTCTCTTTAGGGACGAGGCGGCGTCCGGGGCGGAGGCGAAACGGAGGAAGGGGACGCGTCGGGCGTGAAGGCGCCAGCGAGGGCGGTGGTGATGGCGAGGCGTTGGGCCGCGATGCGTTGGGCGAGCGGGCGCGACGATGGCGTTTCGAGCGTGTAGCCGAGCGGCGTGTGATGAGCGTGGAGGTAGATCGACTCGGGCCACTGGTCGCGCAGGTGCGGGTCAGCGGCCGGGTGGATGATCCCGGGTTCCGTCACGTCGCGACCATCGATGGTCGTCGCGGCCTCGATCGGACACACCGCGGCGACCGCGTGCACAATGGCCCGGGCGAGGACGGGGTGCGGCTGGGCGGTGATTTCGTAGAGGTAGAAGCCCTCGGACTCCCAGTCCTCGTGCAGGCACAACGCCAGGTCGAAGTTGGGCTGGGCGTTCAGCCAGCGGGTGTGGGCCTGGATCTCCGCGGAGAGGCGGTGCCGGTAGTCGCGATTCAGGTCGAGTCCGGCGCCATTGCCGCGGGTGCGGGCCACAAACCCGGCGGGATTCAGGAGCGGACAAATGAACCAGGTGGCGCGTTCGTCGAAGCAGCCGGCCTCGAGCAGGTCCAGCAGCGCGAGCGGTGGCGCCGGTTCGTCGCCATGGATGCCGGCGGAAAGGTAGATGCGCGGGCGCGGTCCCGCGGTGCGCCGGGTCAGGGCGAGCTGCGGGATGCCATCCACCCGGCCGAAATGCTCCACGCGAAAGCCCCGGTCGCGCGCCACGCCTTCGATCCGGGCGGCAAACGACCCAGGGTCGAAGCCGAGTGGGGGAGCGGGAGGGAATGCGGGCACGAATGCAGCCTTTCCTTTCGCCGGCGATTCTGCGAATCCGTTTCGTTCCGTCTGCTCATTTATGTCCCACGTTCGCGTTCGCTTCGCTCCCAGTCCCACCGGGTTCTTCCACATCGGCAGTGCCCGCACGGCGCTGTTCAACTGGCTGTACGCCCGCCACACCGGCGGCACGTTCATCTTGCGCATCGAGGACACCGACAAGGAGCGCAACAGCGAGGCGTACCTCAACCTGATCTACGACAGCCTCCGCTGGCTCGGACTGAACTGGGACGAGGGTCCGAAGGTCGGGGGCAACGGCGGCGGCGATTTCGGTCCGTACCGGCAGAGCGAGCGCGGGGCGATCTACCGGGAGTACGTCGACCGGCTGCTCGCGGGCGGCCGCGCCTACGAGAAGGACGGCGCGATCTGGTTCAAGCTCCTGGGCGAGCGCCACGAGGTCTTCGATGAGCACCGGAAGAAAACCGTGACCAAGGTGAAGGTGCCGCCGGTCGTGATTGAGGACCGGATACGCGGCCGGGTGGAACGCGTCGAGGACGAGGACTTCGTCATCGTGCGTTCGGACGGCAACCCCGTGTTTCACCTCGTGAACGTGGTCGACGACATCGCGATGAAGGTCACCCACATCATCCGGGGCGAGGACCACCTTTCCAATACGAGCAAGCACGTGCACCTCTACGAGGGGTTCGGCGTGACGCCGCCGGCGTTCGCGCACATTCCGCTCATCCTGAAACAGAACGGGCCGGGCAAGATGTCGAAGCGCGACCAGGGGGCGCTGATCGAGGAGTATCAGCGGCGTGGGTACCTGCCGGAGGCGCTGGTGAACTTCCTCTGCCTGCTCGGCTGGAACCCGGGCGGCGACCGCGAGAAGATGCCGATCGACGAGATCATCCGGCTCTTCGACCTGCCGGGCGTGAACCAGAGCAATGCCCGCTTCGACGACAAGAAACTCGCGCACATGAACATGGCGTACCTGCTGGAGCTGCCGGCGGACCGGTTCGTGGCCCAGGCGCGGGACTATTTCGCGCGGCAGGCGGACAGCCCCGTCGCGGCGGCGGCACTGGCGGCCCCGGAAGCGCAGTTTCGCGCGGTGATGGCGCTCAGTCAGCCGAAGATCAAGGGCCTCGAGGAATTGCCGGCGTACACCGCCTACTTCTTCACCGACGACTTCGCGGTCGATCCCAAGGTCCGCGAGAAAGTCATGGCCAAGGGCGACCCGAAGGCGCGGCTGCGCGAGCTGGTCGCCGCGGTGGCCACGATGGATTTCAGCAGCGACACCGCCATCGAGGAGGCGCTCAAGGCGCTCGCGACGCAGCACGGGCTCGGGTTCGGCGACTATCAGTCCGTGGCGCGACTCGCGGTTTCCGGCACGAATGTCGGACCGAGCATCACCGGCATGTTCCGCGTGCTGGGGCGCGAGCGCGTGCGGGCACGGCTCGAGCGGTTGGCAGGGAGTTGAAGTGCCGGAGTTTGTTTCCCTGGGAGCGCGGCCGTCTCCGGCCGTCTCATTCCGGACTGCGGCCGGGGACGGCCGCGCTCCCAGGGAAGACGCGACGCCTGCCGAGCACCGCCTTCAATACCCCTTCGCCTTGTCCACCGTGTGCCGCAGCGGCTCGCCTCGCGCGAAGCGGACGAGGTTGTCCTTGTAGAGCTCGAAGTAGCGCGGGCCTTCGCCATCGGAGCGGCCCGCGATGTGCGGAGTGATGATCACGCGGCCGGTCTGCCAGAGCGGATGCCCCTTCGGCAGCGGCTCGGTCTCCGTCACGTCGAGCCCGGCGGCCGACACCTGGCCGCTCTTGAGTGCCTCGACCAGCGCGAGGTTGTCGTAAATCTTGCCGCGCGACACGGCGATGAAGAGCACGCCTTTCTTCATCTTCGCGAACTGCGCCGCGCCGATCATCTTGTCCGTCTCCGGCGTGTGCGGTGCGGCGATGAAGACGACATCCGCCTCCGGCAGCACGGCGTCGAGCCGGTCGGGCCAGACCGTGCGATCGAGGTGCGGTGCGTAGGGAATGTCCTTCGGATCGACCCCGATCACGGTCATGCCAAACGCCTTCGCCCGGACCGCGATCTGCATGCCGATGCCGCCGACCCCGACGATCACCGCCGTCTTGCCGTGCAGTTCGAGCGGCGGACCGTACTGCGCGAGGGTGCGCCAGTTTTCGGATTCGCGATCCTTGATCGCAATGTCGAGACGGCGCGTGAGGCCAAGCAGCAGCGCGAACGCATGGTCGGCAATCTCGATGCCCTGCACGATCTTCATATTGGTCATCGTGACCCGGCTGTTCTTGATTTCGGGGATGGCGAGGAGGTTCTCCACGCCGGCGGACGTGACCTGCATCCACTGCAGTTTCTTCGCCGCGAGGAACTGCTCGCGATTCAGCCCGCCGATCACGGCATCGGCGTCGGCGAGTTCCTTGAGCAGGTCGTCCCGCGCGGGAAACACGAGGTTCAGCGACGGCGCGGTGGTTCGCAGTTCGCGAATGTCGCTTTCACTCAGGCGCTGGTTGGAGGTGAAGACGACTTTCTTGGTGGGCAAACCGGACTGCGCGAACGCAACGGCGGAGACGATCGTGAGGAGAACGATGGTGATCGATTTCATGGCAGGCTCGGCAGTGGAGAAACGAATGTGGATGGCGCGGGCAAAGGGAAGGGGATCGAGGAATTTGTCTCTCAACTCTCAACCATGAACGCTCAATTCTGCCCTGCGCCTCAATACAGCGGCCGGTTCTTCGTATCCGGAGCGGCCTTACCGGCCGCGTCGAGGATCGGACGGGCGCCGCTGGCGATGAAGTTCAGCTCGCTCGAGGCCTGGAAGAACTGGAACCCCTGCTCGATGTGGCTCTGGATGTCGCCGGCGCTGGCGGTCCGGCCGGCGGGGATGCCGCGTTTCTTCGCGGCGGCGATCACCGTCGCGATGGCGGCCTGCACCTGTGGCGTCTGCCGGCCGCGGTCGCCGTAGGAGTACGAGAGGTCGTTCGGCCCGATGAACACGACGTCGATGCCTTTCACGTCGAGGATGGCGTCGATGTTCTCCACCGCGCGCTTTTCCTCGATGATGATGATCACGAGGACGTTCTTGTCGGCAAAGTCGGCGTAGCCCTGCGGTGCCGGCCAGCGCAGCGCGGCGAGTCCCGGGCCGGCGCCGCGGCGGCCGAGCGGGGGATAGCGGCAGGCGGCGACGGCCTGTCGGGCCAGCTCAGGAGTGGACGTGAACGGGAAGATGACCCCGAGCGCCCCGGAATCGAGTGCGCGTTTGGCGGTCCAGAGTTCGTTCACCGGCACGCGCACGATCGGGATGACCGGCGTCCCCTGCGTCGCGAGCACCATGCTGCGCACGGTTTCCAGCGCGATCGGGCTGTGCTCCATTTCGATCCAGACGAAGTCGAAGCCGATCCGGGCCGCCTGCAGCACGACGTCCGGGCTCGGCACGGTGATCGTCATGCCGACGACCGGCTTGCCTTCGCTGAGCACGCGCTTGAGCGGGTTTTCCCAAACAACCGGGGCAGCGGGCGTTTGCGCGGCTGCACCCGTGAATAGCGAAACAGCAAACAGAGCGACGACGAGGCGCTTCATAGACGGGGTGGGGTTGGACGCGACTCTGGCGCCGGGCGGACGCAGGTCGCGAGAAAATTCCCCCGGGCCCGGAGGAGGGCAGCCGCTTTCCGAGGCTTTTTTGGGGCGCGCGGCCGGGCCCGGCCGCAGGGACCTTTGGATGCGGACGAGGGCGTCCGCGCTCCCGGGGGAGGTTCTAGATTCGCGCGAGGATCAGCCGGAGCAACTCGTCGTAGCTCCCGACGGCGGGGAACTGCGGGAACTGGCGCACGACGTTTTCCGGCGCGTGGAAAAGGAAGCCGTGATCCGCCTGGCCGAGCATCGACGTGTCATTGAACGAATCACCGGCGGCGATGACGCGGTAGTTCAGCGACTGCAGCGCCGCAACCGAGTGCTTCTTCTGGTCGGGCATCCGCAGTTGGTAGCCGGTGATCCGGTCGTTCTCCACGATGAGGCGGTGGCAGAAAAGGGTCGGCCAGCCCATCTGCTTGATCAAGGGCTGCGCGAATTGCTCGAAGGTATCGGAAAGTATGATCACCTGCGTGCGCTGCCGGAGCGCGTGGATGAACTCGAGCGCGCCCGGCAGGAGTGCCAGGCTGGCGATGACCTGCTGGATGCGCGAAAGCGTGATGCCGTGGCGGTCCATGAGGTCGATGCGGTAGCGCATCAGCTTGTCGTAGTCGGGCTCGTCCCGCGTCGTGCGCCGGAGTTCGGGAATCTGCGTGCGTTCGGCGACGGCGATCCAGATTTCGGGCGTGAGAACGCCCTCCATGTCGAGGGTGACGATGCTTTGCTTCACAGGTGCGGAAAGAAAAGGGCGGGGGGCGACTTGAACGGGCGGCGGGCCTTCAGTCGAACTGTTTGCGAAAATCGGCGAGGGTTTGGCGGACCTCGGCCAGCTCGCGGCGGAGATCGGCGACCTCCTGCTCGAGCCGGCCAAGGCGTTCGACCGCGGTGGGTGCGGCGGACGCACTCGGCGCGGCCGCGGGCTCGGGGGTGGCTTCGGCGGTGCCGACGACCGGGCCGGCGAGCAGGTGGGCGAACCGGGACTCCTTGGTGCCCGGCTGCCGTGGGAGCTTCGCCACCAGCGACTGTGGCTGCCGGGCCGCGAGGGCGTCGAGCGAGGCTTCGATCTCCGGCAGGTTGTCGAACTTGAACAGCCGCTCGGTCCGCGGCCGCAGTTCGCCCAGGGTCTGCGGACCGCGGAGCAGCAGCACGCACAGCAACGCGATCTCGCCCGGGGTCAGCAGCAGTGCGTCGGTGAGCGTATGCTTGTACTTTGCAACGCGGCTCTCGGCGCCGGTGTAGAGAGTGGCCAGCCGCTTCTCGCGCAAGCCGTCGATTGCCCGCACCACCGTCTGCTCATCGAACGCCACGACGGGATCGCGGTTCGTGAGCTGGTTGCACGCGTTGGTCAGCGCGTTGAGCGTGAGCGGATAGTAGTCGGGGGTCGTGATCTGTTTTTCGATCAACGCCCCCAGGACGCGCACCTCGGCCGGGCTGAGGGTCGGAAGCGGGTCATCCATGGCGAAGGCGAAACGTGGCTGCGGGAGGCGGGAGGTGGCGGCAGGCGCGGCTTTGCGTCGCGACCGGATCGGCGGTGCGGGACGAAACCCGCCGCGTCACTTCTTCGCCCACGTATCCTTGAGCGTGATGGTGCGATTGAAGACCGGCCGGCCGGGCGCGCTGTCCTTGGGGTCGAGTGCGAAGTAGCCGAGGCGTTCGAACTGGAAGCGATCCTCGACCCGGGCGGTCGCGAGCGACGGTTCGAGCCGGGCGGTGACGACTTCGAGCGATCCCGGGTTCAGGTGCCGCGTGAAATCGTCGGTGGCCCCGGGCTCGGCGACGGTGAAGAGCCGGTCGTAGAGCCGCACTTCGGCCGCGACGCTGAGGTTGGCGCTGACCCAGTGGATCGTGCCCTTGACCTTGCGGTCGGCATTGGTGCCGCCGGCGCGCGTGGTGAGATCGGCGGTGCAGCGCAGCTCGGTGACGGCGCCGGTGGCGTCCTTGACGACCTCGTCGCATTTGATGATGCAGGCGTACTTCAGCCGGACTTCGCCGCCGGGCTTCAGGCGAAAATACTTGGGCGGCGGGACCTCGGCGAAATCCTCGCTTTCGATGTAGACCTCGCGGGTGAGGGGAACCTGACGCGTGGTCGGGTTCTCATCCTGCGGGTTGTTGGTGGCGTCGCAGAGCACGGTCTCGCCCGCGGGGAGGTTGGTGAGGACGACCTTGACCGGACGCAGCACGGCGAGACGGCGGGCGGCTAGCGCGTTGAGTTCGTCGCGGATCGCGTGCTCGAACAACGCCACGTCGGTGACGCTCTCGAACTTCGTCACGCCGACCAGCGCGGCGAGCCGGCGGATGGCGCTCGCGGGGATGCCGCGGCGGCGGGCCCCCGACAGCGTGGGCAGGCGCGGATCGTCCCATCCGTTCACGTGCCGCTCGTTCACCAGCTGGAGCAGCCGGCGCTTGCTGAAGATCGTGTAGCTGATGTTCAGCTTCGCGAATTCGTACTGGCGCGGCAGCGCCCGGGGCAGCTCGAGCCGCTGGAGAATCCAGTCGTACAGCGGCCGGTGCACCTCGAACTCGATGGTGCAGATGCTGTGCGTGATGCCTTCCAGGTAGTCGCTCAGGCAGTGGGCGAAGTCGTACAGCGGATAGATGCACCACTTGTCGCCGGCGTGATGATGCGCCGTGTGGCGGATGCGATAGAGGAGCGGGTCGCGCAGCCAGATGTTGGGCGACGCCATGTCGATCTTGGCGCGGAGACTGCGGGCGCCGTTGGGAAACTCACCGGCCCGCATGCGGGCGAACAGGTCGAGATTTTCGGCGACGGAACGCGTGCGGTACGGGCTGTCCCGGCCGGGTTTGTCGGGCGCGCCGCGGTAGGCCTCGGTCTCCTCCGGGGTCAGGTCGCACACATAGGCGTGGCCGCGCTGGATCAGCGCGACGGCGTAGCCGTAGAGTTCCTCGAAATAGTCGCTGGCGAAAAACGCCTCCGTGTCCCGAGCCGAGGCCGGGGCCGGCGCGGCGTACGCGTCGGCGCGGCCGTTGACCGTTTGCTGGGCGGGCGTGCCGCCCTTGACCTTGAGTCCGAGGCAATGATCGGCCCAGCCGGCGATGAGCCAGCGGACGTCGGTGGTGATGGACTCGACGTACTCGACGTCCTCCTTGACCGGATTCGTGTCGTCGAAACGCAGGTTGCAGCGGCCGTTGTTCTCGCGCGCGATGCCGAAGTTCAGGCAGATCGACTTGGCGTGTCCGATGTGGAGATAACCGTTGGGCTCGGGGGGAAACCGGGTGATGATCTCCGCGTGGCGCCGGGCGGCGACATCCTGGGCGACGATGTCGCGGATGAAATCGCTGGGAGCAGGTGCCGCGGGGGCGGCGCCGGGATCGGTGGGCTCAACGGACATAAGCCGCCACGTTGCGCCGCGGCGACGCCTGAGGCAAACGAACAATTGCCCGGCGACGGTTGCCGCGTCAGGGTGTCCGGGTTGCTCTCCGCCCATGAATTCTCCCCGTACGAATCGTCGTGACTTCCTGACCGGTTCGCTGACCGCCGCGTCGGCGGCCCTGCTGCTGCCCCGTCAGTCCGGCGCCGCCGCGCCGGCCAAGATCACGCCCGGGGCGCTGCAGATCGCGCCCTTCCGCTTCGATGTGACACCGCCCAAGGGGCACTCGCTGTGCGGCGGCTGGATCAAGCCGGTCGAGGATTACGACGATCCGCTCGAGGCGGTGGGATACGTGTTGCTGGGGGCGGGCCAGCCCCTGGTGTTCTGCGTGCTGGACTGGACCGGGGTGCTCAATGCCGCGCACCTGCGCTGGCGCACGGTGCTCGCCGAGGCGGCGGGGACGACACCTGACCGCGTGGCGCTGCACAGCGTGCACCAGCACAACGCTCCCTTCGTGTGCTTCGATGCGGGCGAACGGATCGCGCGCCAGCCGGACCTGCCGCGGGTGTTTGAAATGGATTTCTTCCAGCGCTGCCTGGAGGCCTCGCGGACGGCGGTGCAGGAGGCGGTGCGCCGGGCCCGGCCGGTCACGCATATCGCCCAGGGGGGCGGACGCGTGGTCGAGGTGGCTGGCAACCGGCGGCTGCAGCGCGATGCCGCGGGACGCGTCACGGCGATGCGGGGCAGTGCGAGCCGCGACGCCGCGCTGGTTGCGATGCCGGAGGGCCTCATCGACCCGATGCTGCGCACCGTGGCGTTCTATGACCGGGACACCAAGGTGGTCGCGTGCCACTATTACGCGACCCACCCGATGAGCTACTATGGCGACGGACGGGTGAGCAGTGATTTCTGCGGGCTCGCGCGTCGCCGCCGCCAGCAGGACGAACCGGGCTGCCTGCATATCTACTTCACGGGCTGCGCCGGCAATGTGGCGGCCGGCAAGTACAACGACGGCTCGCCGGCCGCGCGCGTGCGGCTGACGCAGCGCATGTACGACGGGATCGTGGCCTCGGAGGCGAATCTTAAGCCTGAACCGATCGGCCGCGTGGAGTGGCGGACGCGCGAGGTGCTGCCGGCGGTGAATCCCCAGATCGCGATCGATGCCCTCGACGAGCTGATGCAGAAGCGCCGCGACAACGTCGTCTCGCGCATGCGGCCGGCGTTCAAGCTGGCGTACATGGCGCGCGTCGCGCACCGGCAGCCGTTCATCCTCGGGGCGCTGCACGTGAACGACGTGGCGTCGCTGTACCTTCCGGCCGAGCCCTTCATCCAGTACCAGCTTCGCGCCCATGAGATTGCGCGCCGCCCGGTGGCGGTGGCGGCGTACGGCGACAACGGGCCCTGGTACATACCGACGAGCGAGGAGTATCCGTCCCGCGGTTACGAGGTGGAGTACTCGTTCGTCGACGCCAGCGCGGACGACCTGCTGACCCGCGCGATGCGCGAACTGCTGGCATAAAGGGCCGCGGCCGCTACGTAGGTGCCGTCACGAGGCCAGGGTTGCCTTGCCGGCGGGTCCCGGTTTGTGTCCGCGCTCCTTTTTTCGCCTGCTGAATTTTCCGATCTTGAATCCAGCCTTCAACCGCAGCCCTGGGCCGCTCCTGCATCGCCACCCATGCCGTCCATCCTGGTAGTCGATGACGACGAAATGGTCCGGGATGCGATTGCCAGCGCCCTGAAGCGGTCGGGTTACACCGTCCTCGAAGCGGCGGACGGCCGGGAGGCGGCCGCCCGTTTCAAGCTCGAGCCCGTGGACTTGGTGATCACCGACATCCTCATGCCGGAGCGTGACGGACTCGAGACGATCCAGGCGCTAAGTCGTGGGGCGGGTGCCGTGCCGATCATCGCGATGACCGGACTTTCGAGCCGCTCGTCGCTCTATCTGGAAATGGCGCGAACCTTTGGCGCCGTCCGGGTGCTGGAAAAGCCCTTCGAGCTGACGGACCTGATCCGGGTGACGAGGGAATTGCTGGCGGAGTCGAGTGGGGGATGACCGACCCGTCCGGGGTTGTGATCGAAGCGGTTCGCGTCAGCAGGCTGCGCCATCCGTAGCCACAATCGTAGCAGGTCGGACAGGCCTTGCTGCGCCGAGGCTTTGCAGGGCGTCCTTCGCCTTCGCCGCCCTACGGCGAAGGATGGTGCGAATGCCGGGAGTCGAACCCGGATCAATGGCTTCGGAGGCCACTACACTATCCATTGTGCTACATTCGCAGAAGCAACCGGGCGAGTGATGCCCGGGTCCGCGTCACCGTCAAGCCTGCGCGCGCTGTGACTTCGATTCCCGCCAGCCCCGCCACAGTTCCCAGATGATCGGAAGCACGGAAAGGATGATGATCGCGAGGATCACGAGCTTGAAGTTCTTCTGCACGAACGGCTGGTTGCCGAACCAGAAGCCC
>JAEUHA010000456.1 GCA_016793535.1 Opitutaceae bacterium | reverse complement strand
CCGCACACCACGGATTTCGGTATCCTCTATCTCCCTACGGAAGGCCTCTACGCCGAGATCGCCCGCCGGCCCGGGCTGGCCGACGGACTGCAGCGCGACCATCGCGTCCTGATCGTCGGACCGATGACGCTCGCCGCGCTGCTCAACAGCCTGCAGATGGGTTTCCGCACCCTTGCGATCCAGCAGCGCTCGAGCGAAGTGTGGAAAGTCCTCGGCGCGGTGAAGACCGAGTTCGGCAAGTTCGGCGACACGCTCGAGCGGGTGAAGAAGAAACTCGACGAGACCGGCACCACGATCGACGACGCCGTCCACCGCAGCCGTCAGCTCGAGCGCAAGCTCAAGAAGGTCGAAGCGCTGCCCGCCGCCGAAGCGGCCGCGGTGCTCGGCGAGGGCGCGACGACCGAGGGCGAGCCGGACAAGAACGAACTCTAGGTGGAGCAGCGTGTCCCCACGCTGCTGGTCCGGCCGCAACGCGATTCAAACCGCAAACAGAGGACAGGATGAACAGGATTTGGAAGATGAACTCTGAGTTAAGCCGGTAAGTGCGATGCAGTCTTTTGATCGGGGATTGGATCCTGCCCATCCGGTCCATCCTGTCTAAAAATCAGTTTGCGGCGCCTCACGCCCACTTCGCCAGTCGCGCCGCCAAGCGCGCGCGTCGCGCGGGGTCGAGTTTCCCGACCGGCAGGTCGCGTTCCAGTTGTTCCAGCGTCGGCACGATGCCCCACGCGGTCGGCACGAACACCTCCCAGGCGCGGTCGGTCGCGAGTCCGAGTTCGCGGGCCTGGCGGTTGAATCGTTCCCGCAACTTCACCTTCCACGCGGCGAGGTCCGCCGTGGGCTCCATGTGATGCCGCGCGACCCAGGGCAGCCACTCGTTGATCTGGCACTGGTGACACCACGACTCCTGTGCGATCACGTCGAAGGCCGGCTCGACGTCGATCGCGAGGTCCCCGGCGTTGTCGCCCGCCATGTAGCCGTCGTAGGTGTTGAGGATCACGGGCGTCTTCACCCAGCGCGACTGGGTTTCGTCGGCCACCGGATAGTGGTCGAGGAACGCATGCGGCACATTGATCATGTACGCCACGCGCCGGACCGCCTCCGCGACCGTGATGTGATCCGGATGCACCCCGACCAGCGGATCCGAGGGCAGCGGCGGACAGAACAGGTAGTCGGGCTCGAACGCGCGGATCGAGTGCCAGAGCGCGGCGATCAGGGCGGTGCTGAGGGTGCCGTGCCCTTCCTCGAAGGCGCGCCCATCCGGCCGCCGGAGCAGTTCGAACTCGTAGCCGCCGATGGCCGCACTCGCCTCCTGTTCGGCCTGCCGGAGCCGGGCGGTCTCGTCGCGGGTGCGGAACTGGTGGCCGGCGCGTCCGTCGGTGCAGACCACGACCCGCGCCCGGAAGTCCGGAAGCCCCCGCCGGCGCAGCAGCTCGAAGGTGCCGGACGCGACAAACTCGAAATCGTCGAAGTGGGCATGGACACAAAGGACGCGCATGGCCCGCTTCTCTTCGGGTTCGACGCCGAGGTTTCAATCCGAAACCCGGGACCGCACGAATTTCCCGGGGCTAGCCGTTCGGCCCCTGCCGCGCGGGCGGGACTGCTGCTAGCATGCCGGTTCCCATGCTGCGCTCCGTCTGCCTTGCCCTTTTCCTGGCCGCCACTCCCACGCTGTTGCCCGCGGGCGCCGCTCCCACGGTGCCGCTCCGGTCGCGCGACCAGGTCGCCGTGCAGGTGATCTTCACCTATGGCGATGCGGCCACCAAGACACTGGCCAACGGCTCCTCGATCCGGTTCGACTCGGAACGCTCCGGGGCCTTCGACGCGATGCTCGACCGTTACCGCGCCTACGCGGGGGTCGATTCCTTCAAGCTCGACCGACCCGGGCAGGGGAGTATCAGCGTCGGAGATACGATGACGTTTCTGGGCGGCGGCCAGGCCGTCGTGCGGCGGGAGGAGGGGAGCGGCGTGCCGGGCGAATGTGCCGTGACGGTCCACATCGATGCCCAGCGCGGCGTCTACTCGATCGCGTTCGACCTCGAGACCAAGACCACCGTGACGCTGACCGGCCCGGGCATGGCGCCGCAGTACACGCCCAACGCCACCGGCGTGGCCTACGAGAGCGGCGATCTCCCGCTGCCGGCGGGCGACGATGTCATTCGCGGCCACGCGGTCTTTCATCCGCCGATCGGCGGCGGGCACCTCGGCACCAACATCGTGCCCGAGGGCAGGCTGCTGAAGCAGCAGGAAGGCGGCACACCCAACCCCGTGCATCTGCGCTGGCAGATCGGCCGGCCCGGGCCCAAGCCACCGCTCGAGCTGATCCTCGCGATGGAAGACCACGCGCGCTGGCTCCCCGAGGGCCCGACGCCCGCGTCGCCGCGCGGGGCGCCGGGCAACACCGCGACGCTCACCGCCACGCTGCGCCGCAAGGACGGTGGTCCCCTGGAGCGCGGCGCGGTGAACATCCGTTTCGACCTCGCGCGCAGCTCGACCGAGCCGGGCGTCTGCCTCAACTTTCCCGTCGACGCCGCCCCCGATCCGAAGGACTTCGACCTGCGTTTCGTCGCCGGCGGTGACGCCAAACCGCTCGGCCCCGACGCCCAGGCCGCGGAGACGCCGGTCGGTGACTGGCGCCAGGCCTCGGTCGTGCTCGGGGCCTTCGACTGGGGCGCGTACGGCAACGTCACGGCGATCGCGTACGTCCCCGACTACGGCGACGTGCTCGCCACCGTGGCGGGAAGCGGCGCCCGCTCGCTGCCCATGCCGCAACGCGCGGCCGGTTCGAACATCGGCGACGCATGGAAGGAACAGTACGGCGTGACGGACCGGGCGGACCTGGACGACACGGAGAAGTCACCGGGCAATGCCAACGACGGCGACGGGTTCACGCTCTATGAGGAGTACCGCGGGCTGATCGCGCGCGGGCAGCATTCGCGGCGGGACGCCGACGCCCGGCTTGATCCGAAGCGAAAGAACCTCGTGCTCCTGCTCGCGCAGCGCGGCCGGACCGCGGTCTCCGGCGCGGGCGGGGCGGCGCAGTCCTTCAACCTGCAGCCGGTCGGCGGAAACCTGCCGGCGGCGCTGGCCGGCGGGCGCCTGCTCGCCGGGGCGATCGGTGACGCGCACGTCGTGCCGGTCTGGCAGGACGAGGCGCCGGCGAGCCGGCGGATGAACGCCAACAGTGCGTACGGGCACCACAAACCCCAGCACGGCGTGCTCCTCTACGCGCTGAACTCCGGCGTGGCCGGCGACGTCGGGGTCGCCGCGCCGCTCGAGCGGCGCAACAAGACGCCGCTGACGTGCGACTTCGTCGCGGTCGATTTCGCGGCGATCGCCAGCGGCTACGCGGCCCAGGCCGCGGCCAACGCGGCCGGTGGTATCCGGACTCCGTATACGCTGGCCGACGAGCTGGCGAACACGGTGGCCCATGAACTCGCCCATGCCTGCGGCGTGCCGCACCACGGCGACCGCGAGAGCTCGAGCCCCACGCGCCAGCTCGACCGGACGCACGTGCCGCCGCGGTACAAGGTCATCGGATCCGACGGCACCGAGGTCACCGCGCGCGAGCATACGGTCACGAACCCCGACGGCACGGTGACGAAGAAGGACTATTTCGAGCTGAAGGGTCAGATCGCCGGTGACGACAGCCGCTCGAGCGGCGACCTGACCTGCCTCATGTGCTATCCGAACTACTACACCTGGCGGCTGACCGCGATCCGCGGCCAGGGCTACGTGTGGCGCGCGATGCTGCCGCTGCCCATGGGCACGACCTTGTGCACGGCGCGCGATGGAAGTCCGCCGAATCCCCATTTCGGACCCGCCGCCGCCGGCCGCGGCAACTGCCGGGCGAAGGTGAAGATTCGCGACGAGGCGAACTGACGGGGCCGGCGTTGCCATGCAACCCGGGACGTCCCCCTGGGAGCGGGGGGGGCCGCGGGCCCCGGGGTGGGGGTGGGGGGGGGGGCGGGGGGCGCCCCCCGCGGGGGGGGGCGGGGGGGGGGGGGGCGCGGCGCCCCCCGGGGGGGGCGGGGCGCGACGAGAACACAG
>JAEUHA010000439.1 GCA_016793535.1 Opitutaceae bacterium | reverse complement strand
GTCCCCGCACCCGGCCGACGCGCAAGATCCAGCCAGGTTTTGATTTCACCTACATCGTGCCGGTGAACAAACGGTTCGGCTTCACCCTTTCCGGCGGCAGCAGCACGCAATACACGAGCGACGCCTTTATTCAGAACACGTGGCGCGGTCTGGGCGGCACGACCACCGGCCTCACCGCCACCACGAACAACAACCAGTATCCGGATAGCACTCCGGATAAGCCGTACCTCACCGACGTGTTGATCCAGGACTCCGCGAAGTTCAGCAAACGGTCATCCCTCGGAGCGACCCTCGACTACCGGCTTACACCGCGCGACCGGGTTTCCTTTTCGTTTCAGTACGCGTACTTCGACGCCGAGCTCAGCAATCGCATGCTGACGTTCTTCGTCAACCGGGTGGCCCCGGAGGATTTTTCGACAACCTTCACCCATGGCGAGACTGGTCGCGGCGTGATGCGTCTCGACAACAACGGCATGCGGCGCAAGTCCGGCACGACCTACATGCCGACCCTCTCCTACCGGCACGACGGTCCCGTGTGGAGGATAGAGGCGGGCATGGGTCTGTCGCACGCGAGCAACCACTACCGCGACGGCTCGGAAGGGTACTTCGCCAACTCCCAGGGCCGGCGGGCCGGGGTGACGATATCGTTCGACGACAATTTTTATCTGCGGCCCCGCCGCATCACAGTGCGGGACGGCGTGACCGGCGCGCCCGTCGATCCCTATAACATCAACAATTTCGTGGTGCTGAACACGAGCAACTCGGAACGCGAATCCTCCGATCTGCAGCGCAGCGTCTTCGGCAACATCAGGCGGGATCTCGCACTTGGTCGCGTTCCCGTCGCCCTCAAGGCCGGTTTCGACCTGCGCCAATCCGTCCGGGACATCCGCGGATCCTCCCCCAGCTGGACGTTCGTCGGCGCCGACGGGCGTCCCTCGACCACGCCCGACAACGGCAGCGATGACGGCGCCGGCGTGGCGTTCGATGAGAGTTTCTCGCAGCGCAACACGCCGTTTGGTTTCGGCAAGGTGCAGTGGGTGAGCGGCGAGAAGCTCTGGGCGCTCTACCGGGCCCGTCCAGAGTATTTCAACCTCGATCAGAACGGAGCGTACCGGTCCGAAGTCGGGCTTTCGAAGCGGGCCGCCGAGGTGATTTCATCGGTCTATTTCCGGGCCGACGCAGCCTTCCTCGAGCGACGGCTCAAGTTCGTCGGCGGGATCCGGGCCGAGCAGACCAATGTCTCCTCCGAGGGTCCGCTCAGTGATCCGACGCGGAATTTCCAGCGTGACGCGAGTGGCAAGGCGATCCTGGGCGCCGACGGACGTCCGCTGCCCATCTTCACGGACGCGCTGGGCACGTCACGGCTGACCTATATCGATCGCGGCCTGAAGGCGGAGAAAGAGTACCTGCGCCTTTTTCCGAACCTCAACGCGAGCTACAATATACTGGAGAATCTGATCGTGCGGGGTTCGGCTTACCGTTCTCTCGGCCGCCCGGACTACAATCAGTACGCCGGCGGTGTCACTCTGCCCAATACCGAGAACCCACCGAGTCCGGGAAATCGAATCACGGTCAACAACGTCGGGATCAAGGCGTGGAGCGCGAACTCCACCAAGGTCCGGCTCGAGTACTACTTCCAGCGCGTCGGCCAGATTTCGGTCGGCGCGTTTCGCCGCGATTTCGAAAATTTCTTCGGCAACACGGTCTTCACGCCGAGCCCGGAATTTCTCGCCCTCTACGACCTCGATCCCTCGGTCTACGGCCTCTACGAGGTCTCCACCCAGTTCAACATCACCAGCCGGGTGCGGATGGAAGGGTACGAGTTCGACTACAAGCAGGCCCTCGCGTTTCTGCCGCATTTTGCCCGGGGGCTCCAGGTGTTCGCCAACGCGAGCGTGCAGCGGGCAACCGGACCGGCCGCCGCCAATTTCTCGGGCTACGTGCCACGGACCTACAATTGGGGCGCCAGCCTCAGCCGCGAAAAATTCAACCTGAAGATGAACTGGAACTACCGCGGCCGGCAGCGCCGCGGCCTGGTCACCGGCCGCGGCATCGAGCCCAACACGTACAACTGGGGCTCGAAGCGCCTCTATATCGACGTCACCGGCGACTACGCCCTGACCCGTCGCATTTCGGTTTTCGGCAGCATCCGCAACCTGAACAACGCGACGGAGGACTTCAAGATCGCGGGCCCCAACACTCCGCTCATCGCCCAGCTGCGGCAGCGTCAGGACTACGGCGCGTCCTGGGTCTTCGGCGTCCGCGGCAATTTCTGAACCGGGCACGGCGCGTCATCCTCCCCGCGCACTCCGAGTCGAAACGACGCCGGAGTGCAGGCACGCGCACTCGACTCCGAGCCGTCTCCGCCGGCGATCATCGCCGGGCCCACTCCGGCCGGAACCGCGCCCGCCGGCGAGAGGCGCCGCGCTGCCACCTCAACCCGCGTGATCTCGGGGTCAGCTTCTCCCTTAACCCGGAAACTTCATGACGCCAGGGCCGTGCGCGCGAAATCTCCGCCGGCCCATGTCCGGGCGACCTGGTCCGCGTTTCGCCCCGACCGAGTCGGCCCCTCCGGGGGGAGCGTTTCACCCTTCGCGAAAGACCCGGTTCACGTCTCGCCACCCTGCGGGCAAAAAGGTGACGAAGGCTGACGGGAAAGACTGGAGCTCGGGCGGAAACCATTGAAACGTCTCCGCACCCGCTCGGTTGAACGCTGGACCCTCCTGCCCACCCTCCGCTCTCCGTTGCCGACTGGTTCGCCGGTCGGGACTGCGCTTTTCTTCAGCGCGGTCCAGCTCGCATCCGCACCACGTGGTTGTTCTCCCTCGGGCCCCGCTTTTCCCAAGCACGTCACCATGACCTTTCGCCGTTCCGCCGCGCTACTCCTGCCGCTCCTCGCATTCGGGCTGGCTCCCTCGCCGCTCGAGGCCGCCGCCCCGGCCGGCAGCGGCCTCGTCAAGCCGCTCACCGAGAAGCAGGTCGCGCAAGCCACGCCGCTCCCGAGGTCACCTGCGACCCGCGCGATCGCACCGACGGCTCCCGCGGCCGCCACGCTCGCACCGGAGGCGACGAAACCTGGCCGCCGCAAGCCTTCCCCTCCCCTCGCGAGCCTGCCTCCGCCCAAGGCCGCCGGGCCGCTGCGCATCCTGCTCGTCGATGACGACGCCTCCTCGAACAACGCCAGCGGAGACACGGGCACGGTGCAGCGCTCCGATGAGATTTTCCGCGCGCTGGTGTCCAGCGCCGTCGGCGGCCGCGCCGACGCGTGGTCGGTCGATGTGGTGAAGAACCGGGAAAACGGCCCCGCGTTCGATCGCCTGCGCGCGTTCAACGTCGTGCTCTGGTACACCGGCGCGTCCTACGGTTCGAACAACGACACGGTGGGCCGCGAGGACGAGACGGCGCTCCGCCGCTACCTGGAGGAAACCGGCGGGGCCGTGATCCTGGTTTCCCCCGGCTACGTGAACAATCTCGTCTACGGTCAATCGTGGGACGCCGCCGAGCATCCGTTTCTCAAGGAGGTGCTCGCGGTGAACGGCTGCTACGGACTGGTCGAGCGTGCCGTCCGCGGCACCGTCCGGGCGCATGACGGGACGGAATTCCAGGTCGAGCGGGCCGGCGCCACCGAAACGCAGTTCAGCGTCGTGAATCCCGATGGTGCGGCGATCGTGTTCACCTCGCCGCTGGCGACGGCCTACGCGAAGGCGGAAGGTGGTGGCGGCTTGCCGGTCGCCGTGGCCAATTCCTATGGCAGCGGGCGCATCGTGTACGTGGGTTTCACGTTCGAAAACATTCCGGAAAATGAGCGGGCCAAGGCGTTCGAGACCCTGCTCGGTGCGGCGCGGGGTGTGGCAGCCACGCCGCCGCCGCCCACCCCCACGCGCACGCCGGTGGCCATCGTGCCGAAGCCTGAGACATTCACGCCGCCGCCCGCTGCGCCGCCGGGGCCTCCGCCGACGAACTTGGTGCTCAGCTCCCGCAGTCCCGCGCATCACGAGATCGGGTGGAGCTTCACCCGCGATGACCGTCCAGCGTCGTTTGATATCCACGTTCGCGATCAGGATGGTTGGAGATTTCTCTTCAATACACCGCCGGTGATCGACCCACGCCTTTCGGCCAGCGGGGTTTACCGCATGGAGGTAAGTCATCGCAGATTTATCCCGCTCAATTCGGCTTACAAGGTGGTCGCGCGCTACTCCGACGGACGCGAAGGGGCGGCCACCCTCGAATATCCCAATCCGCCGCAGCCCCAGCGGCCCACCGGTCTGGTTGCAACGCAGATCGGGCCGGACCGGGTGCGAGTCGAGTGGATCCTCCTGCCCAACCATACCAAGGGATACGTCGTCCAAGGGCCGGGATTGCCGCCAGCGGGTCAGGGAATTTCATTTAATGTTCTTACCCGGAGATTCGGCCTGCTTGAACTGACCGGCGTCCCCTCCGGCGTGCACGAGATCCGCGTGGCGACCGACTATTCGGACTACATCCCGGGCGCCAACGATCAGCCCGGAACCCGCGTGACCAACGTGTCGCCGATCTTCGCCTCGGTCATGGTCGGCGTGAATGCCGTCGTCCCGCCGCCTCCCTCACCCGCCACGCCGCCCGCGGGCGGCGGCCCCCGGCCGATCGCGGGCGGCGCTCCTCCCGCGATCCAGACCCCAAAGACGCTTGCGCCCGTGCCGCCGGGGCCGCCGCCGACTCTCATCACGTTCACTTCGGAGAATCCGCACTCGCACGGAGTCTATTGGACAAGCCCGAGCGGATCCAAAACCGTCGACGTGTTTCGCCAGACGGCGGGCCAGTGGGTCTTGGTCGAGGCTGGGATTCCGTTGAACCGCCACAGTGCGATCGATCGGGCGTTTGTCGCTCCGGGCACGGTCTATCGCCTCGTGGCTCGTTACGAGGATGGCCGCGTCGGGGAAGCCGAAGCAACGTTCGCCAATCCCAAGCAGGCTTTTGCTGTGAGCAACCTGAAGGCCACGCAGACCGGGGAAAAAGCGATCAAGCTCACGTGGGATCTGCCGGCAAACACGCTGGGGATGGAGGGCTACCGCGTTTTCGCTTCCGGGCTGCCGCACTACGGACTCGAGATCGGGGCGGCGGCAACCAGCGTGGACCTCTCCAATCTGCCCGAAGACAAGCTGCGCTTTGTCGTCACTGCCTCCTATGACCGCGAGGTGGCGCCGGTGAACGCCTCGGTGGATGCCACCGTGGCGACATGGCGAGGACGCTACCGGGTCGTTCTGCTGGGGTTCAGTGTGGAGCGCAAGACCACCGATGACGACATCTTCGACGGCGACGGACGTGGGGACGAAATTTTCTTCGGGGCCTATCGCGCCACCGGCCGCCTGAAGGACGGGCCCGGCCTGCCGCAACTTGAAACCGTGCCGCTTGGCTTCGTGCAGTCGGTCGTGATGGGCGACGACAACAATCGCCCCGGGCGGGCGCGCGCGGGTGGCGCGAGCCCGACGGGTGGCATCCGATCCGGCGATGCGATTCCTTCTGCTGCGGCGCTGATGCCGCAGCCCGGGATCTTGGTCAGCAGCGACCGTCTGCCCCTGTTCTTGTGGCAGGGCGACCTGAGCAACACCGACCAGCCGGTGATTGTCGCCCTGACCGCGTTTGAGTGGGACAACGATTCGCCCGCGGCTTGGAATGCGTGGCAACGACATTGGAATCCCATTCCAGACGATCCCTTCAACAAGAACATCGGCCACGAATGGATCCGCACCGTGGGCCGCGCGGCGCTAGACGCGGCGCCGACCGAAATCCGCTACTCGCCGCTGACGCCCGTCAGCAACGGCCGCTACGCCACGATCTCGTTTGAAGGCCGGCCCATCGGCACCCGGCCGATCGGCGCGATCAAGAACGCGGCTCCGAGATATTGGGATTATGTGCCGCATGGCTTCGTGCTCGTGCGATCCAACATCGAGCAGGTGCTCGGCTCGGGCTCCGCCTCGGTGGTCACTGCGTCGCTCGCCACGCGGCGCAGCCCGGGCGTGGACAACCTGACCGAGCAGGACGAAGCTCGCTACACGATCCACGTGCAAATCGAGCGACTCAGTCCGCCGCCCGTGAAGGCAGACGCGCCGACTGCTTTGCCTGCGGTGCCCTCGGCCCCCAATGTACCAACGAAGAAGGGCGGCCCGGCGGGCAAGAAACGAGGATAGGAAACCCTGGATCACGCCCACCCACCGCATCGCCTCCGCACCGTTCCCCACCATGCCCTCTTCTCGCTCCTTGAGCTGCGCACGTCGCATCGCCTCGCGCGTGTTCCTCATGCTCGCGCTGCCGCTGTCGCCGCTCCTCGCCTCCGACACCCCGCCCCCGCCGGCCTCCGCCCTCAGCGGCCTCGTCAAGAAGCTCACCGAGAAACGCGCCGCGCCGTCGGGCGCGAAGCCGACCAAGGAGCAACTGCTGCGGCCGGAGTTCCGCTTCAAGGCGGCGCCCAACTGGCTGCTGCTGCCCCAGCTCGCGCGGCAATTGACGAGCAACGACACCGAGCGCGAGGCTGTTTTCGCCCTGATGGACGCCGGTGCGCGCGAGGCCCGGAAACTCCTTGCCGCCGAGGCCGACGGAGCGGACCGCGACGTGGCTGCGGCGACGTCACTTTTCGCGTCACAACTCTGGGGCATCGTCCGGCAGGTGGAGCCGAGCGAGGAGGCGGGCGATGCGCTGCACGCACAGATCGTCAGCGTGCTGGCCGGGCCGGAAATCGCGCAGGTGAGCGACGCGGACAAGCAGAAGTACTGGGAATTCTGCCTCGGGTTCCAGGTGTTCGTGATGGGCATGAAGGAGGTCGCGACCGACCCCGCCAGCCAGGAGGATCTGCGCAAGATCGCCGCGGCGGGCTTTGAGTCGCTGATCGGCGTGAACCCACACCTCGTCGATCTCGGGCCGCAGGGGATGGTGGTCCGCGCCGGCCTCGAGGAGGCGGCGCGCAAGGTGAAGGAAGACGAGGCTGCCGCAGCCAATCCTCCACCGGTGACCATTGTGCGCGCCCCGACTCAACCGCCCGCCGCTGCTCCGGCCGGCGGACCGGCCGTCAGCGGCATCACCTACACGCCGCCCGCGGGTTGGGCGCGCGAGGAGGCGAACTGGGCGACGATATTCCGTGCGACGCTCTTTGACGTGCTCAACGACGGCACGCGCGATCCCAGGGGCGAGGGCCGGCACCCGGCGGCGATCTTCGTCATGCCCCCGCGGGCGATGTCGGGCAGCGCGCACGCCACCTTCGACGAAGTCTGGCGGCAGCAGTTCGAGGCATTCGAACTGGGCGACACCGTGGTGCACTATCGCGCCCGCATAAAGAGCGGTCTCGTGGTCCACTACATGGGCCGGTTCTTCAACCGCAAGGTGCGGGCGGAAGGCGCGCTGAAACCCTACGCCGTGCTCTACCTGGTCGACCTGGGAGGCGGACGCGTGCAGCCGATCACGGCCCTGGTCGAGCCGGTGGATGCCAGCACCGGCATGAATTCGTTCAAGGAGTCCGCGGCGTTCAACGCGCTCTGGCGGCCGCTCCTGGAAATGCTGGAGTCGATCCAGCCGGCAGGTGGACGCGCACCGTATCCAAGCGGTGGATTCTTCGCGGCCTCGGACCTGCAGGGCAACTGGGGCACGACGAGCAGCGCGTACGGTGGCTCCTACGTGAACACGATGACCGGAATGAGTGCGGGCGTGGCGGTGAGCACGTCGGGCGGATCGTTCCGGCTGGGGACGGACGGAACCTACGACTACTCGTTCGCCTACGCGTCGAGCCACCCGCAATTCGGAAACTCCGGCGGCTCGGAAAAGCACTCGGGGCGCTACCGGCTCGATGGGGACATCGTGCTCGTCGAACCCAGCAAGCCGATCGGCTACACATTCACGTGCTGCGCCGTCGGCATTGGCACCCGGCAGACTCCGCAGGGCTTGAAACGCATCCTGGTCACGGTCGGCGCCAACAGCGACGGGGCATTCATCTCGCCGCAGCTCATGCCGAGCTGGGACTACTATCGGGGTGTGATGACCTGGTACGTTGAGAAATAATTCCGACGTCCCGAAAGAATTTGATTATTCCCCTGTCATTCTGAGCGCAGCGAAGAATCCAGCACGGCGCCCGCCAGCGTGCTTGCACTTGGATCCTTCGCTGCGCTCAGGATGACAATCCAAGGAGTCCAAGAGTCACGGGCCGCTGGTATTACTCACGCGCCGATGACGCCCTGCAGCACCTTCATCTGGGACTTCGCCCGATCCTCGACGTAGGCCATCGCCTTTTTGACCTTGGCCTCGGCCGCGGCGTAATCGCGGTGAATGCCCATGAGGATGTCGAACATCTGCCGCGCGGACGTGCGGTCGAATTCGGGCGCCCACTCTTCCAGGCCAATGTCCTTGAACATCCAACATTTTGGCGAATGGAATTCGGAGAAGGTGTGCATCATCGGCGTGCCCATCGCGAGCGCCATGATGGGAGTGTGCGGTTCGTGACAGATCACGGTGTGGGCGCGCGCGTAGAAGGAGCAGGCTTCGTCCGCGTTCCAGAACGTGTCGAAGTTCACGACGTGCGGCTTGAGGTGATCGGGCAGCGGGTCGTAGACGAACTTCTTGTTGTAGATCATTTCCTTCTCCACCTCGGGTGCGATGACGACCTTGCCCCCGGTTTCCTTCACCCACAGCGCGATGAGGTCCTGGTACACCTTCGCCCGCCGCGTGTCGTCGGCGATGTTCTCCGGCGTGGGATGGAGGGGATTCAGTTTCTGCGGGCGCTGGTCATCCACGCCGGGGCTGCTGGGCGAGTGGGTGCGGAGCTGGAGCGTGATGAATTTCTTCGGCTCGAGCCCGTGCTTCTTCAAACGGTTCAGCGCCCGTTCCTCGTCGCGGACGTCGATGCCGAAGCAGCCGTCGGGCGCGAACTCGAGGACGGGCGGCTTCACGCCGGCGGCGCGGAGCATCGCGAGCGTCTTGGAATCGCGACAGTAGATGAACGCCGCGCTGTTGAGCAGGGCCTTGCGCTCCTCGCCACCTTCGCCGGTGATCATGTCGGGGAAGTACGACTGCCCCTGCAGGCCCCACGGTTTCCCGATCGACCGGCAATAAATCATGAAATCGGTGCTCTGGCCCATGCCGGGGCCCCGCAGGAAAAAGTCGGACCGCTGGATGGCCCGCTGCACGGCGCCGTCCTTTTGCGCGAGGGACCCTTTCACGATCTCCACCTGCGGGAACCGCCGCTTCAGCATCGCATCCACCTGCGCGTTCGTGTTGGCAGCCCAGAGGATGACCTTCGCCTGCGGCAGATAGCGTTCGAGGAAGCGCAGCGTGCCCGGGGTGTGACCGATGTCACCGATGTTCTTGGTCGCCCAGGCACACTGCAGCAGGACGGTTTTCGGAGCGCTCGCGGTGAGTCCCACGGCGGGCAGGGCGCACGCGCCGAGGGCTGCTCCGGAGGCTTTGAGAAACGTGCGACGGGTGATCATGGTGACGTACGCGTAGGCGCACCGCAGGCAGGATGCAATAGAACGTCGGAGGAGTCGCTAAGCCACACCGGGCAGTTGACGTATCCGACTTCGGGTGCATCAGTTGCCTCTCATCGTTCGTTCCCAACCCGCTAAACAACCACTCCCATGGCCTTCGAACTTCCGAAACTGCCCTACGCTCCGACCGCGCTCGAGCCGCACATCGACGCCAAGACGATGGAGATTCACCACGGCAAGCACCACAACGCCTACGTGACCAACGCGAACAACGCGCTGAAGGATCACCCGGCACTCGCGGCCCTCGACGTGAACACGCTCATTGCCGACCTGAGCAAGGTGCCGGAGGCGATCCGCGGCGCGATCCGCAACAATGCCGGCGGCCACAGCAACCACGCGTTCTTCTGGACGATCATGGGGCCGGGCAAGGGTGGCGCGCCCAAGGGCAAGCTCGCGGAGGCGATCAACGCGACCTGGGGATCCTTCGACAATTTCAAGGCCGAGTTCGCCAAGGCCGCCGCCGGCCGCTTTGGCTCCGGCTGGGCCTGGCTGATCGTCGGGGCCGACAAGAAGGTCGCGATCGGCTCGACCGCCAATCAGGACAGCCCGCTCATGGGCAAGGCTGTTGCCGGCATCGAGGGCAAGCCCGTCATCGGCCTCGATGTCTGGGAGCACGCCTATTACCTGAACTACCAGAACCGCCGTCCCGACTACGTCACCGCCTGGTGGAACGTCGTCGACTGGGACGCCGCCGAGAAGAATTACCTGGCTGCGCTCGCCTGAGCCCGGCGTCGGTTTCACTCACGACTTGGGCCGCACCTTTCGGGGTGCGGCTCTTTTTTCGCCCCGGTGCGCGGACGCCCTCGTCCGCTCTCTCGGAAAACAGCAGCCAGGGACGGCCACGCGACCGGCAGAAAACGCAGGGAATCGCAACTGAGGGTGGCGCCCGAAGCGGTGGGCGGCGCTTCGTCGCAGCCGCGCCGCTGACGAAGCAGCGCCCTCCGCGATACGGCGACCTCCGTCCTGAAACGGCCCTACTGGCCCGCGAGACTGGACACCACGTCCGGCAATTCCCGCAGGGTCTTCAACCGGAAGAAGCGGCCCTCGACCTGCGGCGCCCGTTCCACGCGTTCCGCGGCCCAGGTGAGGTGGTAAGGGACGTGCGCGCCCGCCCCGCCCAGTTCGAGCACCGGCAGGATGTCCGACTTCAGCGAGTTTCCCACCATGAGAAACCGGGCCGGATCGATGGCGTGCCGGCGAAAGACGGTCGCGTAGGTCGCCGCATCTTTCTCCGACAGGATCTCCACCCGCTCGAAGTGGCCGACGAGCCCCGACTTCGCGAGCTTGCGCTCCTGGTCCCGCAGGTCGCCCTTCGTGATCACCAGCAGCCGGTGCGCGCGGGCCAGGCCGGACAAGGTCTCGACCACGCCATCGAGGAGTTCCACGGGATGCGCCAGCATTTCCTGGCCCAGCGCGATCAAGTGCCGGATCTCGTCGGCGCGGATCTTCCCGGCCGTCAGCTCGATCGCGGTCTCGATCGCCGACAGCGTGAAGCCCTTCACCCCGTAGCCGTAGAGGTCGAGGTTGCGCATCTCCGTCGCGAAGAGCGTCCGGTCCACCGTGGCGGCATCATGGTACTGCGCCAGCAGCGCACGGTAGCGCTCGTGCGTCTTTTCAAAGATGTTCTCGTTGTGCCAGAGGGTGTCGTCGGCATCGAAGCCGATCACGAGGTCGCGCGTCGCCATTGGTTCATCTCAGCGGCGGCCGGAGACACCGCAATCCAAAGCAACCGATTCCGCCGCCCGGGACGGCACAGTGGCGCCCCGGTTCGGTCCGCGACTGTCAACGGGACGTGAGGTGCCAGTGCCGGCACAGCGGGCAGAGGTACGCCGAACGCCGGCGCTCGACTCCCGCCAGCGCCGCCGCGTCGAGCGCGTCACCCTGGGTGCGGTAACGGCGCTTGCCCGTGCACATGCGCTGTCGCTCGTCTCGCGTGGGTCGCTTCATCGGAGGTGGCCGGAGCGTACGGATCCCCGTGAAACCGTCGATCCCAAGTGCAAGCGGATGCCATCTCACCGGGACGCCGGATTCTCATTGAGCCGCGCGGGACGATGGACCTAATTCCCGCCTCCCCGACCCGTCCGCCTGCCCCGGCATCCTGCTGCCGCGTCCCCTGACCCACCATGCACCGTACCCTCACCCTCACTGTCCTCATCCGGCTCTGCCTCCTGGCCGCCGGCCTCGCTCCTTTCCTCCCCGCCGCACGGGCCCAGGCCACCGGGGGCACGATCGAGGGCCGGGTCTTCAATACCCGCAACGGCGAGTACCTGGAGAAGGCCCGCGTCACCCTCGAGGGAACCCAGCTCGAGACGTTCACCGACAGCACCGGACAGTACCGTTTCGTGAACGTGCCCGCGGGCACGGCGAGGGTCCGCGCCTTCTACACCGGACTGGTCGCGCAGTCGGTCGTCGTCAACGTCACCGCCGGCCAGATCGCCCAGCGCGACTTCAACCTCGCGGACGCCGATGCGCGTCCCGGGACCGGGGACACGACGGTGAAGCTCGACCAGTTCATCGTGTCGACGTCGAAGGAAATGGACGGCGCCGCGATCGCCATCAACGAGCAGCGCTTCGCCGCGAACGTCATGAACGTCGTCGCCGCCGATGAATTCGGCGCGGTTGCCGAGGGCAACGTCGGTGAGTTCCTTAAATTCCTTCCGGGCATCACCATCGACTACGTCGGCGGTGACGCGCGCACGATCTCGATGAACGGCGTCCCGCCCGACAACGTGCCCGTGACGGTCGGCGGCTTCAACCTCGCCAGCGCCCAGTCCTCGGGCACCGCCCGCACCGTCGAGCTCGAGCAGGTCTCGATCAACAATGTCGCCCGTATCGAGGTTTCCTATACACCGACCCCCGAGACCACGGGCTCCGCCCTTGCGGGCGCCGTCAACATGGTGCCGCGCGGCGCGTTCGAGCGCTCCCGCCCGCAGTTCAACGGCAGCGTCTATGTCATGATGCGCGACGCCGAGCGCAGCCTGCGCAAGACCCCGGGCCCGATCCGCGACGAGACCTACAAGATCCACCCCGGTTTCGATTTCTCCTACGTCGCGCCAGTGAATCGCTCGTTCGGCTTCACCCTCTCGGGCGGACACTCGACGCAGTACACGATGCAGGATTTCACCCAGAGCACCTGGCGCGGCGTGAGTGCGGCGACCAGCGCCCCCACGGCGGCGAATCCGTTCGGCAACCTGCCCGACACGACGCCGGACAAGCCGTACCTGAGCGACTACACCGTGCGTGACGGCACCAAGATCACGCAGCGGTCGTCCGCCGGCGCGACCATCGACTACCGGCTGAGCCGCAACCACCGCGTGTCCTTCGCGTTTCAATACGCGCTCTTCGACGCCGAGTTCAACAACCGCAGCCTGCTCTTCCTCGTCAACCGCGTGAACCCGGGCGACTACGACACGTTCAACACCAACGGCTACGCCGGCGCGGGCGAGATTCGCGTCTCCACCGGCTCCCGCGACAAGCGCGGCACGACGTACATGCCGACGCTGCGGTATTTCTACGACGGTCCGGTCTGGAAGGCCGAGGCCGGCGCGGGACTTTCGCACGCGACCAACCACTACACCGACATTGCGCGCGGCTACTTCAACGCCACCCAGGTGCGCCGCACCAATGTCACGGTGGCCTTCCGCGACATCTTCTTCCTGCGGCCGCGCATCATCACGGTGCACGACGGCGTCACCGGCGCCCCGGTGAATCCGTACGTCCTGTCGAGCTACAACCTCAACACCGCCAACAGCGACGCCCGCGAGACCGCGGACCTGCAGCGCAGCGCGTTCGCCAACGTCCGGCGCGACTTCATGCTCGGGCGCATCCCGTTCTCGCTCAAGACCGGCCTCGATATCCGGCACTCGATGCGCGACATCCGCGGCGAGAATCCCACGTACACCCACGTCGGCTCCGACGGCGTCAACACCGCCAACCCCAACGTGGCGAACGGCGCCAACGACAACGCGGGCTCGGCCGGCATCCTCGACGAGATCTTCTCGCAGCGTCAGGGCGTCTACGGTTTTCCCCCGATCCAGTATCCGAGCAACTTCAAGCTCTGGGAATACGCGACCCAGAATCCGACCTACTGGACGATCAACCGCGACACCGAATACGCCCGGCGCGTCGAGCTGTCGAAGCACGCCGAGGAAGTGATCTCCTCGGCCTACATCCGGGGCGACCTGCAGTTGTTCGACCGCCGGCTGAAGCTCGTCGGCGGCGTTCGCGCCGAGCAGACCAACGTCAGTGGCGAAGGCAGGCTGATCGACCCCACGCGCAACTTCCAGCAGCGGCCCGACGGCTCCTACATCCTCGGCGCCAACGGCCGCCCGCTGCCGATCGCGCCGGCCGGCGTGCAGACGACGATGCTGACCAACGTCGACCGCGGCCTGCGCGCGAAGAAGGAGTACTTCCGCTGGTTCCCGAGCCTCAACGCCAGCTTCAACCTGCGCGAGAACCTGATCGCCCGCGCCGGCTACTACCACTCCGTCGGCCGCCCCAACTTCGCCCAGTACGCCGGGAGTCTCACCCTTCCGGATACGGAACTTCCCGCCACCAGCTCGAACCGGATCACGGTGAACAACGCCGGCATCAAGGCGTGGGAGGCCAAGACGTACAAGGTCACGCTCGAATACTACTTCGAGCGCGTCGGCCTGTTCTCCGTCGGGGCGTTCCGCCGTGATTTCACGAACATGTTCGCGACGACGGTCTTCAACGCCTCGCCGGAATTCCTCAGCCTCTACAGCCTCGATCCCGACGACTACGACCGCTTCGACGTCTCGACCCAGTACAACCTGCAGAACCAGGTCCGGATGACCGGCATCGACTTCAACTACAAGCAGGCGCTCACCTTCCTGCCGAACTGGGCGCGCGGACTGCAGATCTTTGCCAACGGCAGCGCGCAGCGGGCGATCGGCGACGAGACCAACGCCATGGCCAACTACATCCCGCGCAGCGGCAGCTGGGGGATCAGTCTTTCCCGCCCCACCTACAATCTGCGCGTCAACTGGAACTACCGCGGCAAGCACCGCCGTGGCCTCGTGGCCGCAGGCCGGAGCATCGAGCCGAACACATACAACTGGGGCACGAAGCGGCTCTACATCGACGTGCTCGGCGAATATTACTTCTACAAGCGCCTCGCGGTCTTCGCCAACCTGCGGAACATCGGCGACGCCACCGAGGACTTCGAGGTCCACAACCCGCGCACGCCCGAGCATGCCCAGTTCCGCCAGCGCGAAGACTTCGGCTCGCTGTGGACGTTCGGCCTGAAGGGCACGTTCTAACGGGGCAGCGCCCCAGCCCGGCGAGACATATGCAGAAAGATTGATCGCGAAAACGCGGCAGGACGGAGGCGCGGAGGCATAAGCCGAGCCATTACTCCACGCGACTGGCTTCCGTGTCTCCGCCTCTCCGCGGTTCCGCGATTGGTCTTCTTCGACGCCGAGTCAGACTTTGACTTCCGTAGTCAAACTTTGGCCAGTCAAGGTCTCTAGAACTGCCAATTGTTCCCGCGTTTCGCTTGCACCTTTCGACGCGGCCTGTACCAGTGCAATTCCCCATGTTCAAACGTACTGCGACCGCCGTCTGGAACGGCACCATCAAGGAAGGCAAAGGCACGCTCACCGCACCCGGTGGAGCTCTCAAGAACACCCCGTACTCGTTCAACATGCGTTTCGACAACGCGCCGGGTACGAACCCCGAGGAGCTCATCGCGGCCGCCCACTCGGGTTGCTTCGCGATGGCCCTCTCCGGCCAGTTGACGACCGCCGGTTTCAAGCCGGACAGCCTCGAGGCCACGGCCACCGTTTCGCTGGAGAACGTCGAAGGCAAGGGCTGGACGGTCACCAAGTCGCACCTCGTGCTGAAGGCGAAGGTCCCCGGCATCGACGCCGCGAAGTTCCACGAACTCGCCGGCAAGGCCAAGGCCGGCTGCCCGATCTCGAAGGTGCTCAACGCCGAGATCACGCTCGACGCGACCCTGCTCTGACGCACCCCGGGGAACACGCGGCAACGAGGCGGCGCCAACCCGGCGCCCTTCGCCCGCGTAGACTCTCACTTCACCCAAGGCCCGCACACCGCGGGCCTTTTTCTTGTCCACCCGCGCCGGTTCAGCGCTGTTCCGCCAGTTCCGGCCGCAGTATCCGTGCGTCCACGACAAAAGGCCCTCCCGGCAACAGGCTGGCCGCCAGCACGAGCGCCGTCCGTTTCCAGGACCAGTTGTGGTCCAATGCCGCCTGGATCGCGGCCGCCACGTAGAGGAGGAAGAGGATGCCATGCGCCATCCCGACGTAGCGCACCGCGAGCGGCCAGTCGGCGAAGTACTTCAGCGGCATCGCGACCCCCAGGAGCAGCAGGAAAGACACGCCTTCCCACCACCCGATCACGCGCAGCCGGCCCAGCGATGTCTTCATGAATTGCATCAGCCCGCATGGTTCGAAGACCGCGTTGCAGGTGTCGAGCCTAACAGGATTTTCCCCCGGGAGCGCGGCCCTCCCCGGCCGCATTCCGGTCCGAACCGGACGAGGGCGTCCGCGCTCCCACCCCAGATCCTTACTTCCCCGTCACCGTCAGCTCGAGAATCCGTCCCGGCAGCCACCCCGCGCCACCCTTGAGCGTGCTCGGCCGCGTGTACTCCATCACGTAGAGCTTACCTTTGCCCGCGATGTGAATGTCGATCGGCCGTCCCAACGGCGCCAGGAACGTCGTCGTGCGTGCAGCCCAGCCGCCATCCGCGCGCCGCTCCATCTTCATGCACAACACATCAAAGCCATGCTCCTCGTCCGCGGCGGGTCCGAGCAGAAAGCTGCCCAGCCGGCCCACGAGGAAACTGTTGCGCACCGACTCCGGCCAGTCGTCGCCGAGCCAGGTCAGACCGGTCGGCGAACTGTGGGCGTTGAAGGTGCTCGTCGGCTGTCCGTACATCAGGCCCGCCGGTCCGAGGTTCACGACCGGCAGCACGAACGTCGACCCGGCCGGGGCCGGCGGCGTGTGGGCGTACCATTTCTTGTCCGCGGGCGCGTTGCCAAACTGATAAGGGAAGCCATGGTGCCGCGGCGCCTCGCCGGGCTTCGGCGGCACGATGAAATCCATCTCCTCGGGCGCATGCGCGTCGGGTCCGTTCGACACCGTGAACAGGTTGCCCGCCCCGTCCCACGCGAAGCTGAACGCGTTGCGGATGCCCCGCGCGATGATCTCGATCTTCGGCACCGCCGCCTTCGGATCGAGCCGCCACATCGTGGCCGTGAGGTCGGTCTCGCCCATCTTGCCGAGGTTGGGCACATCACCGGGCTCACCGGAGTCGGTGCGCGATCCGTTGCTCGCATACAGGAGCCCGTCGCGGCCGAACTTGAGATCCGACAACCCGTGCGTGTACGGCCCGATGCCCCACGGATAGCTGGTCTGCAGCCAGGGCTGCGGCGCGACCGGATCGCCCTCCGCGTCGAACGCCGTGGTCCGATAAATCGCGACCTCGTTCAACACCAGCGGCTCGGCCGGCACGCGCTGGTTGATGCTGATCCAGAGCCGGCCATCGGCATCCCGCACCATCCCGAGCGACTGAAAGGGCGTGGGCTTCAGGCCGGGAAAATCCTTCGGCCACAGGAGTTGCTTCAGGTTGCCGGAAACCGGATCGAACCGCCAGAGTCCGCCCGCCTGTCCGAGAATGTAGAGCCGCCCCCCCTTGCCATCGCTCACCATCCGGGTCGGAAAATCCGTCAGCCGCACCAGCTCCCGGATCGCAAACCCCGGCGGCGCCGGCGGCAAAGGCCGGTAGTCGGCGGCGGCCTTCAGCGCGTCAAAGGTCTTGAAGTCGGCGACCGCCCGCACCGCGCGCACATTGTCGGCTGTCACGCGCCCGCCGGTATTGCCCCACGAGTTGACGACAAACGTGATCACGTCCGCCACCTGCTCATCGTCGAGCATCACCGGCGGCATCTGCCCGCGAAAAACCCGGCCGTTGACCGTGATCTCCTCCTTCAGCCCGTTGACCACCGCACGAATCGCCCCGGACCGGTTCGCCGCCAGCCAGTCCGAACGCGCCAGCGGCGGATAGGTGTCGCCCACGCCGTCACCGGTCGCGCCATGACACATCGCGCAGTGGGCCAGAAAGAGCGTCTGGCCCCGCGCCATGGACGCGGACGTCTCCGCGGCGTCCGCACCCGCGGGCTCGGCCGCCGCAGCAGCCAGACCACCGACGAGAATTGCTCCGAGTCCAATCCGGGCCCAACGGGGTAAGCACATGGTCCGCGACGCTACGGAACCGCTCCGGCCGGTCAATCCGCGCGCAGCACCCGTGCCGGACGCCAAACCGTTTGACCACCGAAAGCACGGGTGCCACGGATTCAGCGTGCAGCCCGCTCCCGACCCTTTCCGCCAGGCCCGCCAGGAATCCGGTGTCCTGCAATGTCCCATTCACGGCGAAAACATCGCCATGATCCTGCGGCATGAGGACGTTCGCCGTGCGGCGAAGGACTGGCAGACGTTCAGTTCCGATGCGCCCTTCCGCGTGCCGATCCCGTCCGAGGAAGACGTCCGCTCGATGCGGCAGCTGCCGATCGAAACCAATCCCCCGGAACATACCGACTACCGCAAGATCGCCGATCCGTTCTTTCAACGCCCGAAGGACCCGGCGTTCATCGCCCGCGTCGAGGCCTTGATCGGCGGCATGCTCACGAACGCAATGAGTCGCGACTCGATCGAGATCGTGAACGAGTTCGCGCTGCCGATCCAGTCACGCGCCCTCACCTACCTGCTCAACATGCCCGAGTCGGAGGCCGACCTCTGGATCAGTTGGGGCATCCACGTGTTCAAAGTCACCGGCGGCTTGAAGAAAGGCATCGCGCTCGAGGAATACCTGCACGCGCAGTTCGACCGGGCGCAGGCAAATCCCGGCGAGGATTTCTTCAGCGCCCTCACGCAGGCGACGTACCGCGGCCGGCCCCTCACGCGCGACGAGATGATGGGGTTTGCCAATCTCGCTTTCGCCGGGGGCCGCGACACGATCATCCACACGATCTCGTGCGCACTCGGCTACCTCGCGAACCGTCCCGAGGCGCTGGAGTATCTCCGGCAGGACCCGAACCGGATCACGCACGCAAGCGAGGAGTTCTTCCGCGTCTTCATGCCGCTGACGCATATCGGACGGGTCTGCCCCGCGGACACGAACGTCAACGGCGTCACGGTCAAAGCCGGCGAACGCGTGTCCCTGTGCTGGGCCTCCGCCAATCAGGACGAAACGGTCTTCGACCGCCCGGAGGAGGTGCGCCTCGACCGGAAGCCCAACCCGCATCTCTCGTTCGGCTTCGGCACCCATCTCTGCATGGGCGCGGCGCACGCCCGGCTCATCCTCCGCACGCTGCTGCGGCAGTGCTGCGAACGAGTGGCCCGCATCACCGTCCTCGCCGCCGAGGACCGAACGGAGCACGAAGCCGCGTACGAACGAACTCTGGGCTACGAATCGCTCCGGGTGCGGATCGCGGAGCGATCCGCGGTTGAACGTTGAAGGTTGAAAGTTGAAAGACCCGAGGGTCGCCGGACACCCTCCAGTCAGGTTCTCGCTGAGGCCGATCGGAGTCCCCACCGCGTCTTTCAGCTTTCACCTTTCAACTTTCAACCCGCGCACGCCCCCCGGCACGCGCTCACAGCCAGCGGTCGAGCCAGTCGAATGCCTCGTCCTGCATCGCCGGCCGGAACGAGTGTGTGTCGTCGTAAAAGGTCCCGCGGAATCGTTCCGGGATTCCCGCCTTCGCGTAGATGCGCGCAAGTTTGTCGACGGCGCCCTGCATGCCCGCGAGCGGATAGAGCGAGTCGCGGCGGCATTGCTGCACGAGGAGCGCGCCGGGCGCATGCAGCGCCGCCGCGTCGGGCAGGTCGAGCGAACCGTACAGGCCCGGCACGAACACCATCCACGTATGCCGGATGTGATTGCGCAGCTGGTGCGCGAACTCCGTCATCCATCCCGCCACGCACGCCGCCTTGATCCGCGGATCCGCCGCGATCGCCATCGCCGTGCGGAAGCCGCCGCCGGAAAGTCCAACGCACCCGATGCGCGCCGGATCGACGTCCGATCGACTGAGGAGATAGTCCACTGTGCGCATCTCGTCCCAGACATGGATGCCCGGCCAGGTGGCGCCGGTGGCGGTGATCGTCTTCGCCGTGATGTGCTCGTAGAAACTGCACACGCGATTCACCGCCGTGACCCATTCCGACGAGCCGGCCGGACGCGAGCGCACGAGTGCGAAGGCATCGCGCACCTCGGAAAACACCCGCGACGGTTCGAGTTCCTCCACGCGCAGCCGGCGTTCACCGAAATAGAAGGCGTCGATCGCGATCACCACGTAGCCGCGCCGCACGAGTTCCTCCGCCCACGGCCGGCCGTAGGTGCCGCGCCGAAACTCCGTCACGTACGCTGGCTCGTCGGGCGCCGAGAGGACTTTCTCGTGACCCCAGGTGTAGCGTCCGCTGTGACAATGCAACGCCAGCACGGCCGGCCGGCGACCGGACCCTGCGGCCTTCGGGACCAGGACGCGCGCGGGGATGTGGTATGCCGGGGTCGCGTGAATGTTCACCACCTCCAGCGTGAACCCATCCCGCTCCTCCCGCCGGACCAGGTCGGCGGCCAGCGGCAAAGGCCGGGGATCATAGGCGAGCCGGCGCTTGAGATCGGTGCGGGCGTCCTTCTTCCACGCCTCGAGGTCACCGGCCGACCAGCGTGTATCCAGGAAGGAAAGACGCGGGGCGTGGTCGCGTGCCAGCCACTCCATCATGGGATGGAAGTTGGGCAGGTCCGGAAGCGCGGGCGGCGGAGGCAGGGCGGAGGGCGTCGACACGGCGGTAAGGGAGGATGTGGCAGCCGAGGCAGCGTCTGCGCCCGCCAGCGGCAGCGCAAGCGCGCCGCCTAACAGTCCCAGCGCCTCGCGACGGGTGAAGGGGTGAGTGGAAGCACGCGGAGGTTGCGAGGGCACGGGCGCAGCGTAGCGACCACGATTCGCGGACCAATCGGAAAATCCCAGCGTCTCCCTGGGAGCGCGGCCGTCCCCGGCCGCATCGGTGCGGA
>JAEUHA010000425.1 GCA_016793535.1 Opitutaceae bacterium | reverse complement strand
GGCGGTTCTTCATGGGGGGAGTTCGGGCGGACTGACGCAGTTTAAGGGGCCAGCCCCCAGCCACGCGCGGCCGGATGGACAACCGGCCACGTGACGGCGGGGACGACACGGGAGAAACTCCGCCCCAATTCCACCCGCGCGTAAAGCGTCATGTCCGACCTGCCCGCGACTTTGTCCGTCCCGCCTCACAAAGGGGTCGCCATGCCACGCCCCTTTCGCCTAACTCCGGTCACCCCGGTCAACCCCGCCGCACCCATGAGCCACGCCACGCCTTCGCTCGATCCCGCCGCTCCCGTTTCGATTCGTCCGCCCCTCTCACCGCCGTCCGCTGGCGCCGTCGTCGTCGAACCCGCCAGCCGGCTCCAGTCGCTCGACGCGTACCGCGGACTCATCATGGTGGCGCTCGCCTTCAACGGCTTCGGCCTCGCCGGCGTGGCGCGCAATTACCTGCGGGAGAATCCCACGTCCGGCTTCTGGGCCGCCGTCCTGCACCAGTTCGAGCACGTCGAGTGGATCGGCATCGGTTTCTGGGACCTGATCCAGCCCTCGTTCATGTTCATGGTCGGTGTTTCGATGGCCTACTCGTACCTGCGGCGCCAGCGCGAGGGGCAGTCGTGGGGCCGCATGTTCGGCCACGCCTGCTGGCGCGCCGTCGCCCTCATCGCCCTGGCGATCTTCCTCTCGTCCGGCTCGAGCCGCTCCACCAACTGGACGTTGATGAACGTCCTCGCGCAGATCGGGCTAGGCTACCCGTTCCTGTTTCTTCTCTGGGGCCGCTCGCCCCGCTTCCACGCGATCACCGCGGCGGCCATCCTGCTCGGCACCTGGGCGCTCTACGCATTCTATCCGGGCGCGGGTCTCGACGTGAGCAAAGGCGCTCCCCAGGTCGGCGTGACTGCGACGTGGGCGCAGCAGCAGCTCGCCGAGGTCGGCCCCGCCTGGCACAAGAACGCCAATGTCGGCCACGCGATCGACACCTGGCTGCTGAACCAGTTTCCCCGGCGCGAGGCGTTCGTGTTCAACAGCGGCGGCTATCAGACGATCAATTTCATCCCGGCGCTCGCCACGATGCTCTTCGGCCTGATGTGCGGCGAACTGCTGCGTTCGAATCGCAGCGCCCGGCAGAAGGGACTGCTGCTCCTGTACGCCGGGATCGCCGGGCTGGTGCTCGGCACCGTGCTGCAGTGGTGCGGTGTGCCGCTGGTGAAGCGGATCTGGACCCCGTCGTGGGCGCTCTACTCGACCGGCTGGTGCTGCCTGATTCTCGCCGCGCTCTACGTGATCATGGACGTGCGGCAGTGGCGCCGCTGGGCGTTTCCGCTGCTCGTGGTCGGAATGAATTCGATCGCGATCTACTGCCTGGGGCAGTTGCTGCGGGGCTGGACCGCACGGTCGCTGCAGACCCATCTGGGCGAGGATGTATTCAAGCTCCTCGGCGCGGCATGGTCGCCCTTCGTCCAGGCGACCATGGTCGGCCTGGTGTTCTGGGGCGTCTGCTACTGGATGTACCGGCGGAAAATTTTCCTGCGGATCTGAACTCGCTGCGCCCTCATGCTGCTCCCCTCGCCTCGTCCTTCCTCCCACCGGCCTTTCCTCTCCCGTGTCGTAGTCGGCATCGCGGCGACCTTCGCCGGACTGACACACGCCATACCGCTCGCAGCGGCGCCCGAGACGATCACCTACAAGAAAGTCGGTGAACAGGAACTGCGCCTCCAGGTCGACAAACCGCCGGGCTGGAGCGCGGGCGACCGGCGGCCGGCCATCGTGTTCTATTTTGGCGGCGGCTGGGTGGGCGGATCGCCCGAGCAGTTTCGCAAGCAGAGCGAGCATCTCGCGGCCCGCGGCATGGTCGGCGTACGCGTACAGTACCGGGTGATTCCCAAGGGCGACGCAGGCCCGCCGCTGGTGTGCTGCGCGGATGCCAAGTCCGCGCTGCGCTACGTCCGCGCCCACGCGGCCCAGCTCGGGATCGATCCCAACCGGATCGCCGCCGCCGGCGGATCGGCCGGCGGGCACCTCGCGGCGTTCGCCACGCTGGTTCCCGGGCTCGATGATCCGCAGGACGACATGAACGTATCGCCCCGCGGCAACGCGCTCGTGCTCTTCAATCCGGTCTTCAACAACGGTCCGGGCGAATGGGGCCACGCCCGCGTCGGGGCGCGCTACCGGGAATTCTCCCCCGCCCACCACGTCACGAAGGACGCGCCGCCCACGATCGTTTTCCTCGGCGACAAGGACAACCTGATCCCGGTGCGGGTGCTGCACGAGTTCAAGGCCGCGATGGACCGGGCCGGCGTCCGCTGCGAAGCGCGCGTGTATCCAGGCGCCACACACGGCTTCTTCAACAAGGACCAGCCCGGGCAGCCGTGGTTCACCGAGACCCTGGCGGAGGCGGATCGCTTCCTCACCTCCCTCGGCTGGCTCACGCCGCCCGCCCCACCGCCGCCGGCCCGCTAGCCGGACCTGTTTCGCCGGCGAGGGTGCGGGCGCCCGACGCGCCCCCATTGCCGCCGCCCGACCCTTCGCATGGATCAATCGTCCGCTCCTTCCCGCCGCGCCATCCCTGCCCTGCTCGGCCTCGCCCTCATCGTCCTGGTGGCCGGAACCGCGCTCCGGCTCGGCTGGTTGGATTCGTCGCCTCCGCGGATGAGCCGTCCGGACTCCCCCGCGTACCTCGGCTTTCCGGCGCAACCCGTTTTCGGCAACGACCGCCGCTGGACCACGGAGGCGGCCTTCCCGAATGTCACCTTTCGGAATCCCGTCGTCCTCGAACCGGAACCCGGCACCGACCGGCTCTTCATCGGCGAACTCGAAGGCACGATCATGGCCATCTCGACCCGGGATCCGGCGACGACGCGGAAGACCACGGTCCTCGACCTCACGCGCCAGACGCAGGGCGGCTTCGACAGCGGGCTGCTCGGCCTCGCGTTTCATCCCGAGTACGGCCGCGCGGACTCGCCCAATCGCGACTACGTGTACGTGTTTTATTCCTGGTCGCCGAATCCGGTCATGGTCGGACGTCCCCACCACGAGACCGTCACGTGGAGTCGCGTGTCGCGCTTCACGATGGATCGCACCAGCGGCCAGCTCCGGCGCGACTCGGAACAGGTGCTGATCCACCAGAAGAAGCGCATCATCTTCCACGTCGGCGGGCCGATGTTCTTTCACCCCAAGGACGGCTTCCTCTACATCGCCGTCGGCGACGAGGGCGGCCAGCAGGATTCGCTGAACAACGCGCAGCGCATCGACCACAACCTCTTTGCCGGCGTGCTGCGCATCGACGTCGACCGCCGCGGCGGCACGATCAGTCACCCGATTCGGCGGCAGCCCACGGATGGGGAAACGGCGAACTATTTCATCCCGAGCGACAATCCCTTCGTCGGCACGCCGGGAGCCCTGGAGGAGTTCTACGCCATCGGCCTGCGCAGTCCGCACCGCATGACGTACGATCCGGTGGAGAACGTCGCCTGGATCGGCGAAATCGGCCAGGCCGCCCGCGAGGAGATCGAAGTGCTGCAGATCGGCCGCGCGCCGCAGAATTTCCAGTGGGCCTTCAAGGAGGGCAGCCAGAAAGGCTTCAAGCCGATGCCGGAGAAACCGCTCGGCGTCTGGACCGACTCGGCGTGGGAGTATGGCCGCGACCTGGGCCGGTCCGTGATTGGCGGCTACGTTTACCGCGGTCAGCGGCATCCGAGCCTGCGCGGGAAGTACATCTGCGCCGATTTTGCCAACGGCCGCATCTGGGCGCTCACCTTCGCCCGAACCGAGGGCGTCATCAAGGTGTCCGGTGTCGATCACCTCGCGACCGGCGAGGGCTTTCGCAACTACCATGGCGGTGTCGGTGGCATCACCTCGTTCGGACTCGATCACCAAGGGGAGCTTTACGTGCTCCGGCACGGCCACAGCACCCGCATCGAGCGGCTGGTCGAGACCACTCCCCGACCCGGCAACGTGCCGGCGTTGCTGTCGCAGACGGGCGCGTTTGCCGATCTCGCCACCCTCCAGCCGGCCCCGGGCCTGGTGCCCTACGAGGTGCGCGTGCCGCAGTGGCTGAACGGCGCCAGCGCCCGGCGCTGGATCTCCGTGCCCACCGGCAAACAACTCGGCTTCGAGGCCAGCGCGCCGTGGAAGTTTCCCGCCGGGACCGTCTGCGTCGAGCACCTCGACTGGACGCGCGATCCCGCCGATCCCCGGACCACGCGGCCGATCGAGACGCGTTTTCTGGTCTCCACGACGGACGGCACCGCCTACGGCGTGACGTACCGCTGGCGCGCCGACCGCAGCGATGCCGACCTGGTCGCCGCCGACGACGTGAGCGAAACGCTCGAGACCCGCGGGGCGAAGGGCGAGCGCGTGCGCGTGCTCTGGGTGTATCCAAGTCCCAAGGACTGCCTGCAGTGTCACACGCCCGGCGCGGGCCATGTGCTGGGCGTCAAGACCCGGCAGCTCAACCTGACGGTGCAAACCGGGCCCGGGACCGCGGAGAACCAGCTGGCCGCGTGGCAGCGCCGGGGACTGCTCGCCGGATGGCCGAAGACGGCGGAGTTCGCGTCGCTGCCCGCGCTGACACCGCTCGGCGACACCACGGTGCCGGTGGAAACGCGGGTGCGTTCCTACCTCGACGCGAACTGCGCCCACTGCCACGGCGCCGCGGCGATTCACTCGGCCTGGAACGCCAATTTCAACGTGCCCCTGGCCAGCCAGGGAATCGTGCAGGGCACGCTGCTCGGCCACCGTCCGGACCCGCATCACTTCGTGGTCGCTCCCGGTGATCCCGCGCGGTCCGAACTCTACCAGCGCGTGAGTGAAAACATCATCGGCAAGCGCATGCCGCCCCTCGGCAACGACCGGGTCGACGAAGCCTTCGTGCGGGTGCTGCGGGAATGGATCGAAGGCCTGCCGCCCCGGGCCGACGCGAAGCGCTAGTACCGCACGCTTGCGCCGAACGTCCACAGCGATCCGACGAGCGTCCGCGTGGTGATGCGCGCATAGTCCGGCGTGCTCGGGCCGTAGGTCCGCGTTTCGATCGGCGCATCGTTCAGATTGCGGAAATTGCCGAAGAGCGAGAGCCGGCGCGACACCGTGAAATTCGCCTGGCAGTCGAGCTGGAGCCGTTCGGCAGACCACTGGAACGTGCCGCTTTCAATGCCCACTCCCGTCACCGGAATCCGCCGGGCAAGCCCGCGGTAGTTCCAGTTCATCCGCAGGCTGAAACGGTCCCGGGTCAGGCTCCAGCCCCAGTTGGCCGTACGCGGAACGTAGCCGCTCAAGTTCGCCGTTTCGGGTCCCACCGCCCGCTGCGAGGTGAGATTCGCGAAGACCTGCACCCCTCGCGCCCAGTGGGGCAGGAAGGTGAGCGCCTGCTTGTAGTTGATCTCGAGGCCGGTCATCCGGACTTTGCCGGTGACGTTGGTCTGGCTGTTCACGGGATACTGGCCGTACACGGCCGGATCCAGACCGTACACGTCCAGGAACTCCGGCGTCGCGGCAAACTGGGTCGCGCCAAAGAAGTTTTCGAATTCGCGGTGATAACCGCCGATCGAAACCAGGCCCACGCCCGTGAAATAGTACTCGAGCGCCACGCGCGCCGTGTTCGCCGACCAGGGTTTGATCGCGGCATTGTTCACCGTGATCACGCCGCCCGCGCTGGCCGGGACCTCGCTGCTGGGCAGGGTGATGCCGCCGGAGTACTGGTTGAAATCCGGGCGGCCGATCGAGCGAAACACCGCCGCCCGGGCAATCAGGTTCTCGCGCAGTTCGAAGCTGGCATTGAGCGAAGGGAAGAACCGCAGGTACTCCTTGTCGACCTTCGCTCCGCGCGCGATCAGGGTGAGCTTCGAGACCTCCAGCGCGTTTGTCGCCTTCACCAGCGGCGAGCCGTTGGCCCCCAGGATGACCCGGCCATTCGCGTCGCGCTGGAAGTTCCGCGTCAGGTCTGTCAACGGGCCCTCGGCATCGATGTTCGTCTGCTCGGCCCGGAGTCCGCCGGTGAACTTCAGGCGCCGGTCGAGGAACGAGACGTCGCCGCGCAGAAAGCCGTAGGAAATGATCTCCTCCACCCGCTTGGAGGACGTCACGTCGAGCCGGTACTGGTTGTTCTCGTCGAGGCGGAAGTAGCTCGGATTCTCCTTCAGGGCCTGCAGGACGCGCGCGTCGCTCAGCACCTGCACGCTGGGAAACCCGAAGGGCAGCCTCGGCTGGGAAAACGTGCGGTCCAGGTAGGGCGCCGCGCCGTCGTCGCTGCCGACAGGCGTGAAGCTGGTGGTGCTGGCGACGCCGTCCCGTCCCACGTAGGTGTACGAGGTGGTGCCGCTGCCGGGATTGTCGCGCAGTTCGCGGCTGACGCCCAGGCCGCCCTTGACGGTCACCGGCACCGCCCCGAAGAAGCTGCGGCCCAGGTCGGTGTTGACACTGCTGCGCACGTTCACGGCGCGGCGCGGCTGGAACAGCGGGGTCCGCACGATGTAGTTGCTCAGGTCATACGGATCGAGCGCCGCACCGGTGGGTCCATCCGTGACGGTGATCGAGCCCGGGCGCAGTTCCGTGATGCCGCTGAAGGCCACCGTCACGTTGTTGCGCGCGATCGGCGAGCTCTTGAAGTACCCCTCGTTGTCGTCGTTCATCCGGCCGCGCGAGTAACCCACGCCGACGTTCGCCTTCCACGTCGGACCGTCGTGCCGCCAGGTGAAGGTGGGCATGTGCGTCCAGTTGTAGCGCGCCTGCCCGTTGCTCGCCTGCGAGAACGCGCCCGCCCCGGCAAATCCCTGGGTGGACGTCGTCGTGAAGCCGCCGGGTGCGACGCGGCCGACATCGAACGTGAGCGCGCGGCCCATGCTCGTGTTGATGTTCATCGAGTATTGGTATGACAGCGTGAGCACGTTGTTCGCGCCCAGCTTGTAGTCGAAGGTCACGCCGATCGACTTGCGGTCGGCGTCCGACCAGCGATCAGCCACGAGGAAAGTCGAAAGGTACGGCTTGTCGGGCGTCGTGTTCGGCAGCGTGCCGCCGTTCGTAGCGGCGCCGGCCCCTCGCCAGGTGTTCGTGACGTACTGCTCCGGGATGAACTGCCGCGAAAGTCCGCCGGAGAGGGTGAAACCAAAGTTCCGGTTCACGGGATAGATGAGGGAAAAGTCAAAACCGGGATGCACGACGCGATGATGCCGGTCCATGGGACCCGGAATGCGGTCGAGGTGGCGGAAGTTGTCCCGCATGGAGAGATACGCGCTGCCGTCAAAGCGTGGCTTCGAGCGCTCGAACGAACTGCGCGGCACCATGTTCACCGTGCCGGCCAGGGCCATGCCCGGGGATTCCGGAGTCGGCGAGAACAGGATCTCGATCCGCGACATGTTGTTGATCGAAATCATGTCGATCTCGACCGCGCGCGACGTCGAGTTGGGCGCGCCCGCACTCGCTAGGCCGAAGCCGCCGATCGTGACCGGGACATAGTCGGGCGGCACCCCGTTCAACGAGATGAGCCGCGCGTTGCCGCCGATGCCATTGGCATCCACGGACACGCCGGGCAGGAACTTGAGGAACTCCCCCGCGTTCCCTTCGGCCACCTTGCCGAACTCGTCGGTCGAAGCGACGGTCTTGATGTTGGCGGCATGACGCTGCTCGTTGATGGCAAAGGCGGCCCCGGTCATCTCGCGGGGAGCGTCGACCACCAGCTCGTCGAGTTTGATCACGTCGCCCTCCCGCACCCCGGCCCGCGCCGCTCCCGCCGCCGCGAGATCGAAGTCCTTCTTCACGGTCTCCCCGGACCGGACGCTCAGCCGCTCGGACCGCGCCAGCATGCCGGTGAACGAAGCCCGCACCTCGACCGTTCCGGCAGGCACGTTGACCAGTCGGTAAGCACCGATGGCGTCCGTCAGGGTCTCGATCGTCGTGCCCGGAATCGTGACGCGGGCCTTCTCGAGGTACTGTCCGCTCGAGGGATTGAACACACGGCCCTCGACCGTGCCGGTGCCGGCCGCCTGCCCGGGCAGCCGGGACGGCAGCAGCAGGGTCACGGCCAGGAGAATGAACGGGAGGATGAAGGTGGTGAAGCGGTTCATGGTTTCGTGGTGGGCATCCGAGGTCAGTCGCGGTGGGCAGCGAACCCCGGCGGTGGGGTTGCCGGGACGGCCAGTTCCTGGGGCGGGATGCCGGCGGGAGCCATTTTGAACTGCTGGCCAATAAAATTGGCCACGCGTATCCGGTTGGACCCGCAGCCGTGATCGGGCTCACTGGAGCATGGAATTTCCCGCTTCGCGCCTGCTGCTGCTCGCCGTCCTTTTCCCGGACCTGCGCGCACAGGCTCCCGCCCCCAATCCCATCCTCGATCCACCGGCGGCGTCAGCCCGGATCACGGTGATCGATTCCCGCACCGACCGCGTAGACCTGCCCCGGCCGGAGCGCCCTCCGGTGGTCACGGTCGACCGGGCCAAGCAGCTCTTCGTGGACGATCATCTGATTGCCTCCCGGACCGGCCTGCAGCGCACCCTGCATCCTCCGCGGAAGCATCCGGCCAATCCCCTGCTGACGCCCGTCGAGCCGTGGGAGAAGCCCGCCGTGCTCCTGTATGGCACCGTCATGCACGATCCGGCCCGCACGACGGATCGCTTCCGCATGTGGTACCTGTGCTTCACGCCCGTCTGGAATGCCGACTTCAGCATCGCCACCGACAAGCGCAACGGCCGGATCGCGTACGCCGAATCGGCCGACGGCCTGGCCTGGAGCCGGCCCCGGCTGGGCCTGCACGCGTATCGGGAAAGTCGTGACAACAACATCGTCATTCCGAACGCCTACGGCTTCGCCGGCCTCCTGTTCGATCCCCGCGATCCCGATCCGCAGCGGCGCTACAAGGCGATGATCCGCACCGGACGGGGCCACGAGGCGTGTTTCTCGGCCGACGGCCTGCGGTGGAGCGAACCCGTGCCCATGAATCTCGACGGGTACGACCGTTCCTCCGTGCATTGGGATCCCGTCCGCGCCCGCTGGGCCGCGTCCACGAAATCCTGGTACACGACAACGCCTGGCGCACCCGCGTGGCGCGGCCGGGGTTACCAGGAGAGCGACGACTTTCTCCGCTGGCCCGGCCGGGCGGCGTTCCTGACCGGCACCCCCGAGCAGGGCCCGGAGATCGTTTACGGGCTCGAATGCTTCTACTATGAGAGCCTGTATCTCGGCTGGTGGAGCCGCTACCGGCACGAGCCGGACGGCCTGCTCGACATTCAGCTCGCAGTGAGCCGAAACGGCCGGCACTGGGAGCGCCCCTCGCTGGAGCCGTGGCTGCCGCTGACGCCGCTGCCGGCGGGCTTTCGCCGCAACCGCCTGCCGCGCACTGCGGAAACCGGTGTGGATCCGCTCGATCCCCGCGTCCCGTGGGACTACGGCAACAACAGCGTCAACTCCCTCGGCCCGATCCGGGTCGGCGACGAGCTCTGGATCTACTACAGCGGCCGCACCAGCGACCATCGTTCCAATCCGCAGACCGGCGCCATCGGCCTGGCCACGCAGCGCCTCGACGGCTTCTTCTCCCTCGATGCCGGCGAGTCGGCCGGCCGCTTGCTGACGACGCCCGTGCAACTGGCCCATGCAACGCTGCACGTGAACGCGGACGCGCGCGGCGGCGAACTGCGGGTCGCCGTCGTCGATTCGGACGGCAACCCCATTCCGCCCTTCACCCTCGAAAATTGCCTTCCGATCACGACCGACGACGTGCGGCATGCCGTCCGCTGGCGCGGTGCGGCTGACGTGAGCGCGCTGCAGCACCGGACCGTCCGGCTCCAGTTCGTCCTCACCCGTGCCAAACTCTTCGCGTTCTGGACGGGAGCGGAGCGCCGCTGGAACACGCCCGACACGCAGACCTGGTCGGTCCGGCCCGCGGCAGAGCGCTGACTCCGCTCTCCCCCGGCGGATGGCAGCGCGTGGTCGTTGCGCTGGAAGCGGTCGTCCCTTCCTATTCCCTCCGACATGAGACACGAGACGGCGATGTTCGACGTGCCGCGGCGGCTTTCGCTGCCGGTGCAGGTGGCTAACTCGATCCGCAAGGCGATCCTCGACGGTGCCTGGAAGGGCTTCCTGCCGAGTGAACGCCACCTGAGCGAGCTGTTCAAGGCGAGCCGCCCCGTCGTGCACACCGCGTTGCACCTGCTCGCCAAGGAGAATCTCGTCGACATCCGGAGGTGCCGCCGCACCCGGCTGCTCGCGCGCGGCAGTCGCCTGGCGTCACCCCGCAGCCGTCTGGTCACGATCGTTACCGGCGAACCGACATCCCAGATCCCTTCCGCCGCC
>JAEUHA010000398.1 GCA_016793535.1 Opitutaceae bacterium | reverse complement strand
CGTACTTATTCCGAACCCGCCTACCCCCTCGGCGCGCGGCCGTCCACGCCCGCCCGCCGGTGGGGGGCCCGCGGGCGCCCCCGCTCCCAGGGGAAGGAAGGAGCACGAAAAAGGCCGGAGCACTCAGCGTGCTCCGGCCTTTTGAAGTCGGATGTTCGAACCCTTACTTGGCGGTGCCGAACACGTCGATCTCGCAGTAGTGGTTCAGCTCGTCGGACGTGTTGCCATTGCTGTAGAGGCGGACGTAACGAGCGGTCGTGCCCTTCGCGTCGAAGATGCGGCCGTGGTTGGTCTCCACGTAGGAGAGATCCTTGCCCTTGCCCATCTTGGCGGAGTTGTCGTCGTCGTTGTTATAGAGCGTCGTGACGCCCTTCTTGAACTCCTTGTCGTCCGAGACCTGCACGATCACGTCGTGATACACGCGGGCTTGGGAGTGGAAGTGCCAGGCGACGATGGCGGCGATCTTGGCGGAGGCGCCGAGGTCGATCTGGACCCACTGCACTCCGGGCCCGAGCTCCACGTAGGCCCCGTCGATGCCGGTCTTGTCGCCGTCGGTGATGAACGAGAGTTCGCCGATCACGGGCAGCGAATCGCTGCTGGTGACGGGCTTGCCCTTGGAGAGCAGCTTGGTGTCGGCGGGCACCTGCAGGTCGGGCCGCTTGGCGTTGGCCGGCTCGAGATTCGCGAGCGAGATCGGGCGCGGCGTGCCGGCGAACAAAGGCTTCGGATACTCGACCTTGAGCGGGACGGTGCTGGCGGCATACGCGGCAGCCCCGAGAGCAAGAGCAGAGAGGACGATGATTTTACGGTGCATGGAGGGAAGGTTGGGCAGGGTTGAGAGACTGATCTTCACGGATGGACACTGACTTTCGCTGAAGGTCCGACGAATGCCGCCGCGACAGGATTCAGACTATCCGCGAAAATCAGTGAGTTTCAGGGGCGCCAGCGGGCGTCGGGACTCAGGCTTTGAAATCCTCCGGCGCGAAGGTGAGCATCTTTTTCGCGGCGATGGCTTCGTTGACCTTGAGGACGGTGACGCACGACGCGAAGGCCTCTTCGGCCGGGCAGTTGAGGGCCACGCCTTTACGCATCGCGTCGAAGAAGTTTTCGAGGTGGGGCTGGTGGATCGCCTTGTCGAGCGTGACCGGAACGTCCCAGGCGGAGAGCTGGGCGGTTTCGCGGACGTCGACCTTGGCGGGACCGCCGGCGGCGCCGGCACCGTCCGGAACCTTGGACGGCATGGCCATCCGTTGGCGCGGCTTGTCCCAGGGCTTGAGTCCGACCGTGGCGCCTTCGCCCGTGTCCGGCCGCGAGATGAGCTTCTTGGTGACCCACTCGTCCCACTCGGGCGCCCGCGCCTCGCGGTAGATCTTGGTGAACTTCGGGTTCTCCGACATCTTCAGGGCGCCCTCGTCGCCCATGAAATACTCATGGTAGCCGCCGCCGGCGCTGGTCGTGGTCAGCACGTCGTACTGCGCCCGCACGATGCCTTCCTTCGTCGGATACTCGTAGATCGCGATCGCGTTGTCGTACCACTCGTGGGTCTTGTAGTAATCGACACCGCCGCTCGCGATGCACATCTGCGGATTGGACCCGAGCATCCAGTTGTAGATGTCGATCTGGTGCGCACCGAGGTCCGAGATGGGGCCGCCGGCGTATTTCTTGAACCAGCGCCAGTTCCGGAACTCGTGCATGTTCTTGTAGCCGTACTTGGCGAGTTTCTCGGCCGACAGCTCCTGTCCGCGCGGCGTACCGAAGTCGTCGGTCACGGCCCGATGCCACTGGCCGGTGATGTTGGTGATCCGGCCCAGCAAGCGGGCGTCCCGGACGATCTTGTCGCGGGCATGGAGGTAACGCGGGTTGCTCCGGCGCTGGTGGCCGATCTGGAGCAGCTTCTTGGTTTCGCGGGCGGTGACGACCATCGAGCGGGCGGCATCGACGGTGTGCGCCATGAGTTTCTCGCAGTACACGTGCTTGCCGGCCTTGAGCGCGGCATTCGTGTGTTCCGCGTGGACGAAGTCCGGCGTGGCGATGACGACGGCATCGATCTCCTTCTCCGTGGCGAGCATCTCCTGGTACGTCTCGTAGGGCTTCGCCTCGTGGTTGTACTTCTGCAGGAGGCGGGACGCCCGCGTCAGGTTGTACGGCCAGATATCGCACACCGCCTTGAAGCGGATGCCCGGGATCGGCAGCATCGCGTTGGTAAGGATGAGGCCTTCCACGCCGCAGCCGATCAGGGCGACGTTGACGGTATCGGCGTTCGGAGCCGCACCGACGGCGGCACCGCGGGCGATGTACGGGGCGGCGGCGATGACGGCACCGAGCTTCGCGCTCGTGCTGAGAAAGTCGCGGCGGGAGAGGGGAGAGGGGCGGAGGGCGGTCATGGTGGAGCGGCTCAGAGTGAACTGCAGACGGGCTGGGTTGCAACTGGGGCGAACGATCGTACGAAGTGATTACGTTCCCCGGGGGCCTTTGGGTTCAGCGCGGATGGAAAAAAGGGGCTCAGTCGAACTTGTCGCCGACGAGGGCGAGGCGGTTGTGCCGCACATAGACCAGCGCGAAGGCGAACATCAGCACCTGCATGCCGATCCAGGCGACGCCTTCGCCTTCCTGCACCGCCATGAGGCCGAAGCCGAGGCCGACGTAAACGAGTCCGCCGAAGAACAGCGCCGTGCGCGTCTTGATGCCGAGGAGGATGGCGGCGCCCAGGCCCACCAGCAGGAAACCCAGCGACAGGGCGAACGCCTTGGCGGCCCAGAGCGGGATCAGGGAATAATTGCTGATGCCCGTGGCCATGCGGGTCATGTTCTCCGTGTAATTGGAGAACGAGAAACTCTTGTTCGCCTCGAACTTCTCGAGGCCGGCGATCAGGGTGCGCAGGCCCAGGAAAAGCCGGAGCAGGAGAAAGGCGCAGGTATATTCACCGCGCGTGGAGGAGGAGGAGGTATCGTTCATTAGCTTTCGAGACAGGTGAAAGTTGAGGCGGAAGGGGGGCGAAAGATCCGGGGCGGATTCGGGCGACGCGGTGCGAGACAGGGGAGTTTTGATCTGAGGGAGAAGAGTTGTGGCCCAATGCCCGCCCGGAAGGCAAGCCGAGGTCTTTTCCTACCGAGGAATTGGGAAGGCGGTCCAGCCTTACCGGAGAATCTGCGCAAAAAAAAGGGGCCCGAAGGCCCCTGAAAACCGGCGCGAGGAACCGGCGACTACCAGACACTCTTTACGCCGAACGTCCAATTGGTGCCGTTGACCTCGTAGAACTGCACCACTGGCGCGTTGCTGCCGACCTGCTCCATGATCAGATAGGGCTCGTTGAAGATGTTGCGGGCCGAGAAGAAGAAGTTGATCCGGGACGAGACGCGGAAGCCGCCGCCGATGTCGATGTTGGCGCGGTGGCGATAGAAGCGCGGATTGCCCGTGATCGTCGTGCGGTAGTTGTCCCGCCAGTTGAGGTTCGAATAGACGTTGAAGAAGCGGTTCGCGTAGCTGAGACCGGCGTTCACCGAATGCGGGATCATGTTCGCCTTGGGAATGCTCGCATAGCTGCGGGTGTAGCTGGCGCGAATGTTGAGGCCCTTGAACGGATTCGGCAGGAACGAGAGGCTCTGGCTGTATTCGAGCTCCATGCCGCGCACGGTGACGTCGTTGACGCTCGCGGTGGTGGTGATGAACTCGTAGTTGGAGAGGTCGAGATCGCCCGTGTAGCCGAATTCCGCCGCGGTGAGCCGGTTGGTGATGAACAGGCCCTTGACGTTGTTCTGGTAAACGTTGGCGGCGAGGATGCCGACCGGCTCGAAGTAGTACGCGAGGCGGGCGGCGAGATTCTTCGAGGTCTCGGGCTTCAGCGCGGTGTTGGGCGCGCTGACCGTGAGGTTGTCGTCGTTGATCACCCAGACGCCCGCCACGTCGCGGAACGTGGGCCGGCGAATCGTGGAGCTGAAGCCGAGCTGGGCGTCGAAGTGCTGGTTGATCTTGTACTTGATCGACGCGCTGGGGAACATGTTGTGGTAACCGCCGGTGCGGTGGATCTTCGGCTTGGAGAAGAACTGGTACTCGAGGCCGGGAATCGTCGTGGCGCGGCCCGCCGTTTCGGCAAAGCCGGCCCGGGCGAGTTCCGCCACGGAGCGGGGATCGAACTCCAACGCATCACTGCTCGTCTCTTCCCGCCGCAGGCCGGCGCGCAGGACCAGCTTGCCGATCGTCGTGGTGCCCATGAGGAATCCGGCGTCGATCGTCTCCTCGTAGTAGCGGCGATTGCCGATGAAGGCGTTATAGTAGTTCGCCGCGGTGATGGTTTGGGAGAAGCGGCTTTGGTTCTCGCGGAAGAAGGTGCCCATCCGCACCAGGTCCGGCATCCACACGGTGCCGCCGCTGATCGAGCGCAGGCTGGCGTTGGTGTTGGTGCTGCCGACGTCGAAGTCGAAGGGCGACTTGAAGTCCTGCCACTGCCCGAGTGCCGGCGCGCCATTGAGGTTGTAGCGCAGCGATTCCGTATCGAGTCGGAAGTCGCGCACTTCGAAGCGCCGCTTGATGCCCGCCTTCCAGACGATGGGAATCCACTTGGTCGTGCGATAGGTGCCGATGATCTCCCCGCCGTAGACGTCCGTCAGGGCGTAACGGCCGTCGTCGATCGTGACCGCCGAGTTCGCCGGCTGCGCAAAATTCGCGCCGCTGTCCATGTCCGGACCGGCGGTCTGGACGATCTTCCAGTCGACACTCTTGTACGCCGAACGCTCGGCGCGATAGGTCAGCCCGGTGAGCGTGGGGCCACCGGCGTCGCGCATCGAGCCACGGCGACCGCGCGGGTCGTACCAGCTGATCGAGTTCGAGTAGGAGAACTTGCCCTCGAGGAGGAAATTGCCGACGCGGTACTCGAACTTCGGCACGGCGGAAATCGTCTGCCCCAGCTTCACGATCGCGGCGGGGTTCGAGACCACCGTCGCGTTCGTGGCCGAGGTCGTGAAGCTCGTCAGCGGGTCGACGCCGATGACGGTGTTGCGGGCGCCGGTGTTGAAGGTCAGCGCGCGCTGCGGGTTGTTCAGGTCGGCGTAGTTGTAGAGCAGCGTCAGCGAAAGGACCAGGCGATCGGACGCCTTGAAGTCCGAGGTCAGGTTCACCGTCGACCGGCGGTTCGTGCGCGGAGCGTGGAGGAACGCGATCGCCGTCGGCACCACCGGGCGCGGGTCCGCCGCGGTCGGCGTGTAGTTGTACGTCATCGTCGTGCGCGCGTTCGCCGAATAGGCCATCGATTCGCTGATGTTGAGATTGATGCCCAGGCGCCGGTTGAAGAACACGTCCGAGTAGTCGAAAATGCCACCCGGATGAATCTTCCGGGACTTGCGGTCGTCCGGACCGTACGAGTCGTCGAGGTTGAACCGGGTGGAGAACGCCGTGACGTTGGCCTGCACCGACACGCGGCGGCCGGAACGGTCGAACGCGCGCTTCGTCCGGAGATTGATCGTGCCGGCCGGGGCGTTGGCATCGACGTCGGCGCTGATGGTCTTCGACACCTCGATCGACTCCATGCTGGCCAGCGACACCTGCTCGAAGCTGAAGGCGCGCGCATTGCCCGCGGCGCCGGCGTTGGCGTCGGCACTCGCGAGCGACACGCCGTCGAGCGTCACCTGCGTGTACTCGGAATCCAAACCGCGCAGCCGGATCGTGCGCACTTCGCCCTGCACCAGGTCGAGCTCGACGCCGGGGAGATGCTTGAGGAACTCACCGACGTTGCCCTCGGCCACGTCGCCGAACACGTCGGACGCCACGGTGTTCGTGATGTCCATCGAGTTTCGCTGCTGCATGATCGCCTTGGCGTTGCCCTCCCGCTCGCTCGAAACGGTGAAGGCCTGGAGCTTCAGCGGGCCCGAGCCCGGCGGCTGCGCATCGAGGGCGCTGGTGAGTTCGAAATCGCGGGTGGCGCTGGCGCCGGCGGCCACGCTGACCGTGGCGGTGACGGACTGGTAGCCGGTGAACGAGACCACGAGCGTGACGTTGCCCGGGGCAACGCCGGAAATGCGATAGACACCGCCGTCTTCGGACACCGCGGAAAGGTTTGTCCCTTCGACGCGGACCTGGGCGTTGCGGACGTACTCACCCCGCGCGGGGTTGTAGACCCGACCGGTGATGGTTCCGGTATTGGATTGGGCAACGGCCAGTAGCGGCAGCATCAGCGCCAGGGTACAGACGCGAAGACAAAGCAGGGTTAGGTTGGACATAATCGGTCGGCGTGGGTGTGAGGGAGGCACGAGAGTGCCCCGGGGGGTGGCGCAGCGAAAACGCCGCTCCGGGGCGATTCACGCTCGCAGGTATCCCACTTTCGTGCGGGAGGTCAACCGGCCCGGCCGACCCCGGGTCAGCGCTTCCCGGCCGGCAATGCCGCCAGGATCACGCGCACCGGTTCCGGCACCCGTCCGCGCTGCCACGCCACGACGAGATCCCAGCGGGCCGTGGAGTCGAGCAACGGTCGAAAAACCACCCCGGGCACCGCGGTGGCCTGGGTGTATTCCGGCATGAGCGCGACCGCATGTTCCGACACCACCGACGCCAGGACGTGGGTCAGGCTGTCGGCATCCTGCAGGATCCGCGCCCGGAAGCCGGCCCGGCGGCAGAGCTGCGTGATCCACCGGTTGTGGCCCGGCAGGTGAAGATCCGGGGCGCCGATGAACAGTTCCCCCTTGAGGTCGGCCAGCCTGAGCGCCGTCTTCGCCGCCAGCGGATGCGACTCCGCCAGGGCGACCACGACCGGCAGCGTCGCGACGCGCCGCACGAAAAACTCCCGGTCCAGCATCGCCCCGGCCTGGCCGATCAGGGCCAGGTCGAGCTGGCCCTCGCGCAAGGCGCGGATCTGCTCGCCGGGCGAGAGGTCGAGCAGCTTCACCTTCACCTCCGGATTCGATTTGCGCAGGGCGCGCAGCGCCGGATGCAGGTAGTCGGCCGCCGCCGAAAGCAGATAGCCGATCCGCAATAGGACCCGCTTGCCGCAGGCCAGGGTGCGCGTCTCCTCGATCACCGCGTCGAACTGGGCCAGCACCGGCCGCATGCCGTCGGCCAGCGCGTGGCCCGCCGTCGTGAGCGACACGCCCGCCGCCGTGCGTTCGAAGAGCCGACCGCCGATCGCGTGCTCCAGCGCGTGCATCTGCCGCGTCAGCGTCGACTGCGACAGCCGCAGGCGCACGGCCGCCCGGTTGAGACTCCCGTGTTCGATGATGGCGAAGAAGGTGCGGACCAGGTCGAGATTCACGTCGGACGGTCATGCGGAACACGCATAACGGCAAGCCGTCCCCCGCATTATCCGGGGCGGCCCCGCGGTGGTATCGTCGGGTCCATGAAAACCACCGCCCGCTTCACCCGCGGCCTCCGTATCGCCGCCCTCGTGCTCTTCGTCGCCGGTATTGGCCTCTGGGCCGCCGCCGGGGCGCACGTCGGCTGGACGCAGACCAGCACCGTGACCCTCCAGCGCGACGAAATCACCGGCATCGATTTCCCGGTGCGCCGCGCCGCCCTCGTCCCCGGCGTCGAATTCCCGCTCGCCGCGACCCTCGCCGCCGCCGCCCTCGCCGGCCTGAGCCTGCTCCCGCGCCCCAACCGCGCGGCCGCCCTCCCGTAACTCGTCACCCATCACCCATCACCCATCACCCATCACCCATCACCGACTTTCATCATGAAAAACCAGATCCTCACCTCCGTCCGCTTCCTTTCCGTCCTCGCCGCATCCGCCGGCTTCGCGGTCGCCGCTCCGCTGGCGTTCGACTTCAAGGACCCCAAGGGCGTCAACAACGTCCAGTTCAAGCTCGACGCCCCGCTCGAGTCGATCACGGGCACCGCGACCGGTATCAGCGGCACGGTGACGTTCGATCCGGCGGCTCCCGCCGCGACCTCCGGCCGCATCGTGCTCGACGCTGCGTCGCTCACGGTCGGCAATCCCCTCATGGGCGAGCATCTCCGCAGCGACCAGTGGCTCGACGTCGCCCGTCACCCGACGATCGTCTTCGAGGCGGTCGCGCTGCAGAACATCCGCCCGCAGGGGGCGCAGATCCTGGCCGACGTCACCGGCCGGCTCACGGTCAAGGGCGTCACGCGCGACCTCACCGCGCCGGTCACGCTCACGTACCTGGCCGACAAGCTCGGCGCCCGGGTCAACGACCCGAAGGTGAAGGGCGACCTGCTCGTGCTGCGCACGAACTTCGTCATCAACCGGAGCGATTTCGGCATCAAGGCGGGCCAGGTCACCGACAAGGTCGCCGAGTCGATCGAGCTGTCCCTCAGCATCGCCGGCGCCGCCCCCCGGTCCTGACCGGCACGGTGAAGCGGCCCGTCCCCGGGCCGCTTCGTCCCGCGGACCGGCGTATCCGGTCGGCGGCTACAGCAGCTGGAAGCACGCGGCCATGATGAGCGTCGGCGGCAGCGCGCCGAGGGCGAGGCCGAGCGGACCCACCCCGTCCGGGAAGAAACGCTGGAGGATGTTCTGGCCGGCGGGATTCGGCGCGTTGGCAATCACGGTCAGCCCGCCGCCCGTCACCGCCCCGGCCACCACCGCGTACTTCAGCTCGTCGGTGAAGCCCGGCACGAGCGTCGCGAGATAGGTGATCGCGGCGTTGTCGTTGAAGGCGGTCAGGATCGTGGCGCTGACGTAGAGCGAGGTTTCACCCATGCTCTTCAGCACCGGCTCGATCCACCAGGCCTGGAGTCCGCCGTGGACGACGAGTCCGGCCAGGAAAAACCCGACCAGCAGCGGCGCCCGGAGGTCGAGTCGCCCCTGATGGTGCGCCGTTGCCTGGGAGAAGGCCAGGAAGAACAGAAATCCGCCGATGAAGAGCGGCGGGTAATGCGCCACGAACACGGTGAAGCCCATGAACGCGAGCTGGACCGCCGTGATCCAGCCCGGAACCGGCGCGTCGGCCTGGTCGGCGCCGCCGGCGGCCACCAGGTCCCGATTCCGCGCCATCGTGACGAATTCGCGGCGGAACAGGAGGTAGTAGAGGACGGACGAAATGACGATCCCGAGCGCCGCCTTGTCGCCGAAATTCAGGAGCATGAAAAGCGTGTCCCACTTCCACGGCCCGGCCACCATCAGCACGGGCGGAGCGGCGAAATGCGTGAGCGTGCCGCCCACCGACACGTTGACGAAAAGCAACCCGATCGTGGCGTAGGCCAGTCGCGGCGACGGCTTCAGCACGTAGAACTGCCGCGCGAGCAGCAGGGCCCCGATGGTCATCGCGGCGGGCTCGGTGATGAACGAACCGAGCAGCGGGGCCACGATCAGGATCGTCAGCCACCACGCGCCCGGCGTGCCGCGCCCGAGTGACGCGATCAGCCGCAGGCAACGTTCCGAGAACTTCAGCACGGGCCGCGTGCCCGCGATCGCCATGATGACCACGACGAACATCGGCTCGGTGAAGTTGACCGTGTTGCCGATGTAGGCGACCACGCTCGGCCAGCCGTGGAACCAGGTGATGACACCTGCCAGCACGAGCACCCAGATGCCGAAGACCGCCTCGACCTCGCCCAGGAAGTGGAGCACCTGGCCCTTGAAGCTCACCTCGTCCGGACGGCCGTCGTCGTTGGTGTCCGCGTTCTGCGCCCGCTCCCGTTTCGTGACCCGGGCCGCATGTTCCTCCTCGGCGACATGCGCCCAGTGGCGAAATTTCGCGGTGAGAAACGTGTGGAGGATCGCCAGCAGGAAGACGACGGAGGCGACGACATTGAACGGTTCCGCCCGCGCGCGGTGAAGGATGAGGTCGATGACGCCGGCGCCCGCCGGATCCCGGTAGCTGTCGAGCAGCCGGGGCAGCGCGACGGCTCCGTCCGCCGCGCGGCCGAGAGCGGCACTCCAAAGCAGACCGAGGAAGGGAAGTGAGAGACGAACCGGGCGGCGGGCGAAGAGGCGCATGCAGGAACGGGAAGTCGCGGGAGCGTAGGTCAGCGCGCGGGATAGCCGAGCCTTTTCAGGGCGTCGAGCACGGTCCGGGGTGTGGTGCCCAGCGGCTTGAACTGCAAGTCGACCGGAAAGCCCGGGACCGAGTGGTGCAGCCGGACGGAGCCGAAGAACCAGGGATACATCCCGCCGCGCCGAATCTTCACCACCGCGGTGCGCGGCAGGCGGAAGGTGCCGCGATTGCCTGAAAGCAGGAGCTCGGTCGGCGTCGCATTGAGGAAGGCCATCGGTTCCTGGCCGTAGGTGGCTCCGACATCGTCGGCCATGTGGCCGGGCCAGTGGAGCGCGTGCGGATCAAGGGCGACGGCAGGGGTGGGCGAGGCGGAGGCGACGGTGGGTGTCATGAGGACGGATTTCGCTTCCCCGCGTGCAGGCACGTCCCGGCGGTCGAAACTGACCGCCGGCCACCGGACGGAAACCGACCGGCGAAACGGGCCCGCGCACGAAGGACTGTTGGCGAGACAGCGGCCCGACTGTCCCAAATGCCTCCGAGGCAATGCGCCCCGAACCCGCCGGTAACGGGGCAGCAAATGTGGGCCGGCGCAAGTCCCATTGGCCGTTTGGTGCCGCCACCGTTGCGGCGTGTGATTTGTGCAACCGGTGATTCCGCGTTATGTTTGGGTCGACTCCCATGAATGCCATCGACGTTGACGATCGTGGAGTGATCGTCGCCTGCGCGCAGTGCGGCCAAGGCAATCGCCTGGCCTATGAACGACTCGGCGCCCTCCCTCGCTGTGCGCGGTGCGCCGCGCCCCTGGCGCCGCCGGCCGCGCCGATCGAGCTCGAGAACGAGGAACTTTTCGAAGCCTTGGTTTCCCGCTCCGCGCTACCGGTGCTGGTCGATTTCTGGGCGCCCTGGTGTGGCCCGTGCAAGATGGTCGCGCCAGAGGTCGCGCGCGTTGCCGCCCTCGGCGCCGGCCGCTGGATCGTCGCCAAGGTGAATACCGAGGAACTGCCGGCCGCCGGAATGCGCCACAGCGTGACCGCGATCCCGCTGTTTGTCCTGTTCAAGGCGGGCAATGAAATCGCCCGCCACGCCGGCGCGCTGCCGGCAGACGGCCTCCGGCGGTTCATCGAGGGCCAGCTGGGGCATTGAGAGTGAAGAGCTGAGAGTTGAGAGTTGAGAGACGGAGCCAATGGCGGCCGAACGTGGTTTCGCCTGATTTCAGTTCCCGGCGCCGTGCGGATCGGTCTCTCAACTCTCAACTCTCAACGCTCAACTTCGTCCTCACCCCTCCATCTTCACGATCCCGCGCCGGATCGCTTCCGCGGTGGCTTGGGCGCGATCGTTGACGTTGAGCTTTTCGAGGATGTGGCTGACGTGCCGCTTCACGGTGTCTTCCGAGACCTCGAGCACGGCCGCGATCTCCTTGTTGGCGCGTCCGCTCGCGATCAACGCGAGGATCTCGCGCTCGCGCGGCGTGATGGCGGGCCCGAGCCGCAGGGCGTTCAGGCGGCGGGCGAGTTCGGGCACGAGGTGACGCCGCCCCTGGGCCACACTGCGCAACGCCGTGAGCAATTCCTCCCGCGACGCTGAGTTCTGCAGGTAACCC
>JAEUHA010000377.1 GCA_016793535.1 Opitutaceae bacterium | reverse complement strand
GTAGTAGTAGATCGGCAGGATCGGGAGTTCGTCGACGAGGATCGCCTCCATCTTCTGGTAGATCTCGTACCGCTCCTGTTCATTCTTCGCGGCGAGCGCCTGCTGGAGCAGCTGATCGTATTCCGGGGTGCCCCAATTGGTGTCGTTGTTGCCGTTGCCCGTTTCCCAGATCTCGTAGAACACGTGCGGGTCGAGGTAGTCCGCGATCCAGCCACCGCGCTGCAGGGTGAAGTTCTTCGTGTGCTGCATGTCGAGGTACACCTTCCACTCCTGGTTCAGCAGCGAAATATTCACGCCGAGATTCTTCCGCCACATCTGCTGGATCGCCTCGGCGATCGCGCGGTGGTTCTCGGACGTGTTGTAGAGCAGCTCGATCGTCGGCATCCCCTTGCCCTCGGGGAAGCCGGCCTCGGCCAGCAGCCGCTTCGCCTCCTCGAGTGTTCCCTGGAGCCGGGCGCGCGGCACGTAGCCCGCGGTGCCCGGATAACACACGGCGTACGCGGGGATCTGGTCGCCGCGGGTGACGTTCTTCACGAGGCTCTCGCGGTCGATCGCGAGCGCGAGGGCGCGGCGGACCCGCTTGTCGTTGAGCGGCGGCCGGGCGACGTTGCAGCGGAAAAAGTAGATGCCGAGATAGGGATCGATGCGCAGCGACTCCGGGTTCTCCCGCCGATAGACATCGATCTTCGCCACGGGCAGGGTGTTCGTCATGTGCACCTGACCGGTGCGGAAATTGCGTTCGTCGGTGGCGACATCCTCCGTGGGCAGGAAGTGAATCTCGTCGAGCTTCACGGTCTTGGCGTCCCAGTAGTGCGGGTTCCGTGCCGCCACGATGCGCCGGTTCGGTAGCCACTCCTTCAGCAGAAACGGTCCGCTCCCGACGAAGTTGCCCTGGCGGGTCCACGCGGTGCGCTTCTGGTCGAGGGCGCCGAATTTCTTGATCACGTTCACGGGCACCGGCGTCCAGGCGTAGTGACTCGCGATGATCTTGATCAGGTACGGCGTCGGGTTGCGCAACGTGACCTGCAGGGTGCGTTCGCCGGTCTGCTTGAAGCCGACCTGGGAAAAGTCCGTGATCTTGCCCTCGTAGTAGTCCTTCGCGCCGGCGACAAAATTGTAGATCAGGTACGCGTACTCGGCCGCCATCTTGGGGGAGAGCATGCGCTGATACGATTCGATGATCTGCGGGACCGTGATCGGTTCGCCGTTCGACCACTTCGCGTTTTCCCGGAGATAAAAGGTGTAAACCTTGCCGTCGTCGGAAATCTCCCACCGCTCCGCCAGGCCGGGCACCGGATTGAGATCCTTGGGATCCTCGGCGGCGAGGCCCTCGAAGAACGCCATCATCAGCTTGTGCTCCGGCACGCCGGTGATGTTCTGCGGATCGAGATCCTGCGGCTCGGTGCCGTTGCTGACTTTCCAGATCTGCTGCGGCGCCATGCCGCCCGCCGCGGCCGAACCGCCTTTGGTCGCGGTGGACGGCGGAGCTTCTTTCTTGCCGCACGCGGCCGCACATAGGACGGCGGCTGCGAGGGCGATCAGGGAGGTAAGGCGTCGCAACATCGGGCGAAGGAAATGCGGATGGAAGCCGTCTGCAAGCATGAGCGGACGGGACTGGACGCACGGCTCCGGGACGCCCGTCCGCGACGGGATCGTCGAACTTCAGTCCATCCTGTTGATCCTGTCATCCGGTCTCGTCGTTTTGACAGGATGACAGGATGGACAGGATGAGCGGTATTTCCGCCGGCCGCTCCGGTCACGGCACGAGGTGAATGCCATCGTAGCACCGGCCCCAGAGGCCGTCTTCCTGCCAGCCGCGCACGCGGGGCGACATGAGCCAGATCTTGGCGTTGAAATAAACTGGCGCGAGCGGGGTGCGCCGGAGCAGCAGCGCCTCCACGTCGCGCAGCGCGGCGGCGCGGGCGGTCGGATCGGCCAGCGTGGTGGCCCGGGCGAAGGCGGCGTCGAACTCGGGATCGCGCCATTGCGGGTAGTTTTCGGGCGCCCCGCTGACGAAGTCGCCGAGCACGTGCGCGGCGTCCGCGACATCGGGAATCGCGGTCACGAACCCCACGTCGTAGTCGCCCGTCGCGAGCGCGCTGAGGTGCACCCGGGCCTCGCGCGTGGCGAGCGCGACGTCGATGCCCAGTTCCGTCTTCCAGCCCGCCTGGATCGCCTCGAGGACCGGAATCTGCGACGTCGACCACGCGGTGACCTCGAGGCGCGGGAAATCGCGTCCGCCGGGAAACCCCGCCGCGGCGAGCAGCCGCCGCGCCTCGTCCGGAGCAAAGCGCAACGCCGCCGACGCGATCCCCGCGCCCCCGGCCAGCGCGGGCGGCACGAATGTCTCCGCCACCGGCTGGCCGCCACGGAGCACGCGCGCCACGATCGCGGCGCGGTCGATCGCGAGCGCGAGGGCGCGCCGGACGCGTTCATCGCGCAGGGCGGGGCGGGTGCAGTTGAAGGCCAGGTAACGCGTCTCGAGCATCGGCTGCCGGTGCAGTTCGGCGGGCCGCTCCCGGGCGTAGACTTCCACTTTGCTGGCGGGCACCGCCATCGTCACCTCGATCTGCCCGGCGCGGTAGGCGCGGTCCTCGCTGTCGCCGCTGTCGAGGCGGACAAAGTGCAGCTCCGCGAGCTTCACGCCCGCCGCGCCGTGCCAGCGCGGGTTTCGCCGCGCGACAATGCGCTGGTCCGGACGCCACTCGGCGAGCGTGAACGGACCGTTGCCCACAAAGTGCTCGGGGCGGGTCCACGTGCGGCCGTGTTTCTCCACCACGTCCGTGCGCACGGGCAGCCAGGGCCCGCTGGCCACCGTGTGCGGAAAGCGCGGCGTCGGTTGTTCGAGCGTCACGACCAGCGTGCGTGGGTCGGGCGCCTGGAAGCCGACCGTGCCAAAATCCGTCACCGCCCCACTGACGAAGGCCCGGGCGTTCCGGACCGGATAAAACACGGCGGCCTTCGGTGCCGCGGTGGCGGGCGTGAGCAGCCGGCGATACGCGTCGACGAAGTGCGTCGCGGTCACGGCCACGCCGTCCGACCACTGCGCGCCCGGTCGGAGGTGGAACGTATACGTCAGGCCGTCGGCCGACACCTCATACCGACTCGCCGCGCCGGGCCGCGGGTCGCCGCCGTTCTCGCCCGGCAGCAGCAGGCCCTCGAGCAGCGCGCGCAGGATGCCGAATTCGTCCGGCAGCGTGACGCGCGCGGGATCGAGGTCGCCCGGCTCGTTCCGCTGGCTCACGCGGAGGACTTGCGGAGCGGTGGTGGACGCCGCCGGCTCCTTGCGGCCGCAACCCGCCAGGCCCAGGCTCAAACCGAGGACCGCAAGCATGAGGCGGCGAACGCCGCGCGATCGCGCGGTACCGACGCCATCGCGGCGCGCTTCCGGCCAACGTTCCCCTGTGGGCAGGGTGCCCTCACCCCGCGTCGACGCAGGTGGGAAGGCGAACTCATGCGGGGTGGGGGCACCCCGCCTACATTCAACACGACGCGCGGGCCCAGCGCACCCGCGGCTACGGCTCGAGCCACACATGCTTGTACGGGTGATGGTCGAGCAGCGTGGAGTTCCAGCCTTTGACCGACGGCTGGACCAGGAAGACGTGCGTATTGTAGTAGACCGGAATGATCGGTGCCGCGGCGAGCATGAGCGCCTCGGCCTTCTGGAGCTGGGCGGCGCGCGCGACGGGGTCGGCGGTACGCGCGGCGGTGAAGAGCAGCGCGTCGTAATCGGGGTTCGCCCAACCGGTGTGGTTGTTGCCGCTGTCGCTGCGCCAGAGGTCGAGGAAGGTCGTGGCGTCGAGGTAGTCGCCGACCCAATCGGACAGCAGGATCTGGTAGCGGCCGGCGCGGCGCTCGCTCAGCACGACCTTGAACTCCTGGTTGATGAGCCGGACCTCGACCCCGAGTTCGCGGCGCCACATTTCCTGCACCGCTTCCGCGATCAGGCGGTGATTGCCGGAGGTGTTGAACATCATCTCCAGCGGCGGCAGGCCCCGTCCGCCGGGAAACCCAGCCTCCACCAGCAAGGCGCGCGCGGCTTCCGGATTCGTGGGCACGCCGGCGGGCGGCGTGTAGCCGGGCAGGCCGGGCGGGGTGAGGGAGGTCGCGGGCAACTGGCCACCGCGGAGGATTTTTTCCACGATGGCCTTCCGGTCGATGGCGAGGGCGAGGGCGCGACGGACGCGCTCGTTGTTGAGCGGCGCCTGCCGGACATTGAGCCGGAAGAAGTAGGTGTTGAGGTAGGGATCGGTGCGGAGGAGCTGCGGGGAGTTCTGCCGGTAGGAATCGACCTTGCCATAGGGCATCACGTACGTGAGGTGCAGCTGGCCGGAGCGGAACGCGCGCTCCTCGGCGTCGGGGTTCTCGATCGGATAAAAATGAATCCCCTGCAACCGCACGCGCGCGGCGTCCCAATAGGTCGGAGACTTCTCGACCACGATCTTCCGGTTGGGCGTCCATTCGGTGAGCCGGAACGCGCCGTTGCCGACCAGCCGGCCGGGCCGGGTCCAGGCCACGCCGCGCGTGAAGGCGTCGCCGTGCGGCGTGATGGCCGCGAGCGGCACGGGCAGCCAGGCCGGATGGGTGAGCAGCGAGAGGAAATACGGGGTGGGGTGCTCGAGTCGCACCCGCAGCGTGGCGGCGTCGACCGCGCTGACGCCGACGGTGGCGAAGTCCTTGGTCACCCCCTTGTGGAAGGCTTCCGCGCCCTGGAGCACGTAGAGCAGCCCGGCGTTTTCGGCGGCCAGGGTGGGCGTGAGGACGCGACGCCAGGAGTCGACGAAGTCCTGCGCGGTGACGGCCCGTCCGTCGGACCACTTGGCCTCCGGCCGGAGGTGAAACGTATAGGTGAGCTGGTCGGGCGCGACGTCCCAGCGGGCGGCGACGCCGGGGATCGGGTGCAGATCCTTGGGGTCCTCGGTCACGAGTCCCTCAAACAGCGCGGAGGCGAGGTCGACCTCCGCGATGTTCGTGGCGAGGTGCGGATCGAGGTCATTCGGATCGGCGCCCATGCCGCGGTGCAGCACCTGCTCGCGGTCGCCGCGTTGGACGTTGGTCTCGCGTTTCAGGCAGCCGGCCAGGCCCGCGCCGAGCATGAGGCCTGCGCCGAGGCGGAGGACGAGAGACAGGCGGGAGTTTGGACGGAAGAGACGCATCGCGGGCGCTGGAGCAGGTCAGTTGAGAGATGAGAGCTGAGAGTTGAGAGAGTAGCCCATCACCTTCGCATGGCTGATCGATCTCTCAACTCTCAACTCGGAACTCTCAACTTCGGCCGCGTCGCGACTGCATCACACCTTGGCGATCAACGCCACCGCGTGCGCGGCGATCGCGAGGCCGCGGCCGAGGTCGCCGACGCCTTCGTTGGTGGTCGCCTTCAAGCCGATGTTGGACACCGGCAGGTGGGTCGACTTGGCGAGCGCGGCCTTCATCGCCGCGAGGTGCGGAAAGATCTTCGGCTTCTCGGCAATGACGGTGGCGTCGATGTTGCCGATCGCGAAGCTGCGCCGGGAAAGTTCGCCGCAGACGCGGGCAAGCAGGACCTGCGAGTCGATGTTCTTGTAGACCGGATCGGTGTTCGGAAAAAAGTGTCCGATGTCGGGCAGGCCCGCCGCGCCCAGCAGGGCGTCGCAGATCGCGTGGGTCACGCAGTCGGCGTCACTGTGTCCGTCCAAGCCGAAATCCGTGTCGAACTTCACCCCGCCCAGCACCAGCGGCCGGCCGGGAACGATCCGGTGGATGTCGTAGCCGTGGCCGATGCGAAAGTTCATGGGGTCGGCGGGCGCGCCAGGAGGAACTCGAGGTAGGCGAGGTCCGCCGGCGTCGTCAGCTTCGGGTTGGGATACGCGTTTTCGAGCAGGGCGATCGGGTGGCCGAGTTGCTCGACGGCCTGGGCATCGTCGGTGATGTGCCGGCCGCGGTCCGCGACCCGGGCGTAGGCGCGGACGATGAGTTCGCGGGAAAAGACCTGCGGTGTCTCCATCGCCCAGAGGCGGGCGCGGTCGAGGGTGCGCAGCCGCGCGTCGCTGCCCTTCGTCCCGCCCAGCACGGTGTGTTCCTTGATCGTATCGGTCACGCGGTGGGCGAGCACGACCGCGTGTTCGCGGCGGACGATCTTGTGCAGGGCGACGAGTTGCTCGGCCCGGATGAGCGGCCGGGCGCAGTCGTGGATGAAGACGTGCTCGATGTCGGCGGGCAGCGCCATCAACGCATTCATCACCGAGTCCTGCCGTTCGCGTCCGCCATGCACGAGCACCGAGGGCGTCGGGGTATACGCGGAGAGTTCCATCATCTGCCGCTGGTCGCGGTAGACGACGACGTAGAGATCGGCGACCGCGCTTTGCATGAAGGCTGCCGCGGAGTGGGCAAACACCGGGCGGCCGGCGAGCGGCGCCAGCACCTTGTCCGTGACGGTGCCCTGCATGCGTGAGCCGCTGCCGGCGGCGAGGAGGATGGCGGCGGTGCGAGACATGGCGGGGAGGCGAGAAGCGGGAGGCCTGGGGCGGGAGGTGAGGACCGATGGCGCTAGGTGAGCTCGGCGAGGATGGCGCGGGCGGCGGCGGCGGGGTCGGGGGCCTTGAAGATCGGGCGGCCGACGACGAGGTACGTGGCGCCGGCGGCGGCGGCCTCGGCCGGCGTCATGATCCGCGTCTGGTCGTCGGCCTTGGCATCGCGCGGACGGATCCCGGGCGTGATCAGCGCCACCGACGGCGGCAGCACCGCCCGCAGCGGGGAAATCTCGAGCGGCGAACAAACCAGTCCGCGCAGTCCGGAGTCGGCGGCGAGCCGGCCGAGCCGGACGACCTGGGCCTCGGGCGAACCCGCAACGCCGGTTTCGTTGAGGCCGGCGGCGCTCATGGACGTGAGCACAGTGACGCCGAGCAGCAGGAGGTCGGGGGCGTGCTGCTGCTGGGCCTTCACCGCCCACTGCATCATTTCGCGGCCGCCGCAGGTGTGGAGCGTGAGCATGCCGATGGGCAACCGTGCGCAGGACTCGACCGCCTTGGCGACCGTGTTCGGGATGTCGTGCAGCTTGAGATCGAGAAAGACCTTGAACCCCAGGCCAGCGATTTCGCGCACGCAATCCGGGCCGCAGGCGGTGAACATTTCCAGCCCGACCTTGACCCATCGGACCGTGCCTTGGAGCTGGCGGAGCACGGGTGCGACATCGCGCGGTGACTGGGCATCGAGGACGAGAATCAGGTCACAGGCCATCGGAGGGAAAGCAGTAAGGGCCAGGAATAGACGCGACTGAAGACAAAACTCCAGCGGGGGCGCCGCTTTGCGTGGGCGGCGGGCAGATTCATCGTGTCGGTCATCGTTCGGGCAAGGTGCCCTCACCCCGCGTCGAGCCGTTTCGAAATCCCGTTTCCGCGGGGTGGGGGCACCCCGCCTACAGGCATGCACCCCGGCTACAGGCATGCACCCCGGCTACAGGGATGCACTCCGCCTACAGGGATGTACCCTCGACAGGGATGCACCCATATGCCTTTCGACCTGCCTTCGCCGTTCTGGCGTCGGGCGCGCGACTGTGCATGCATGACGCCTTCGCCGTGGATCCGCTCACCGTCTTTGCCCCCGCCAAGTTGAACCTGTTCCTGGCCGTCACCGGGCGGCGGCCGGACGGGTTTCACGAGCTCGTGTCGGTCGTCGCGTCGCTGACGTTCGGCGACACGCTGACCGTCACGCCGGCCGAGGGGTTTTCGCTGACGTGCACCGATCCCGAGGTGCCGGCTGACGAATCGAATCTCGTGCTGCGGGCCGCGCGGGCGTTTGCCGCGGCGACGCGCTGGCCGGGCGGCGCGGCATTCCGGCTGGAGAAACGCGTCCCGGCCGGCGCCGGGCTGGGCGGCGGGAGCAGTGATGCAGTGGCCGCGTTGCGCGCCCTGCAAACGCTGGCCGGGCCGGCCCACGCGCTGGCGCCGGAGCCGCTGGCGGAACTGGCGGCGCAGCTGGGCTCGGACTGCCCGCTCTTTCTCCGCGGGGAACCGGTCGTGATGCGCGGCCGGGGCGAGCGACTCGCGCCGTTGCCGGCGGACGCAGCGCGGCGGCTGCGGGGACGTCGGGTGCTCGTGTTCAAGCCCGGCTTCGGCATTCCGACCCCGTGGGCGTACGGCCGGCTCGCGGCGCGGGCGCCGGGCTCGTACCTGCCCGCGGCCGAGGCCGAGGCGCGGCTGGCGGCGTGGTGCGACGACCCGACGGCTCCGGCCGAGGCGCTTTTGTTCAACAACATGGAGCCGCCGGCGTTCGCCAAGTTCGTCGCGCTGCCGACCCTGCTCGACCGGCTCCGGGAGCGCGGTGGGGTCGAGCCGCGGATGAGCGGCAGCGGCAGCGCCTGCTTTGTGCTGCTCGGCGACGGAACGGACCCGGCTCCGTTGCGTGCACTCATCCGGGATGCCTGGGGGGAGTCGGCTTTTGTCCAGGAATCGCGACTGGCGTAAATCCGCATTGACCCGTTTCGGGCAGGCCTCGTTATCGTCGGGCGCGGGCCGGTCCCCTCATTGCGGCCGGCCTTCGAAACACACTTGATGGACTCTCGCGCGAAGATCGAAATCACCGTGCCTGGCATCGCCGCCTCGCAGGGAATCGCGTATGGCCAGATCTTCGTTTACGTGCAGAGCGACGTCGAGGTGCCCTCGTACGAGGTGGCGCAGGAGAAACGCATCGACGAAGTGGCGCGCTTCGACCGCGCGCTGATCGCGACGCGGCAGCAGATTTCGAAGATCAAGCACGAGGTGGAAAAGAACATCGGCCCGGAGGAGGCCGCGATCTTCGATGCGCACCTGATGGTGCTCGAGGACGAGGCGCTGATCGGCGAGACGATCCGCGAGTTTGAGGCCACCGGGCGCAATATCGAGACGTGCTTTCAGCGGGTGTCGTCGCGCTACGTGCAGGCGTTTTCCGAAATCGACGACGCCTACCTGCGCGAGCGGGCCGGCGACCTGCGCGACGTGGCGCAGCGGGTGTTGAACAACCTCCTGGGCCAGGTGGAGACCGCGCTCAACCGGCTCGCGGATCAGCGCGTCGTGGTGGCGACCGACATTTCCCCCTCGGCGTCCGCGTCGCTCGACCGTTCCGCCGCGCTCGGCCTCGTGCTCGATTCCGGCAGCAAGACGAGTCACGCGGTGATCGTCGCGCGGTCGATGAAGATCCCATGCGTCGTCGGCGTGCGCAACCTAACGTCGCGCGTGGCCAACGGCGACTGGGCGATCGTCGACGGCTACGACGGCGTGGTGATCGTCAATCCGTCGGAAAGCACGCTGTTCCGCTACGGCAAGATCCAGGAGCAGAAAAAATCCTTCGAAGCCCGGCTGCTCGAGGCCAACCGCCAGCCGGCGATCACGCAGGACGGCGTCGAGGTGACGCTGATGGCGAACATCGAACGCGCCGAGGAGGTCGCGAATGTCCGGACGTATTTCGCCCAGGGCATCGGGCTGTACCGGACGGAGTTTCTCTTTCTGAACTCGGCGCGCATGCCCACCGAGCAGGAGCAGTTCCTCGACTACAAGTCGGTCGCCGAGGCGATGGCGCCGCTGCCGGTCGTGATCCGGACGCTCGACCTCGGGGGCGACAAGCCGATGACGGGGAAGACGGACCTTTTCCCGAAGGAGAACAACCCGTTCATGGGTTTTCGGGCGATCCGCTTCTGTCTCGAGCACCAGGACATCTTCAAGGAACAGCTGCGGGCGATCCTGCGGGCGAGCGCGTTCGGCAAGGTGAAGATCATGTACCCGATGATCAGCGGGGTGGAGGAGCTGGCGCGGGCCAACGCGGTGCTGGCCGAGTGCCGCGAGGAATTGAAGGCGCGCGGCGTGGCGTTCGATCCCGCCATGGAGGTCGGCACGATGATCGAGATTCCCAGCGCGGCGGCGACCGCCGACCTGCTCGCCGAGCAGTGCGCGTTCTTCAGCATCGGGACCAACGACCTGATCCAGTACCTGCTGGCGATCGACCGCGTGAACGACCGGATCGCGCATCTCTACGAGCCCACGCACCCGGCCATCATCCGCACGCTGCGGAGTGTCGTCGACGAGGCGCACCGCCGCGGCCTGCCCGTGAGTGTCTGTGGCGAGATGGCCGGCGACCCGGTGTTTGCCCCGCTGCTGCTGGGCCTGGGGGTCGACATCCTCAGCATGTCGCCCGGCTGGGTGCCGCAGGTGAAGTACCTCGTGCGCGCGATGAAGATGGCCGATGCGCGCGCCCTCGCGGCGGAGGCGTTGCGGCTGAGTTCGCCGCGGGAAATCTACGCCCGCTGCGACGCGTTCTACCGCGCCCGGATGCGGATCGACTAGGCCGGACGCCCTTTCGGTAACGGCGACGTTACATGTCTTCAGTTGCGAATTCGGCCCGCCGGCATATACGGGATCACGTTGAGCGCATGAATTCTCCCGGTCGAATTTTCCGGAT
>JAEUHA010000371.1 GCA_016793535.1 Opitutaceae bacterium | reverse complement strand
TCCTGGCCCGCCGCACGATTGACGGCGCGGAGCCAGCGGCGTTGGCTCCCGGGCAGGCAGCGGCGCCGGCCGTTTTGCTTCCGCCTGGCAACCCCCTTTTTCTCATGAGCACGACCAACCGCAGGGACTTCCTCAAACAGGGCATGATCGGCACGGCCGGGGTTTCCATCGGCGCGATGGGCTTCAGTGCGAAATCCTACGCCGCGATCAAGGGCGCCAACGAGCGCATCAACGTCGCGGTGATTGGTATCCGGAATCAGGGTACGGTGCATCTCAACAGCTGGTGCGCGCTGAAGGACAGCCACAACGTGCAGGTGCGCACGCTGTGCGACACCGACGAGGCGCTGTTCGACGCGGGCGTGAAGCTGGTGGAGCAAAAGGGCGGCACGAAGCCGGCCACGACGTGGGACATGCGCGCCGTCTTCGACGACAAGGCGATCGACGTCGTCTCGATCGTCACGCCCAACCACTGGCACGCACTGGCGGCGGTCTGGGCCTGCCAGGCGGGCAAGCATGTCTACGTGGAAAAGCCCGCGTCCCACAACATCTGGGAGGGCCGCAAGATGATCGAGGCCGCGCGCAAGTACGGCGTGTTCATGCAGGTCGGGCTCAACAACCGTTCCTCGCGCAACGTCCGGGACGCGATCGAATTTCTCCACGGCGGCGGCATCGGCGAGATCTACATGGCCCGCGCGCTGGTCTTCAAGGCCCGCGACTCCTATGGCCAGGCGAAGAACGGCGCGCCGCCGGCTCAGTTCCATTATGACCGCTGGCTCGGCCCGGCCCCGGACCGGCCGTACAACGAAAAGCGCAGTCATTACAACTGGCACTGGTACTGGGACACCGGCAATGGCGACACCGGCAACACGGGTCCGCACCAGCTCGACATCGCGCGCTGGGGCCTCGCCAAGAACGAGCATCCCGTGTCGGTGTATTCGGCCGGCGGCCTCTTTGGTTTTCGCCGGGAAGCGGGCGCGCCTGAGACTCGGACCAAGGGCACGCGGGTGTACGGCGGGGTCGAGACCTATGGTCACGACCAGACTTCGCAGGAGACGCCGAACACGCAGACCGCCCTGTACACCTATGCCGACGGCACCCTGCTCGAGCTGGGCACGCGCGGGCGCTACACCAACCACGAGGGCAGCAAGGGCCAGGAGGTCGGGAACCTGTTCTTCGGTTCCGACGGCTGGCTCGAGATCGGGGGCAGCACCTGGAAGGCGTTCCGGAAGCGCGGCAAGGAGCCGGTCGCGGGCTCAAAGGACGGCGAGCGCGCGGGCAGCCACTGGGCCAACTTCCTCGAGGCGCTGCGGGCCGGGAAGCCCGCGGCGCTCCACTGTGACATCCACGAGGGGCATCTCTCGACGAGCCTCTGCCACCTGGCGAACATTTCCTACCGGGTCGGTCGCTCGCTGAAGTTCCTCAGCGAACACGAGCGCTTCGCCAACGATGCCGAGGCCAACGCCCATCTCACCCGGATCTACCGTCAGCCGTACGTGGTGCCGGAAAAGGTGTGACGCCCCGGGCCGCGGCGCTAGCGCGGCCTTTTTCGTTCGTCGATGATGGCCTGCGCGCGCTTTCGCCCGGCGGCAATCTCCTGCGGAGTCATGCGCTGCTCCAGCGCGGCCAGGAGATTCGCCGCCTTCTTCTCTCCCTTGGCCTGCCCGATGAGGCACCACGCGAAGGCTTCCACCAGGTCCTTGGGCACGCCGCCGCCGCGGGCGTAGAGGGCGCCGAGGTTCACCTGGGCCGTGGCGAATCCCTGCTCCGCCGCCCTCCGGTACCACTTCGCGGCCTCGGCGTCGTCCTTGGGCACGCCGAGACCCTCGACGTGCAGGGCCGCGAGGTTGTTCTGCGCCTGCGCTGAACCCCGGTCGGCGGCCTTGCGATACCAGCGCGCGGCTTCGGCTCCGTCCTTGGGCACGACTTTGCCCTCCGTATAAATGACGCCGAGGTTGTACTGCGCGCTGATGTCCCCTTTCGCCGCCGCGAGCCGGTACAACCGCAGGGCCTCGGTGCTGTCCTGGCGAACGCCGTCGCCGAGCGCATACTTCGTGGCGAGGTTGTTCTGCGCCTCCGGGTTCCCGGACTCGGCCGCGCGCTGGAACCAGCGCACCTCCTTCGCGACGTCCTTGGGCACCCCATTGCCGGTCGAGTACATCATGCCCAGGTTGTTCTGCGCGGTCAGGAGCGGCCGCGACGGCGTCCAGGCGTTGTCGACTTCCATGGCCACCACCCCGACCACGTGCTGGCCGGGTAACAGCAAGGCGGATACGGCGAGCAGCGGCGCAAGGTGGAAGCGATGCCAGGCCGCGGTCCGGGCGGCCAGGATCCAGCCGAGCGGAATGACGGGCGTCAGCAGGGCCATCGACCGGCTGAGATCGAGCGCGGTGTAGAGCCCGGCCAGGCCGGTGACCACGATCGCGAAAGCCAGGAGCGCCGCCCGGAGCCGCGACAGCCGCGTGGCGGCCAGGGCGGTCAGGACGACGGCGGCACCGATGAGAACCCAGCCGAAACGCAGGCCCGCCCAGGCGCCGAGCAGCCGGTCGGAAGCCGAAATCCGCGGCGCAATCACGAACTGGTGGAAATACTCCCGCACGGTCTGGGAACTCCCCGAGCCGCCGAGTTGCAGCCGGACGAGCGCATAGCAGGCGACCACGATGCAGGGCAGCGCCGCCTCCGCCTTCACCCACGCCCAAAGGGACAGGTTGCGTTTTTCGTCCAGGGTCCAGCGCACGAGCAGAGCCAGCGGCAGCCCGATCACGAAGCGTTCGTCGATCCACGGCCCGGCCACGCAGGCGACGACCACGATCCACCTGGCCGGGGCGAAGCCCACCGCCAGCAGCGCGAGCACCAGCCACGAGTCGTAGTAACCCAGCCAGCCCATCGAGGTGAAAAACGGCGCGCTCGCTCCGGCGACGAGCGCGAGGCAGGCCGCTTCGTAGGGGGGCCGGGGTGGAGCCTGGGCGTGCGACCGGGCGACCAGGACCAGCGCGAGCAACCACACCGCGCAGCCGACGTGGGCCAGCCCCAGCGTCATCCAGCCGGGCAGATGCAGGAAGTAGCCCAGCGCCGGGAAGAGCAATCGCCAGCGGACGATCTTGTGCTTCGGATCGTCAATCGTGGTTTCCAGGTAGCGTGCCTGCCGGACGACGTGCAGGCCGCGCTCGGAAAATCCGCTCAACACGACTTTCTCGATCGCGGCGTGATCAGCCTGGCTGCCGGCTTCCGCGTACGCTTCGCGGGCGGTTTGGGCGAACGCCACCCAGTTGGGCGAGAACCGGACTGCCAGCAGGACAAAGGCGGCCAGCCCCAGGAAGATCCCGAGGACGGAGGGCGATTTGAGGACCGTTTTGAGTGCCATGCCGTGGTGCCGCAGCCGTTGCAAAGGGGACGAGGGTTTGCCGTGCCGGCCCGGGGGTCAAATCGCGAAACACCCCGCCGCGTCAGCGAAACCCGGCCGCGCGGACCGTCTCGCCCTCGGTCCAGCGCCCTTCCACCAGCACGAAGCGCGGAAAACGCGGCACGCCGGCGTCGTTGTTTTTCAGCAGCGACACGACGAGGTCGATCGCGGCCTGGCCGATGCCGTCCCAGCGCTCATCCATCCCGGCGATGTGCGGCACCCGCGGGCGAATGCCGGTGAGGGCGAAGCCGAGCCGGCCCGGCACCTCGACGCCGAGCGCCTCGAGCTGCCGCAGGATTTCAGGTCCGGTGCCGATGACGCAGTCGGGTTTCTGTTCCCGCAGCCAGCGCCGCAACGTCGCGTCGCCAATCGGGCACGCCGACGTCACGAGCGGCCGCAGCCGGTTTTCCGCCGGCTGGGTTTCCTGCTCGGCGAGATAGGCGCCGAGGAAGTTGTAGCCGGACCGGACGTTGGCGTTTTGGTCGATGATGAATCCGAGTCGCCGGTAGCCGCGGGCGCGCAGGATCTCCACCAATTCCCGCGTCGAGCGCGCCTGATGCGGACTCACGCGGTGGACCGCGGGCCGCAGCACGGAGTACCCGATCGTCACCACGCAGAATTTCTCCCACGGCAGCGCCGGATACTCCCCCGGTTCGAAGAGGGGAGCCAGCACCAGCGCCCGGATGCCGCGGGCCTCGAGGAGCTGGGTCAGTCGCCCGGGACTCATGCCGGGCGCGAATGCGTCGATCGGCTCGACCTTCTGTCCGAGGGCCACCGCCGCGTGCTGCGCCGCCGCGAGGGCGATCTTATACCCGTCGTTCCGGGCCAGGATCTGTGCCAGTGGCGCGGGCAGCAGGTAACCGATCGTACCCTGGAACGCGCGGTGGCGATGCCGGTAGGTCGAGAGCGCCGAGAGCATCGCATCGGGCTGGTATCCGAGCGCCGCCGCCGCGGCCTTGACCCGGGCAACCGTGCCTGCGTTCACCCGCGGATCGCCCCGCAGGGCGAGGCCGATCGTCGTGAAATGAAGCCCGGTGGCCCGGGCCAGATCCCGCAGGGTGACGCGCGCGCGCATGGCAGCGGGCCCGACGCTGCGTCCGGCTGCGGGACGGTCAACCTTCGTTTCTACAGGTAGAAGCTTAGTTCCTTTGACCGCTGCCGGCCAGGCTCCACGATTTTTCCACCCGCCTTCGGTTCCCGAAGGCATCCCGGCTGACCGGCCGGTTCCCTGCCCAAAAACCATGACTACACTCCCCAAACCCTCTGTGTGTGCGCGCGCCCTGGCCGCAGCCGCGTGCGCGGTGATCGCCGCCTCCACCGGCTTCGGCCAGGCGGCGCCCACGCCTGCCCGCCCCGCTGCTCCGGCCGCGGCTGAGGACACGATCACGCTTTCGCCCTTCCAGGTCGTCGCCGAGGACGACCGGTCGTATCAGGCGACCAACACGCTCGGCGCCACGCGCACCAATGTCGCGATCCGCGATCTGCCGATGCAGATGAACGTCGTCACCGAGCAGCTGATGACCGACCGCGCGCTCTTCGACCTCGAGCAGGTGCTCGACGTGATGCCCGGCACGGCGCGCACGTTCAACGAGTTCATCCCGCAGGTGAACATCCGCGGCTTCGACAGTTCCGCCGCCATGCGCAACGGCGTGCGCGGGCTCACCACGCCCGACATGAACTCGATCGCGCGCGTCGAGACCCTCAAGGGTCCGGCCGCGCTGCTGTACGGGCAAACGCAGCCCGGCGGCGTGATCAACTATATCACCAAGAATCCCTCGCCCCAGCGGAAGACGACGGTGCGCCTCAGCGCCGGCAGCGACCAGTTGTTCCGCTCCGAGCTCGACACCACCGGCCCGCTGAACGCCGCGAAGACCTTCAACTACCGCCTCGGCGCCACCTATTACACCGTCGAGAAGGGCGAGCGGCAGCGCAGCCTCGACCGCGTCTCAATCGCCCCGATGGTGCAGTGGAAGCCGTTTCAGCACACGAGCATCGTCGTGCGCTACAGCTACACGCACGATGACATCCGGCCGGCGGAGGGTCTGCCGCTCAAGCCCACGGGCGCGGTCAACCGCGGCGGCGATCCGTCGTACTTCTACCCGTTCAACACCCTCGACGCGGCCGACACGCCGCAGTGGGTGAATGCCGTCGGGCCCGACTTCATCAAGGACAGCCCGTCCTCGTACCGCGACTACAAGCCCGTCGTCTGGGAACTCGAGGCCACGCAGCGCCTGAACCAGGCCATGGACCTGCGCGTGAACTTCGCCTACCACCGCCGCGCCCGCTCCAGTATCCGGGAAGGTGGTACAGGCCTCATCAACCCCTGGACCCAGGCGAATCCGAGTGTCGCCCAGCTCGGCGGCTTCAACAGCTGGAACGTCGACAACTCCCGCGGCGACCCGTTTCCGGAGGCGCGCTTCACCTACGAGTTCATCGGCCGCGGCACGAATCCCGCCGTCGGCGACCCGCTCGCCGACACCCGCCTGCTCAACGGCGTGCCGTACGTCGCGAACCCGGCGGTGCGCACGCTCGCGTACGTTCCCGGCGTCACCGGCTGGCGCCGCGTGAACTGGATCGGCAACAACCGCCGCGAGCGGCGCGTCAACGGCCAGATCGACCTCGTCACGCGCTTCAAAACCGGCCCGCTGCAGAACACGCTGCTCACCGGCTTCGAGCACAACCAGGACCGCGTCTGGGAAAACAACAGCACCTTCGTGCGCAACCCGGCGCTCGGCGTCGCGGGCACGACGTTTTACACCATCCCGGGCACGACGACGCAGGTCCCGAACATCGTCGATTATTTCTACAACGTCTTCAGTGCGGAATCGACCGCGGCGCGCGACGCCTTCGCCGCGCGCAATCTCGGGCCGCTCTCGTCGTTCACGAGCAACGGCACCAACAACGACCAGCGGTTCACGAGCAATGCGTTTTACGCCAACTGGTCCGCGACGTTCCTGAAGAACCGCGGCCGGCTCGCCGTCGGCGGCCGCTACGACGACGTCTCCGCCCGGAACAGCACCAAGAATCCGGGCACGAATCCGATCGGCTTCGACGGTGCCGTCACGAGCTCGATCGAGGGCGCGCGCACCCGGCTCACGCCGCAGGCGGGCCTCTCGTTCCGCGTGACGGAGCCGGTCACGGTCTACGCCCTCTACAGCCAGTCGGTCAATCCGCGCGTCACGTTCCAGCCCGCCCGCACGGCGGCGCGCGAGACGACCCTGAACACGCGTTACCAGCAGGACGGCCTGCCCGCGCCGGACCTCGATGCGAAGCCGTGGGGCCAGCTGCTCGAGCCGGAGTTCGGCCGCAGCTTCGAGTACGGCGTGAAGACCGACCTGTTCCAGAACCGGGTCATGTTCAACGTGGCTTACTACGTCATCGACAAGAAGAACGTCTCGCGCGCCAAGAGCTCGGCCGACCCGGACAGCGCCGTCGGCTTCCTCGACCTGAGCGGCGCCGAGCGGGCGCGCGGCGTCGACGTCGATTTCTACGCCCGCCCGCTGCGCGGCCTGCAGATCGGCGGCGGCGGCCTCTACAACAAGACGGAGATCGTCGCGGTGAATCCGACGACCCTCGCCACGCCGCTCGCCCTGACCTTCGCCGCCAACACCGGCCCCAACGCGCCCTACACGCTGCTCGGCCGGCGCACGCCCAACGCGGCGAAGTGGTCCGGCAACGGCTACGCCCGCTACGAGCTGCAGGAGGGCCGCCTCAAGGGGCTGGCCGGCGGATTGAGCTTCGTCTACATGGCGCCCCGCCGCGAGGGCGACACGCTGCGCTGGTCGGAGGGCTGGAATCGCTGGGACGCCAACGCGAGTTACCGCACGCGGCTCTTCAAGCGGCCGGCGACCCTCAGTGTTGTCGTGCGCAATGTCACGGATCGCGTCTATCGCGCCGATCGCGACACCTTCGCGCAGCCGCGTCAGTTCGTCGGCTCCATCAGCACCGAATTCTGACGCCCCGCCGGAGCAGCAGCCTGTCCCCAGGCTGCTGCATCCAGGGCCGCCGCTGCGACCGCCCGTGCGTCAGCCAGTCCGCGATTCGCGCTCGACTGGTTCGCGGCGGGTTGCGACACAGTGACGGCATCCCCATGAAGACTGCCCTCCGGCTCGCCCTCGTCCTCGCGTTTACGTCCGCCTTCGGCGTCGTTTCGGCCTCCGCCGCCGATGCCCGCGCCATCGAAACCGAAATCCGTCAGCTCGACGCCGGCCGGGTCGAGGCGCTGCTGAAGAACGACCTGAAGGCGCTCGAGCAGCTCTTCGCCGAGGACATGGTGTACGTTCACTCCGCCGGGAAGATCGACGCCAAGAAGCCCTACCTCGCGTCGCTCGCCGCAGGCAATCTCACCTACCTTTCCATCCGCTACGACCCGGCGCCCGGCGTGCTGGTGGCGGGCCGTGAGACCGCGGTCGTCACGGGCCGGGCGACGATCGAGTTCAAGACCAAGGCCGGTCAGCTCAACAAGCGCGTGCTCACGACGACGACCGTCTACGCCCGCGGCACGGCGGGCTGGAAGGTCGTGTCGTACCAGGCGACGCCAGTGGTGCCGTAAGCGGTGTCATTCAGCGGCCAGACTCTGGAGAACGAGCTCCGATCAGCCCTGTCTGCTCGTCAATGCCCCGTCCGGCTGCGCCTGTTGGAATGAGGACAGCATGGACCGGATGGGCGTTTTTGTAGCTCACGCGAAACGATGCACCGCATCTCCTGACAGAATTCAGAGTCCTCGTGTCGATCCTGGTCATCCTTTCGCCTTGGTCGTGGCGAGGGAACCGTGTCCTGCACCCAGGGTGTGTGATGGTCCCTCGGGTCAAAATATTGACGAAGGAGATTTTCGGACTTTCGCCATGGATCACACCGACGGCACGGGAACGGCAGAGACGGACCTGCCAGCAACCGTGTCCTCACGGGCCAATTGTTCAGTGTCGGCAGGGCGGGGTTCTGCTGAGGCTGCTTGATAACGTTCTCGCCGTCCGCGCGACCGATGTGGTCATGCCGGACCGCACGCAGCGAGTGACTCTTGGGCAAACGGGTAACGAGCGCCTGAAACGCATCGCCGGGCGAATCGATGATTTTCTTTGTCCGACCTCAGCCGTTCGGCGAGCCGGTCGCGGTTTAAGAGCGGTCGTCGAAGTTGCGACCTGCCCGTCGCCGGATAGTCGAGTTCGGCGAAGTCGGTCGACCAGCGAGGGATCAGATCGTCACGGCTTCGCCTTCTTGTCCTTGATCTCCTCCCGCTTCAAGCGGGCCAGCTTCATTGACTCTGCTTTTTGGTCGAGGCTCAGCATGGTCTCCGAGTTGGATAGCGTCGCCTTCGCGTCTGCGTGTCCCTGCGCTGCGGCCAGGCTCCACCACGCATGCGCCTCGATCGGGTTCCTCGGGACACCATGGCCCTTGAGGTACATGTGGCCGAGTTGATATTGGGCTTCGGCGTGACCTTGATCCGCGGCCTCGCGGTACCAACGCACGGCCGCGGCGTTGCCCTGCGGCGCACCATTGCCGTCGCGATAGGCGTTTCCGAGCTGAGTCTGGGCGAGGTAGTTTCCTTGGTCGGCGGATTTTCGAAACCACTTCACCGCTTCGTTCGCATCCTTGGGCACACCTTCACCTTTGGCGTACATTTCCCCTAGCAGCCGCTGGGCCCGGCCCAAGCCCTGATCCGCGGCTTTGCGCTGCCATTTCGCGGCCTCGGTACGATCCTGTGGTAGCGCGTCGCCGTTGGCGTACATGACGCCGAGGTTGGATTGGGCCTCGGCATGACCTTGATCCGCGGCGCGGCGGTACCACTTCACTGCGTCCGCCGGGCTCTTCGGAACGCCCTCGCCGCTGGCGTACGCCTTTCCGAGCCGGAACTGGCTATAAACATTGCCCCTTTCGGCCGCGGGCTGATCCCAGCGTACGCCCTCAGTCGTGTTCTTGGGCACTCCATCACCGAAGGTGAACATGGCGCCGACATTTGAGAGGGCTTGGACGTCACCCTGTTCCGCCGCTTTGCGAAACCACTTGAAGGCTTCGGTCCGATCCTGCGGCACGCCATCCCCCGCGTAGTAGATATTGCCGAGCGGAGGGTACGCCACTGCGAGGCCCTGTTCGGCGGCCTTGCGATACCATTTCGCCGCCTCGGCCCGGTTCTTTGGCACGCCATCGCCGCGGTAGTACAAGTTTCCGAGATTGAATTGGGCGGCTGGAAATCCCCTGTCGGCCGCTTTGCGGTACCATCGTGCGGCTTCCACGCTGTTCTTGGGTACGCCTCGACCGGTCTCATGCTGGATGCCGCGGGAGTTTTGCGTTGCGGCATCCAGTGCGTCCTCATCCTGCTGAATTTTCCGCTTACGCTCCGCCTCAGCCT
>JAEUHA010000350.1 GCA_016793535.1 Opitutaceae bacterium | reverse complement strand
GATCCGGTTGCGCATCGCGAACGACTGGCGGTCCGCCCGCCGGCCGAAGGGAAACTCGGACAGGACCGCCCCCTCCGCCTCGATCCGGCGGTAGAGTTCCAGGTTCTCCGGCGGATAGACGATGTCGATGCCCGCCCCGAGCACGGCCGCGGTGCGCCCGCCGGCCGCGAGCGCGCCGGCGTGCGCCGCGGTGTCGATGCCGCGCGCCAGCCCGCTGACCACGCAGTAGCCCAGCCGCCCCAGCTCCGCGCCAAACCGCTGCGCGACCGCCTGCCCGTAAAGCGTGGTGCGCCGCGAGCCCACGATCGCCACGCAGGGCGCCGCGAAGTCGTAGTTTCCTTTCCGATACAAGCCGATCGGTGGGTCGTGAATCTCCTTCAGCAGCCGCGGATACCCGGGATCGCCGGGCGTGATGAAGGCCGCGCCGGCCTTCGCCATCCGTTCCTCCTCGCGGGCGAGATCGAAGTGTTCCCGCCAGCGCTCGACGGTCTCCGCGATCACGGGGCCAACCCCCTTCACGGCCTCCAGCCGGCGCCGTCCGGCGGCGAGCACGGCCCGGGGATCGCCCCCCAGTTCACCGAGGAGGCGGTTCAGCGTGACCGGCCCGATGTGCGGCAGCGCGTTGAGGACGAGAAACGCCTGCGGTGAAGTGAGGAGGGAGGGCGACATGGGCGGGGGCGCCGGAGCGCCGCGACGCCTAGTGCTCTCTCAGGGCAGCGGGAAGGAAGTCGAGCAGCTGCGTTACACGAATAGAGGCCTGTCCGCGCACCCGGGCCGCGAGGTCGGCCGCGCGCCCGTGCCACACCACCCCACGCGCCGCCGCCAGCGCGGGATCACCCGGAGTCTGCGCGAGCAGCCCGCCCGTGAGCCCCGCCAGCAGGTCCCCGCTCCCCCCTCGCGCCAGCAACGGCCCACCAAAGAAGGAATGATATACCACCCGATCCGGCGTCGCGACCTGCGTCACCGCCCCTTTCAACACCACGGTCGCGCGGACCTCCGCCGCGCAATCCCGCAGGGCGCGTCCGCCCGCGAGGCGCGCGAATTCGCCCGCGTGCGGAGTCAGGATGCGCGCCGCGTTTCCCGCGGTCACGATGTCCGGTTGCAGCGCGTCCGCATCGATCACCAAAGGCACCGTCGCGGCCTCCACCACGCTCCGCGCCAGCGCCAGCGTTTCCGGTTCGCGCCCCAAGCCCGGTCCGAGCACGAGCGCGCTGGCCCGTTCGAGCCGCGTCCGCAACAGGTGTTCGCCCTCGAGCGCCAGCCCGCCTGCCGGCGTCTCGGGCCACCCGACCCACATCGCCTCCGGCGCGCGGGCCGCGAATGCCGCCACGAGCGACTCGGGCACGAACGCCGTCACGAGGCCGGCACCGCTGTGCAGCGCCGCCAGCACGGACATCAAGATCGCCCCCGGATACGACCGCGAACCCCCGACGATGAACACGTGTCCGTAACTGCGTTTGTCCGACTGCACCGGCCGCAGGCCGGCGAGCGGCGCGAGCACCGCGCGCGTCAGCACGCGCTCCGCGCCCGGTTCGTCGCCGCGAAAAAATCCGAGGTCGAGGTAACGCACGCGGCCCGCCTCCGGCGCCGCGACCACCGGCGCCTTCACGCTGCCCGTCGCGTACGTGAAGTCCGCCCGGAAAAGGCCGGCGCTCGGCAGGTCGACGGCCGCTCGCAGCCGAACCGGCAGCGCGTTCACCCGCGCGATCAGGTCCGCGATGGGTGGCTCCACCGGCGGCCGAAACTGAAAACCGAACAGGCCGTCGAGGCAGAGGTCGTATCCGGCGGGACGGAACTCCGAGGTCACCTGCACCCGGCCCGCCGCTGCCTGCACCAGGTCGCGCCAGGCCCGCGCGGCGAGCGGACGCAGCGACCGCTCGCCGAACGCCAGCACGACGTCGGCCCGGGCTCCCGGACACCGCGCGAGCAGGCCGGCCGCCGCGAGCAGGGCGTCGCCGCCATTGTGCCCCTTGCCCGCGAGCACGAGGAACCGGGCGTCGGCCGGGAGGCCCCCGATCTCCCCGGCATCCCGCTCCACTTCGCGCGCGATCGCCTGCCCCGCCTGCACCATCGCGGGCCACTCCCGCGCCTCGTCGCCGCCAAAGCGCGCTTCTTCGAGCGCGCGGGCCGCCTCCACGCTCAGAATCGGAACCGTGCCGGCCAGCGGTTTCATGGGCTCATTCTCGGCGCCGGACTGACTCGGGCGCAACCTCGCCCGGTCGCTCGATCCGGCCGTGCAGCAGCCACTCCTGGTACTGCTCCTCCGTTTCGGTGAAGCGCAACGGCGCCTCCGGCATCGGCTTGCCGCGGGCGATGATTCGCCGGGTGAGCTTCGGAATGCTCCGGAAATAGAGTACGCCACCGACGCGCCGCACCTCGTAGAAATCGGTGAACGCCCGCTCCTGGCCGTTCCACAGCGCGACCTCGGTGACGTCGTCGCTCCACACCGCATGCCGGCCCCATTCGGCGAACACCGCCTCGATGGTCGTCAGGACGGGCGCCGCGCGCACCGGCGGTGGCGCGTCGGGGCGCGGAGCCACCGGCGCGACCGCGGGGGCCGGGGGCGGCTGGCGCAGCGGAGGCAGCGCGGCCACGAAGGCCGCGCCGAGGACGAAGCCGAGCATGATCCACGACGGCGTCTTGGAAAGCTGTCCGATCGACGGCGAGCGCTGTCTCACCGGCTCTGGCGCGTCGTCGTCCATGGGGCGGGCGCGGGCGCTCAGGCCCGGACGAGGGCGGCGACGGCCATCGCGACCGTGTCGGTATGGGACAGGCTGACGTGCACGTGGGTCGCACCCACCTGCCGCAGCAGCGCCTCGCCCTGTGCATCCAGGCGAACGAGCGGCTGGTGGCGTTCGCCATGATAGATCGAGACCGAGCGCCAGCCGAGCTCCGCCCCGATGCCGGTCGAGAAGCACTTCGAGACCGCCTCCTTGGCGGCGAAGCGGGCCGCGTAGTGCTTGTGGGGATACTTCATCCCGGAGCAGTACGCCCGCTCCTCGTCGGTGAACACCCGCTGGAGAAACCGCTCACCCTGCCGCTCGAGCACCCCGCGGATCCGCTCCACCTCGATGACATCGGTGCCGAGTCCGATCAGGATGCCGCCGGGCGGGAGGGAAATGCTCATCCCCGGATCCTCGCCTTCATCTCGCGCACCGCTTCCTCCACGCCGGTAAAGACGGCGCGGCTCACGATGCTGTGGCCGATGTTGAGTTCGTGCAGGTGCGGCAGCGTCCGCACCTCGGCGATGTTCACGTAATTGATCCCGTGGCCCGCGTTCACGATCAGCCCGAGATCGTGCGCCCGCACGGCGCCGAGCCGCAGCCGCTGCAATTCCGCGGCCCGCCGTGCGGTGTGAAACGCATGCGCGTAGGCGCCCGTGTGGAGTTCGACATAGGGCGCGCCCAGCCGGGCGCTGAGCTCGATCTGCGGCTCATCCGGATCGATGAAGAGGCTGACCTGGATGCCCGCCGCCTTCAGGGCGTCGACGCACGCGCGCACCCGCTCCCGGTTGCCCGTCACGTCGAGTCCGCCCTCGGTCGTGACCTCCTGGCGGTTCTCCGGCACGAGGCAGACGAACTCCGGTTTCAGCTTCAGCGCCAGCTCGGTCATCGCCGGCGTGCAGGCCATCTCGAGATTGAGGCGGGTGCCGATGCATTCCCGCAGCCGCCAGACATCCCGCTCCTGGATGTGCCGCCGGTCCTCGCGCAGGTGCACCGTGATCCCATCGGCTCCCGCGCGTTCGGCGAGGAGCGCGAAGGTCACCGGATCAGGCTCGACCGCGCCGCCCGTCGTCGCGCCTGCGTCGCGGTAACGCGCCTGGCGGAGGGTCGCGCAGTGGTCGATGTTGACGCCGAGGAGAATCATGGGGATCGGCCCAAACTAGGGGTGCCACGCCCCCGGTTGGCAAAAGAATTGTCGGACCGGCCCGGCGCAGCGGCCCCGCTGGAGGCACGGGACACCCGGACCGCCCCGCCCGGTGCCGCAGTCCTCGTCCGCGCCGGCCCGGGCGCCACGGCGATGAAGCCACCGGCGTCCTGACTGGCGCGAGCCAAAGTCCCACCGCGCGCCGCGATGCTTACATTTTCCGCTTCCGGCCCCGGCGGATTCCGCGTTGTGTCGGCGGATGCCCGAAGCCCCGCCGAAGCGCGAGAACCTGCTGCTCAATCTGCTCTGCAACATCGCGATTCCGACCATCGTGCTGATGAAGTTCAGCAGCGAGAAGTGGCTCGGACCCCAGTGGGGCATGATCGTCGCCCTCGCCTTTCCCCTCGGCTACCTGCTCTACGACCTCGTGAAGCGGAAGAAGACCAATGTCTTCTCGGTCGTCGGCATCGCCAGCGTCCTGCTCACGGGCACGCTGAATCAGTTCAAGGTCGACGGCTTCTGGTTCGCGGTGAAGGAGGGCGCGATCCCGTTGTGCTTCGGCGCCGCGGTCCTGATTTCAATGCGGACGAAGCAGCCGCTCGTGCACGAGATGCTCTGGAACGACCAGGTCATCGACACCGCGAAGGTGGACGCGGCGCTCGCCGAGCGCGGCCAGCGGGCGGAGTTCGACCGGTTGCTGGCCCGCGCGAGCTACGGGCTGGCGCTGTCCTTTCTGCTCAGCGCCGTGCTCAATTTCGGCCTCGCCCGTTACCTCCTGCGCAGCCCGGCTGGCACGGAGGCCTTCAATGCCGAACTCGGCAAGATGCACATGCTGAGCTGGCCCGTCATCGTGCTGCCGACGATGGTCGTGACGATCGTCGTTTTCTACCGGCTCATGACCGGCATGACGCGACTGACCGGGCTGGAGTTCGACGCGATCATGCACGGTGGAAAGCCGAAGCCCGAGCCCGAGGCGGGCTCGGGCAGTTGAGAGGTGAGAGTTGAGGGTTGAGAGACCGGACCGGGCGCAGGAACCCCCGAAACGATCTACCGGCTACAGACCGGCAGG
>JAEUHA010000341.1 GCA_016793535.1 Opitutaceae bacterium | reverse complement strand
GGCAGCGGCTTGCCGTCGAGGGCCAGCACGATGTCGCGGGCCTTCAGACCGGCCTTCTCCGCCGGGCTGCCCTCGAGCACTTCGCTCACCACCGCGCCCGACTGCGCGGCGAGCTGCAGGAACTTCGCGACCTCCCGATCCATCGGCTCCAAGCCGTACGCGCCGAGCCACGCCAGCGGCCGGCCCGTCACGCTTTTCGGACGCCGCGCCAAATGGGGCAGTACTTCCTCCGCGAGCAGGAACGCGCTGCTCTCTTCGACATTGATCAGCATGATCGGAGCGGGGCGGCCGCTGCGGGCAATCTGCAGGAAGGTCTGTCCGCCGGACGGACCCGCGAGGCCCACGAAGAAGCCCTCCCGATCAAAGACCGGCAGTCCCGGCGCGGCCACTTCCTGCTGCGCGATGCCGGTGCGCTGCGGCAGCGATTGGATCAGCGCGAGATGGCTTTGCAGAATGTACGGCATGAAATCCTCATCCTTCGGCCGCAGTCCGATCCCCCACACGAAATCCGCCAGTGTCACCCGCCGGCCTTCCCCCTTGGCCGCGAACGCCGTCACGGGCGTGAGTTTCGTCCGAACCTCAGCGGCCACCCGCAGGTACTGCCAACCGGTGAACGCATCCTGGCCCAGATATTCTCCAGCGACGCCCGTCGCGTCGCCGGGCAGGAAGACCTTGAAGTCCTTCAACTGCCACGTTGGCGTCCGCGGATCGATCGCCCCCGCCGGCAGGATGATCGTGCCGTCCGCGTCGATGACCGTCCCCATCGCGGCGGACGGCTGGCGCGCCACCTCGGTCTCGATCACATATTCGATCGCGACGACCGACTTCACCCGTTCCGCCCAGAGCGACGGCAGGTCTGCCGCGCCGAGCACGGCGGGCACGGACAGCGCCCCCGTGAGCATGAGTGACGCCGCGGCCACGCGACGGCGCCAGTGATGGGACACTCGGAAACGGGCCGCGAGGGCCGGAAGGGCGGTCATGGTTTCAGGAGAAAGAGCGACACCCGGCGATTGCGCTGGGTTTCAAGCAGCGTCGGGGCGGGCTTCGCCTCATAGGCGCTGTGCGCGGCCTTGATCACGTCCAGCGACGTGATCGCCTGCTGGTTGATCTTCGTGATCACATCGCCCCGCGAGATGCCCGCCGCGTCGGCCGGAAATCCGGGCTGCACGCCGATCACGACCACGCCCGTGGTGTCGTCGAACTGGTTTTCGCGCGCGTAGGCCCGCGATACTTTCCGCACGCTGAGGCCCCATTTTTCCAGCGCCCACTCCTCTCCCACCCGGCTCTCGAGCTTTTCGGTCGTGATCGCGAGATTGCGCGTTTCACTGCCTCGCTTCACCGCGAAGGCCAGCACGGAGCCCACGGGCTGGCTCGCGATCTGGTTCTGGATCGGCGGCAATTGCTCGGGAAAGCGTCCATCGACCTTGGCGCCGTTGATCGAAAGCACGATGTCGCCGGCGCGCAGGCCCGCTTTCGCCGCGGGCGAGCCGGGATCAACGCTGTTGATCAGGAGGCCCGTGTTGATCTCGAGCGCGTAGAAGTTCTCGAGATCCTGCAGGGCACCGGGCACGAGGCCGACGTAGCTGCGCTCGATAACGCCGTCGCGCACCAGTTTTTCCATGACTTCCTTCGCCGTCGCCGCCGGAATCGCGAAGCCGAGGTTGTTCGCCCCCATGTAGCCGCGCGAGGAGATGCCGATCACCCGGCCATCTTCCGTGACGAGCGGGCCGCCGGAGTTGCCGGGATTGATCGCCGCATCGGTCTGG
>JAEUHA010000320.1 GCA_016793535.1 Opitutaceae bacterium | reverse complement strand
CCACGCCCAGCAGCAGCAGGCAGCGAACCGGGCGACACGGGAGCATGGCTGCGAGCAAACGCGCGGACCGACCGCGGTCAATGCGGAGCGCCGGACCCGCGGGGCGGGAGCGCTGCGACTGACGTATCGACGTTCGGCCAGTTCAACCGGACGCTAGGGACGCGCGCCGGCGAGTTTGAAATTCGGATTCGGCGACGGCATTTGCGCGCCGACGTCCCGCCGCCAGGCGACAAGGCGGGTCCGCAGTTCGGTCACCTTGGCCGGTGACTCCGCCGCGAGATCGCGCGTCTCGCCCGGATCTTCGCGGAGCTGAAACAGTTCCACGCGGCCATCTTCGAGATATTCCAGCAGTTTCCAGTCGCCCGCGCGAATCGCGCTCACGGGCGTGGTGGTCTCGTAGTAGTGCGGGTAGTGAAAAAACAGCGCGTCCCGCTCCAACGGGGCGGCGGGATTCCGCAGCAATGCGCCGAGGTCGACGCCGTCCGTGACGGGCACCCGCTCCGCCGCCGGCACGACGGCGCACAGGGTGCGAAACAGGTCCATGAGCACCACCGGTGCGTGACAGACCGCCCCGCCGGGCGTCACACCGGGCCAGCGGATGAGGAGCGGAATGCGAATCCCGCCTTCGTACAGCGAGCCCTTGCCGGAGCGCAGGGGCGCATTGCTGGTGACGGGAATGCCGCGGTTCCGGTCCCGGCCGATGAAGCCGCCGTTGTCGCTGGCGAAGATGACGATGGTCTCGCGCTCGAGGCCCCGGTCGCGCAGGTGGTCGAGCACGCGCCCCACGTTTTCGTCGAGGTTCCTGACCATCGCGGCATACGCGGGGTTTTGATGCTGCAGGCCGGGCCGGAGGCGGCGCGTGAAATGTTCGATGTCGGCCGCCTTGGCTTCGATGGGCGTGTGCGGGGCGTGGTGCGAAAGGAAGAGGAAGAACGGCTGCCGCGTGGCCGCCGCGCGATCCATCACCCGCAGCGCCTCATCCGTGAGGCGGTCGGTGAGATACTCGCCCGGCCGGCCGAACTCGAGGTGCGGCACGTAGCGCAGCTCGCCGCCGAAATGCGTCGAGCCCCGATAGGGCCAGAAGAAAGTCTGGGGCGCACCCCAGTGGGTGCCGCCGAGGTTGATGTCGAAGCCCTGCGTTTCCGGAGCATGGGACGCCGCGCCGAGGTGCCACTTGCCCACGAGCGCGGTGAGATAGCCGGCGGGTTGCAGGATCTCCGCGAGGGTCGTCTCGGCGTGGGGCAGGTCGTGACGGGACGAAGCCTGCAACAACCGGCGGTTCTTCGGTCCGCTGAGCGAGCCCTCCGACCAGATCGTCATCTGCAGGCGCGCGGCGTGCCGGCCCGTGAGCAGCGCGGCGCGGCTGGGCGAGCAGACGGGCATGGCATACGCGGTGGTAAACCGCAGGCCTTCCCGCGCGAGTTGGTCGAGCCGGGGAGTCTCGTGGAGATCGGCGCCGTAGCAGCCGAGATCCGCCCATCCGAGGTCATCGGCGAGGATGAGCACGATGTTCGGGGGGCGCGGCTCGGACGCGTAGCCGTGTGTCCCGGGAGCGAGGGACACACCGAGAACGAGGAGGAAGACGAGGCGACTCACGGGTGGAATGGCAGCGACGGGGCAGGGACGGAGCGTTGCCGCCCGCGGCTGGCCAGGCGATTCGGTTCAGTGCGTCGTCTTCGGAAAACGCTCCCGCAACAGGCGCTCCGCCTCGCGCTGCGCGGCGGCGAGCCGTGGTTCGTCGACGACGTTTCGCGTCTCCGCGGGCTGGTCCGCCTCCTCGTAGAGTTCGCGCGCGAGGGTTTCACCCGTCGTCCAATCCCGCCACTCCGTGTAGCGCACGAGCGCCGTGCGCACGCTGCAGCCCATCGCCTTCGGCCTCCGGTCCGGTTCGCGGTCGAAATACGCGGGGCGGGGATGCTGGGTGAACGCCGCGGGCTTCAACGCCGCCGCGGGGTTGCGCAGGACCGGCACGAGGCTCGTGCCGTCGAGCCCGTCCGGCCGCGGCAATCCGCACAGCTCGACGAGCGTTGGAAAGAGATCGATCAACTCCGCGAGGGACCGCGTCCGCTTCCCGGCGTGCGCGCTGCCCGGCACGGCGAGCAGGAGCGGCACGCGCGCGTCGTATTCGAAGGTCGAGGTCTTGCCCCAGAGGCTGTGTTCACCGGTGTGATAACCGTGGTCGCCGGCAAACACGATGATCGTGCGCTCGGCGACGCCGCTGCGGTCGAGCGCATCGAGCACCTTGCCCAGCTGCGCGTCCATGTAGGAAATGTTCGCGTAATAGCCGTGCCGCATCTCGGCGATCAGTTCCGGGGTGGGCGTGATGCGCTGCGGACCCGGCAGGCCCAGGACCTCGCGGCTGTCGTGAAACGCGATCTCCGGCGCCCCGGCCGGCCGGCGCGGGTCGAGCGGAGGCAGTTTCGCGCGGTCGTAGAGGTCCCAATATTTCTTGGGCGCGTTGAACGGCGCGTGCGGTTTCCAGAATCCGACCGCGAGGAAGAACGGCCGGTCCTTCACTTCGCCGAGCACCCGCACGGCCTCGGCGGCGACGCGGCCGTCGTAGTACGCCTCGTCAGGCACGTCACGGCACTCGGTCAAGGGCACGCTCGTGTAATTGCGTCCGCCCCCGGACGCGTGGTTCTTGGGCAAGGGGCCGGACACCTGCGGGCCGTCCTCGCCGTGGGTGGCATAGTGGAGGAACTCGGGCGCGCTCCAGGAGCGGGCGTCGCCTTTCTCCTGCGTGTGCCAGTTGTGGAAAATCTTGCCGACGTTGCGCGTGACATAGCCCTGCTGCTTGAAATGCAGCGGCAGCGTCGTGACGTCCGGGTTCAATTCGCGAAAGTGCGTGCCGTTGTTCCACAGGCGCAGCGTATCCGGCCGCCGGCCCGTCAGCATCGACGAGCGCGAGGGATTGCAGACCGCCTGCTGACAATACGCCCGGTCGAACTGCACGGCGCGGCGCGCGAGGCGGGTCAGGTTCGGCGTCAGCGCGGCCGAGCCGTACGTCGCGAGCTCGGCACGGTAGTCGTCCGCCATGAGGAAGAGGACATTCGGCCGGCTGGCACTGCCGGCGGCGAAGCCGGACGATCCCAGCGCGAGTGCGATCAGGATGAAGCGGACGGCTCGGCCGGTACGGAGGGATTCCTTCATCGGGGTTGGGGCGGGGGACGGAGCAGCAGGGGCGGGGGCTCACCACCGTGCACCCCGCTACGACAAGCCGAAGGAGGGCCAGCGCAAGTCGCAACTGCGGCCATGGAGCATCGGGGATTTCCCGGGGTTGGCGGACGCCACGATCGTCGGTCGGGGTGCCGTGCACCGCCGCGCGACCGCCGCCGACGACTGGAGCCGCGGCCGCAGAAAAATTCCCGCACAAACGCGCTCGCACCGGGGTCAGTCCGGCTACGATGAAACCGATGAAACCCAAGAACACGATCTGCCTGTGGTACGACAAGGACGCACTCGAGGCTGCGCGCTTTTATGCCGCGACCTTTCCCGACAGCCAGGTGACGGCAGTGCATCATGCCCCCAGCGACTATCCGTCGGGCAAGGCCGGCGACGTCCTGACTGTGGAGTTCACCGTCCTCGGTCTGCCCTGTCTGGGTCTCAACGGCGGACCGGCTTTCTCGCAGAGCGAGGCCTTTTCGTTTCAGGTGGCGACGGACTCGCAGGAGGAGACGGACCGGTACTGGAACGCGATCGTCGGCCACGGCGGACAAGAAAGCGCCTGCGGCTGGTGCAAGGATCGCTGGGGCCTGTCCTGGCAGATCACGCCGCGCGTGTTGACCGACGCCTTCACCGCCGGTGGTCCGGTCGCCAAGCGTGCGTTCGAGGCGATGATGGAGATGGGCAAGATCGACATCGCCAGGA
>JAEUHA010000216.1 GCA_016793535.1 Opitutaceae bacterium | reverse complement strand
GTCCCGATCGGCAACTCCCGCGCGGCGAGCGCCAGCAGGTACATGCTCGCTGCCATCGCCGCGATCGTGCCTACGCTCGGCCACAGGCGCGTGAAACCGGACGTATACTTGAGCCCGATCGCCCAGACGATTTCGAGCAGGGCGGCCACGAGAAGAATGAGCCAGGGTTTCATGAGGCGCGGGAAAGGGAACCGAGGACGGATCACCGCCGCCGGTGCGCGTTGGTCAGCGCCTGGGCCAGGGCGATCTCCACCTTGTTGCGGGCCGCACTGATGTTGAGCCGCAGCGCGCGGCGCGCCGCCTCGGGATTCTTCCGGGCAATCGCGTCGACGACGGCGAGATGCTCGCCCGCCGTGGCGTGCACACGGTGCGGCGTCGTGATGACCACCAGGCGCACGAAACGCAGCCGCTCGTTGATGTCCTCGAGCGCCTCGACGATGTACGCGTTCCCCAGGTGCCGCGCGAAACCGAGGTGGAACGCCTCGTCCGCCCGCACCAGTTCGCCACCGTCGACCGGCGCGTCCGCCCGGATCTTCAACCACGGCTCCCACTCGGCGCGCGTGCGCGCCAGGAATTCCGCCGGCAATCCCACCGTGGCGACCCGCTCGATGACGAACAGCTCCAGGGCGAGCCGGTAGTCATACAGTTGATGGATGCCCTCGACGTCCGGCTGCTTCACGTAGCAACCCTGGTTGGGCACCTGGTCGACGAGCCCCTGCTCCGCCAGCGCCCGCAGCGCCTCGCGCACCGGGATCCGGCTGGCGGAAAACTCCTCGCACAGGAGCTGTTCCCCCAGGTGCCGGCCGGGAGGGTAATACCAGTTCAGGATCCGTTCGCGCAGCGTGCGCAGGATCTGGGGCGCCAGCTGACTGGACGCGCCCGCCGCCCGGGGAACCGATGCCGGCGCGGGCGGGAGAGCTGAACTGCGAACGCTGCGAGCCATGGAGGCGCACAGAAAGCGCAACCGCCGGCGCGCGCAACCGCGAAGCGCATACGTGATTGTATACAATATTGCATACGCCTTGGCACACCCGCTGCTGAACCGGGAGGGCGCCCGCCTTCACCGCGCCGTCTCCACCCGTCCGCCAAGCTCCTCCTCCCGATGCATGTCCCGCCTCCTCCCGCCGATCGTTCCCGCGTTTGCCGCGCTCCGGCGCTCGCTGCCGCCGTCCTCCTGCTTGCCACTTCCGCGTTGCCCGGCGCGTCTGCGCCGGAAGCCCGGCCCGCCACCGAGCAGATCGTCACCCTCGAACGCTTCGTCGCCGCGGCCAAGGCCGACGACCTCTACGACGTGCTGCCGGCCCGCGAGACCGCCAGCCTTTTCGGCGTGTCCCGTCCGCTGGTCGACACCCCGCGCTCGATCACGGTCATCGAGAGCTCGCTCACCGATCTCTTCAGCATCCGCACGGTGAACGACTTTGTCGCCGTGACGGCCGGTTCCTTCACCGGAAATTACTTCGGCGTCCCCGGCGCGCTCGACGTGCGCGGCGAGCGGGCCGACAACTTCTTCCGCGGTTTCCGCCGGATCGAGAACCGCGGCAACTTCCCCACCCCGATCGCGAGCACCGACTACACGGAGATCGTGAAGGGCCCGCCCCCGCCGATCTACGGCGGCGGCAAGGTCGGCGGCGTGCTCAACTTCATCCCCAAGACCGCGAAGAGCAAAACCGCCAAGTTCATCGAAAAGCCCGTCGGGGTCGCCAGCGTCACCGTCGGCACCTACGGGAAGAAGACTGGCAGCGTCGAGTACGGCACGCCCTTCTCGCTCTTCGGCAAGAAGTCCGGCGCCTACGTCTTCGTCCAGGCCGAGGACTCCGACAGCTACTACGACAACATCTACAATCAGAGCACGCTGGTGCAGCTCGCGATCGACACCCAGCTCTCCGACTCGGTCCTGCTCGAGTACGGCTTCATGGCCCAGTGGGCGAAACTCAACCAGAGCCTGGGCTGGAACCGCGTCACGCAGCGCATGATCGACACCGACGGCGAATATCTCGCCGGCCGGCCCGCGCTCAACCTCGACACCAACGGCAACGGCTTCCTCAGCCCCAGCGAGCTCAACGCCTACGCGCTCGAGCAGTTCGCGTTCGCCAACCCGTTTCCGTACGACGCGCTGACTGCGCAGCAGAAGGCGGCCTTCGCGCTCGATCCCGCGACGGTCCGGACGGTCAAGCTCAGCCATCACACGGTGCAGGCGGAAACCGCCGACTTCTCCCAGACGGACTCGCTCACCGGCTACTTCGACCTGACGAAGACGGTGAGCGAAAACCTCACGCTGAAGAACCAGTCGTTCTACGACTACATGAACCACACGAAGTATTCGACGTATGGATTCACCGCCGACTACCTCGCGATGGCCTTTGAGAACAAGACGACCGCCACGGTCAGCGCGAAACCGTCCGCCGGCACCACGCTCGACGGCGTCTTCGGCGTCTCGTGGCGCTACTCGTCGGGCGACGAGCGGGAGTCGCGCGGCCGCGGCTACCAGGTGCTCGACCGGCGCGACATCTCCGTCCCGCCGACCGGCAACGACCGCTTCGAGGGCGCCCACACCGGGACCTTCAACGTGCCCTACAACTGGCGGCAGATCGGATCGTTCTCCGACCTGGGCGCCTTCGCCCTGGTCGACACCACCTTGGCCAAGCGACTCGGCGTCATCGCCAGCGCGCGCTGGGACCGCTACAACGCGCATACCAACGGCACCGACCTCAACGCTGCGTTCGGCTACGAGAGCGCCTCGGACAACGCCCTCACCTACAACGCCAGCCTGACCTACAAGCTCGACGGGCTCAGCCCGTACGTCACGTACGCGACGTCCCGTTATCTCGAGCTCGGCCAGGGCGGCATGATCGACCGGCTCAATCTCGGCGGCGGCACCTGGCTGCAGGATTCGAAGATCACCGAGGCCGGTTTCAAGGGCACGATCCTCAAGGGGAAACTCTTCGCCACGGTCGCGTATTACCGGCAGGAAAAGACCGCCTACAATCCCACCGCGGGCACGTTCGATCAGTACAAGTCGAAGGGGCTTGAGGTCGAAGGCCGCTACGCGCCGACCAAGTCGCTCAGTTTCACCGCCGCCGCGACCTGGCAGCGCACGGATCTGCAGAACCCGCCGTTCTTCCTCGGCGTGCCACCGAGCGCGCTCGGGCTCGATCCCGTCAAGACCTACGCCGGCCGCTTCGTGGCCGTCGGCGGCCTGATCGGGGTGAAATCCCCCCTCGAAGCGCCGACGCCGCAGCGCGTGTTCTCGGTCAACGGCACCTACACGTCGCGCCAGGGCTGGGGCCTCTCGCTCGGCGGCACCTACGTTTCGTCCTTCTACTCCGGATACCTGCAACAGATCCGCCTCCCCGAGTACTTCGTCACCCGCGGCGCGCTCTTCTACAATCGCGGCCCCTGGTCGTTCCGGCTCAACGCGAACAACCTGCTCGATGAGCGGTACTACACGCCGCAGTTCCTGTTCTGGGATGTCTTCATCAGCCCGAGCATCGGGCCGACGGCCGACCTCACGATCAGCTACAAGTGGTAAGGCTGGTCCGCCGCCTGCTACCTCCGTCGCCCATGCCCGAGCTCAACGCGCCCACCGTCGTCGCCGAGGTCTGTGCCCTGCACGACGCCTACGAGCGGGCGCTCGCGGAGCACGATGTGCCGGCCCTGACCGCGTTCTTCTGGGACTCGCCCCACGTCGTGCGCTACGGCGTGGGCGAGCACCTCTACGGCGCGGAGGCGGTCGCCGCCTACCGGCAGGCCACGACCCGGGCGTTCAGCGAACGGCGGCTGCTGCGGCGGGCCGTGGCGACATTCGGTGCGGACACGGCTTCTGTCATGTGCGAACTGGAGCAGACGGTCCTCGGGCGCACGCGCCGCAGCCGGCAGTCCCAGGTGTGGATACGTTTTCCCGCCATCGGCTGGAAGATCGTCTCCGCCCACGTTTCGCACGCGCAACGGCCACCGGGCTGGGACGATTACGTCGACCAGGCAGCGGTCGCGGTCGGGCTGCCGCTCGATCCCGCGCATCGTCCGGGCGTGGTGCAGCAACTCCAGCGCACCGCGGCGCTCGCCGCGCCGCTCCTCGCCTTCACCCTGCCCGCCGACGTCGAGCCGGCGCCGCTCTTCACCGCATGAGCCTTGGCCCCGACACCTGGAGTGCGCTCGAGATCGCGACCGCAGTCCGCGCCCGCCGGATCACCGCCCGGGCGATCGTGCACGGGGCGCTCGAACGCATCGCGGCCACGCACGGCTCGCTCAACGCCTTCACCACGGTGACCGCCGAGCGCGCGCGTACGGAGGCCGCCGCGGTCGACGCCGCGATCGCCGACGGACGCGACCCGGGGCCGCTCGCCGGCGTGCCGTACGCGGTGAAGAATCTCTTCGACCTCGCCGGCGTGGTCACCGTCGCAGGCTCGAAGATCAACCGCTCCCACCCTGCGGCCACCGAGGATGCAACCGCAGTCGAGCGGCTGCGCCGTGCCGGCGCCGTCTGCGTCGGCGCGCTCAACATGGGCGAATACGCCTACGATTTCGTCACCGACAACGCCCACGACGGTCCCACGCGCAACCCACGCGACCTGGCGCGTTCCGCCGGCGGGTCGTCCGGCGGCTGCGGCGCCGCCGTGGCGGCCGGACTCGTGCCGTTCTCGCTCGGCACCGATACCAACGGTTCGATCCGCGTGCCGTCGTCGTTCTGCGGCATCTGGGGCCTGAAGCCGACCTACGGCCGCCTTTCGCGGGCGGGGAGTTTTCCGTTTGTCGACAGTCTGGATCACATCGGTCCGTTCGCGCGGACGGTGAGCGACCTCGCGCTGGCCTACGACGCCATGCAGGGACCCGACCCGCGCGATCCGGCCTGCGCGCCTCGGCCCGTCGAACCCGCCGCGCCCGAACTCGGCGCCGGACTGGGCGACCTGCGCGTCGGCATGCTGGCCGGCTATTTCGAGCGAGGCTGCCCGCCCCAGGCGCATTCCGCCGTGGTGGCCGTCGCCAACACGTTGGGCGCCGCGTTCGGCGGACGCCGCGTTGAGCTGCCACAGGTTGCACTCGCCCGCGCCGCCGCGTTTGTCATCACCGCGACCGAGGCGGGCACGCTGCACCTCGACCGCCTGCGCCGGAGCGCCGACGCTTTTGACCCGCGCATTCGCGACCGCTTTCTCGCCGGCGCGCTCACGCCCGCCCAATGGTACCTGCAGGCGCAGAAGTTCCGCACCTGGTTCCGGCAGCAGGTGCGCGAGGTCTTCCGCGACGTCGACATCCTGCTCGCGCCGGCCACGCCGGTGCCCGCCACGCTGCTCGGGCAGGAGACGATGACAATCGAAGGCGTCGAGATGCCGGTGCGGCCGAATCTCGGACTCTTCACCCAGCCGATCAGCTTCATCGGCCTGCCGGTCGTCGCCGCGCCGGTGCACACGGCGGGCCCCCAGCCCATCGCGGTCCAGCTCATCGCGGCGCCCTGGCGGGAGGCGGCGCTCCTGCGCGTCGCCCGCGTGCTCGAACAATCCGGCGTGTGCACCTCGCCGGTCGCGGCGCTGGCCGCCTGAACGCGCGCCGCCCATGTCTATCGCGGCCGAACCGTACGCCTTTCCCTTTGCGCCGGAAACCTGCGCCCTGCTCGTGATCGACATGCAGCGCGACTTTCTCGAGCCCGGCGGCTTCGGCGCGGCGCTCGGAAATGATGTCTCGCTCCTGCGCCGGACCATCGCGCCCAACCGGCGGCTGCTCGACGCCTGGCGTGGCGCCGGTCTCCAAGTTTTGCATACCCGCGAAGGCCACCAGCCCGATCTGTCCGACCTGCCCGAGGCCAAGAAGACGCGCGCCCGGAGTGCGCTCACCATTGGCGACGCGGGACCGATGGGGCGCATCCTTGTGCGCGGAGAAAAAGGCCATGCCATCATTCCGGAACTGGCGCCGCTGCCCGCGGAACCGGTGATCGACAAGCCGGGCAAGGGCGCGTTATGGGCCACCGACCTGCACGCCACGCTGCAACGCCTCGGCATCCGCCAACTGGTCGTCACCGGTGTCACCACCGAGGTCTGCGTGCACACCACGGTGCGCGAGGCCAACGATCGCGGCTACGACTGCCTCGTGCCGGCCGACTGCGTCGGCTCTTACTTTCCCGATCTCCACGCCGCCGCACTGAAGATGATTTCCGCGCAGGGCGGGATCTTCGGCTGGGTTTCGCACTCCGACCACGTCCTCGCCGCCCTCTCACCATGACGACCACCGTCCGTCCGAAACTCTGGGTCCCCGGAGACTGGAACGCCTTCTTCGGCTTCGGCACCAACATCCTCGTCAACGTCCTCACGCTGACCGGCCTCCTGCGTTTCGTGCTGCAGATGCCCGACGAACTCGTGTTCGGACGGATCCTCCCCGCGGTCGGTCTGATGCTCTGTCTCTCGACGTTCTACTACGCGTGGCTGGCGTACGACCTGGCCCGGCGCACCGGCCGCAACGACGTATGCGCGCTGCCGTCGGGACCGGGCGTCGGCCACATGTTCATCTGTGTCTTCGTCGTGATGCTGCCGATCAAGCTGCAGACCGGCGACCCGATCAAGGCGTGGGAGGCGGGACTCACCTGGGTGTTCATCCAGAGCATCGTGCTCGTGATCGGCGGCTTCCTTGGCCGCTGGGTGCGCAAGGTGACGCCACGCGCCGCCCTGCTCGGCACGCTCGCGGGCGTATCCATTACGTTCATCTCGATGCGGCCCGCGCTGCAGATGTTCCTCACGCCGGCCATCGGCCTCGTGTGCTTCGCGATCCTCCTCGTGAACTGGTTCGGCGGCGTGCGCTATTTTCGCGGGCTGCCGGCGGGCCTCATCGCCATGGCGGTGGGCACGGCGATCGCGTGGGGCTCGAATCTGTTCGGGCTCAACTTCGGGGGCCTGTCCCTCGCGGGCCTGACGCAGTCGTTCACGCACTTCGGCTTCAGCGTGCCGCTGCCGGCGTTCGGCCACGTCTTCTCCGGCTTCGAATACCTCGGCGTGCTGCTCGTGACTGCGATCCCCTTCGGCATCTACGATCTCGTCGAAGCCATCGACAACGTGGAAAGCGCGGCCGCCGGCGGGGACAGTTTCCCGACCACCAAGGTCCTGGCCGCCGACGGCATCGTGAGCATGATCGGCTGCCTGATGGGCAATCCGTTCATCCTCGCCGTCTACATCGGACATCCGGGGTGGAAGGCAATGGGCGGTCGGATCGGTTACTCCGTCGCCACCGGCGTCATGGTCATCGTCCTGTGCTGGCTGGGCACGGTATCCGTGATGCTGGCCCTGGTGCCCGTCGTCTCGATCCTGCCGATCCTGCTCTACATCGGGATGCTGATGGGCTCGCAGGCGTTTTCGGAATCGCCGCACCGGCACGCGCCGGCGGTCGTCGTGGCGCTCGTGCCCCACCTCGCCGCGTGGGCGGCGACGTTGATCAAGGGTTCGCTCGCCGCCGCCGGGATCACGACGATCTCGGCCGACCTGGTCGGCAAGATGGCCGGCGAAGGCGTGCTGTTTCACGGGCTCGAAGTGGTCGGCGGCGGCGCGGCGCTCGGCGGACTCGTCCTCGGCGCGATGGCCGTCTACATCATCGACCGGCAGTTGTGGCGCGCCGCCGGTTTTGCCGCCGCCGGCGCGATCCTCACCTTCTTCGGCCTCATGCACGGCGAACGCATCGGGCTCGGGCAAAGCCTCGGGGTGGCCGCGAGCTACCTGCTGGTCGCGGCGTTCCTCGCCGGCTGCGCGAAGTTCGCTCCGGCTGCGGCACCCGCGGTCCAACCCGCGCCGGAAAGCACCCCGGCGGCGGCCGCCCGCGAACTGGCGGGCGCCACCTGAACATGCCGGCGCGGGTTTCATGCCGCCACCACCTGCCGGGAAGGCTCGGCCGCGGCTGACCCGTTCCCCTCCTTCATGCCGCGTCCGCTCGACCTGCCCTCGCTTCGCCGCGCCTACGTCGCCGGTGAGCTCACGCCCACCGCGCTCGTGGACGACGTGCTCGACCGCAGCGCGGCGCTCGACGACCCGGCGGTCTGGATTCACCGGCTCTCGCGCGACGCGCTGCTCGCCCACGCCCGGCGCGTCGAGGCACGGGGCCCCGCGGCGCAGCCGCTGTACGGCGTGCCGTTCGCAATCAAGGACAACATCGACCTCGCCGGCGTGCCGACGACGGCTGCGTGTCCGGAATTTGGTTACACGCCCGCGCACTCGGCGCCCGTGGTGCAGCGGCTGCTCGACGCGGGCGCGATTCCGATCGGCAAGACCAACCTCGACCAGTTCGCCACCGGCCTGGTCGGCGTGCGCTCGCCCTACGGCGTGCCGCGGAATCCGTTCCGCGCCGACGTCATTCCCGGCGGATCGAGCAGCGGCTCGGCGGTGGCCGTGGCCGCGGGCCTCGTGTCGTTCTCGCTCGGCACCGACACCGCCGGATCCGGCCGGGTGCCGGCCGGCCTCAACAACCTCGTCGGCCTGAAGCCCACGCGGGGCGCGCTGAGTTCGCGGGGCGTGGTCCCGGCGTGCCGCTCCCTCGACTGCATCTCCGTTTTTGCGCTCACCTGCGCCGACGCGGGGGAAGTCGCGGCGGTCGCCGAGGCCTACGATGCCGCCGATCCGTTCGGCCGGCCCCGGCCGCAGTCCGGGCACGCGTGGACCGGGCCGCTGCGCATCGGCGTGCCGCCCGCCAGCCAGCGCGAGTTTTTCGGCGATGCCGAGGCGGAGCAGCTCTTCGCCGAAGGCGTGGCCCGCGCGGCCGGACTCGGGGCGCATGTCGTGGAGGTGGACTTCACCGTGTTCCGCGAGGCCGCGGCGCTGCTGTACCAGGGCCCCTGGGTCGCAGAGCGTTGGGCGGCGCTCCGGGCGTTTCATGCCGAGCGGGCCGACGCGTTTTTTCCCGTGACCCGGAGCATCATCGAAAGTGCGGCGCGGCTCAGTGCGGCGGATGCCTTCGATGGCTTTCACCGGCTCGCCGCCCTGGTCCGCCGGGCCAGCGAGGTCTGGCAAAAAATGGACGCCCTGCTCCTGCCGACCGCACCGCGGCCCTACACCCTGGCCGAAGTCGCTGCGGAACCGCTCCTGCTAAACAGCCGCCTCGGCACGTACACGAACTTCGTCAACCTGCTCGACCTTTCCGCCGTGGCCGTGCCCGCGGGCTTCCGCCGCGACGGCATTCCCTGGGGCGTGACTTTCGTCGCCCCGGCCTGGCGCGAACGCGAGCTGCTCGCCCTCGGAGCCTGCTGGCACGACGACGTCGGCGGGCCGCTCGGCGCGACGCGGGTCCCGCACGCGCCCTCCGTATCCGGAGGGGCGATACCGACGCCGGGCGTGCGCCTGGCCGTCGTCGGCGCGCACCTCTCGGGCCTGCCGCTGAACCACCAGCTCACCGACCGCCAGGCGCGGCTGGTCTGGTCCGGGACCACCGCACCCGAGTACCGCCTTTATGCGCTGCCGAACACGACCCCGCCGAAGCCGGGCCTGGTCCGCGTGCCCGGCCAGGGCGCCGCGATCGCCCTCGAAGTCTGGGAACTGACCCCGGCAGCCTTCGGCGAATTCGTCGCCGCCGTGCCGCCGCCGCTGTGCATCGGCACCGTCACGCTGGCGCACGGCGAGCAGGTGAAGGGGTTTCTCTGCGAACCCGCGGCGCTCCCGGGCGCCGAGGACATCACCGCCCACGGCGGCTGGCGCGCCTATCTCGCCCAGCGGCGTTGACCGGGATCGTCCACCCCTCCCCTGCGGACACTACGCCCCGGCCGACTCGGGCCTTTACACGTATCAACGCTTCCATATGCGTTGATGCGACATGACGCCCGATCGGCCCATCTCGGAACTCTTCGCCCGGCAACGTCCCCTGCGCTCGCTGGAGTTTTTCCCGCCCAAGGACGACGCGGGCGTGGAGTCGCTGCGGGCGACGGCCGCCGCGCTGAAGCGGATGAACCCTGATTTCGTATCCGTCACGTACGGCGCCGGCGGCACGACGCGGGATCGGACGGCGCAGGTCAGCACCCTGCTGAAGAACGAGTTTCAGTACACGGTGATGCCGCATCTCACCTGTGTGGGCCACTCGCGGACGGAGCTCGGTGAGATTGCCGACCGCATCCATGCCGGCGGGTTTCGGAACATCATGACCCTCCGCGGCGATCCGCCGAAGGGCGCATCGGAGTTCACCGTCGCGGCCGACGGCCTGCGCAACGCCAGCGAACTCGTCTCGCTCCTGAAATCCCGCCACGCCGGCTTCTGCCTGGGCGTCGCCGGCTACCCGGAGAAGCACCCGGAGGCGCCGTCACTCGACGTCGACCTGACGAACCTCAAGCGCAAGGTCGACGCCGGCGCGGACTTCATCACGACGCAGCTCTTCTTCGACAACACTCTCTACTATCGCTTCGTCGAGCGGTGCCGGGCGGCCGGCATCACGATTCCCATCGTGCCGGGCATCATGCCGGTGCTTTCGCTGAAACAGATTCAGCGCTTCACGTCGATGTGCGGGGCGACGCTCCCGCAGCAGCTCATCACCCGCCTGGAGGTCGCCGCGGAAAACGCGGACGTGCTCGAAACCATCGGCATCGACTGGGCCCTGACCCAGATCCGCGGTCTCATCGCCAACGGGGCGCCGGGCTATCACCTGTACATTTTGAATCGGGCCAAGGGTGCCCTGGCTCTCACCGCTGGCCTCGCGGCGTGACGCCGCGGTTCGGCGGCTGCCCGTTCAGCCGCCGGCGAACACCGGCCTGAAGCCCGCCTCGGTCAGGATCCGCGCGATGGTCTCGCGCTGGTCGCCTTGAATTTCGATCGCACCGTCCTTCACGGTGCCGCCGCAGCCGCACGCCGCGCGCATTTTTTTGGCGAGCTGCTCCTTCTCGGGCAGCCCGATGCCCACGAAGCCATCGATGACGGTGACGGTCTTCCCGCCGCGTCCGCCGGTCTCACGCCGGATGTCGACCCGGCCCCGATTTTTTCCAGCCCGGGCTTCGGGCGCCGACGCCCGCGACGCAGGCAGCGGGGGCGCCCCCTGAGGCAGCCCGGCGGCACTCAGGCTGGCGAATGGATTCTGCGCCAGTCCCTGGCCGCCGTCCGTGGGGAGTTTTTCGCCGCTGGCCATGGTCAAAGCGCCGCGGGTTTGCCGGCCCGTCCACCACAAATGCCGACGGGAATATCGGACTGCCCACCGAGGAACATCAGGGCCTTGGCGTACGAGCGATTCTCGAGGAAGTGCACGAGCTGCGGATGCAGCCCGGCGCGCCCGCGGACGAGGTAATCGTCCAGCTTGGTCATTTCGTCGGCTATGGTTTGCCCATCAGCCGCCTTGATGGCAGCCAGGAGGGCGTTAAGCGCGTCTTTAATCTGCTTTTCCATGGTCAGGGACTGAAGAAACTAATCCGCCTGTTACCCACGTTAAGCCTGATTGCAATCCCGGGCCAAGGCCGCGTCGCACTTGTGTCTACGTCGGCGGCGTGGTTCCTTCACCGTTCCTATTCGCGCGCGGGTCGCGGCCAACGGATCCCTGGGACACCATGGGTTCACGCTCAGACCCCGTCGCACCCTCTCCCATTTCATGAATCGCTCCGACCTTCCCACCCATGCGAACGCCGCGCTCATCGAGGCGCAGTACGACGCGTGGCAGCAGGACCATAACTCCGTCGACCCCACGTGGCGGGCCTTTTTCCAGGGTTTCACGCTCGCGAGCAGCGGCGGCCGCCCCCAGGACGCCCTCGCCGCCGCCGTCCAGACCGAGGCCGGGGCCGCCGCCGCCACGCCGATCATCGACAGCCTCAAGCAGTCCCGGGTCCATCAGCTCATCAACGCCTACCGGTCGATCGGCCACATCGAGTCCCATCTCGATCCCCTCGGCGAAGTGCCCGCACCGCACCCCAAGCTCTCGCTCGAGCAGTTTGGGCTGGGTGCGGCCGACCTCGAGACGGTCTTCGACGTGGGCAGCTATCTCGGCGGCGGCCAGATGAAGCTGAGCGACATCGTCGCCAACCTGCGGCGCACGTACTGCGGCACGATCGGAGTCGAGTACATGCACATCCAGGACGTCGATGTCCGCACGTGGCTGCAGGAGAAGATGGAGACGTCGCGCAACCAGCCGGCGTTTTCGCCGCCGGAAAAAGTCCGCATCCTGAGCCGCGTACACAAGGCCGAGCTGTTCGAGCGTTTCCTGCACACGAAGTATGTCGGCCAGAAACGCTTCTCGCTCGAGGGCGGCGAGACGATGGTCGCCGCGGTGGACGCTGTCATCGAGTACTGCCCCACCCTCGGGGTCGAGGAGGTCGTGATGGGCATGGCGCACCGCGGCCGGCTCAACATCCTCACCAGCGTGATGCGGAAGAGCTTCGACGTGCTCTTCGAGCAGTTTTCCGAGAACTACATCCCCGAGACCGTCGGCGGCGACGGCGACGTGAAGTATCACCTCGGCT
>JAEUHA010000212.1 GCA_016793535.1 Opitutaceae bacterium | reverse complement strand
GATCGGCACGGCGCGGGGTGAGGGCACCCCGCCTGCAGGAGAATCCGTCCCCGCACTCTCCAGCCGACGCTTCGTTGCGGCGGGCAGAACTTCGCGCGCATCTTTTCTCTCCGCCGCACGTTTTCTAGATCGGAATGCGGGCTCAGTTCCGTTGCAATTGCGGCTGAGCGAGCACCGTTCGGCGTGATGTCGGACGTAGCCCCCGCGACTTCCGATTTTCGCCGCCATGAATCCTCGCTGGACCCTTCTCATCGTTCTCCTGATCGGCATCGGCGCGGCGGTCGCGTGGCAGCAGCGGCGCCCCGCCCCCGCCGCCAAGGCCGCCGGCGGCGCGCGCGGAGTGCCGGTCATCGTTGCCGAGGTGGCCGTGCGCGACATGCCACTGTGGCTCTCCGGGCTCGGTACCGTGCAGGCCTCGAACACCGTCACGGTGCGTCCACGGGTCGGCGGCTCCCTCGACAAGGTGTTTTTCACCGAGGGTCAGAACGTGCAGGCCGGTGATGTGCTCGCCCAAATCGACCCGCGCCCCTACCGCGCCGCACTGGAGCAAGTCCGGGCCCGCCAGGCCCAGAACGAAGCCCAGCTGGCGAACGCCCGGCGGGAGCTGGAACGCATCCGCGCTCTCGTGGCCAACGATGCCGAGAGCCGCCGCATCCTCGAACGCCAGGAGTCGGCCGTCGCCCAGTCCACGGCCCAACTCAAGGCCGACCAGGCCGCGATCGAGGTCGCGCAACTCGACCTCGACTTCACCACGGTTCGCGCGCCGATCGCCGGCCGCACCGGCGTCCGGCTCGTCGACGCCGGCAATCTCGTCACCGCCAGCCAGGGCTCCGGTCTCGTCGTCATCACGCAGGTCCAGCCGGTCTCGGTTCTTTTCACGCTGCCGCAACATCACCTGCCCGCCCTTCGCCGGCGCCTGCAGGCCGACGCGACACCGCCCGTCGTGCACGCCGTATCCGACCAGGGCGAGGTGCTCGCCCGCGGGCACCTCGAGCTGATCGACAACCAGATCGACTCCGCAACCGGCACCGCGCGGCTCAAGGCGACGTTTCCCAACAGCGATCTCGCGCTCTGGCCGGGGCAGTTCGTCACCGCCCTGATCCTGGTTGAAACCCGCCCCGCCGCGGTCGTCGTCCCCGCCGAGGTCATCCAATCGGGTCTCCACGGGCCGTTCGCCTACGTCGTGCAGGCCGACCAGACGGTCGAAGCCCGCGCAGTCCGGCCCGGGCCCACGATCGACGGCTTCACGCTCGTCGAGCAGGGCCTGAAACCGGGCGAACGCGTCGTCCGCGACGGCCAGAGCAAACTCCAACCCGGCGCCCGCGTCGCTCCCGAGGGACGCAAGGGTCCGGGCGAAAAGAACGGCAGCCGTCCCTCCGCCGAATGAGCCTCTCGACTCCGTTCATCCGCCGGCCGATCGCGACCGCGCTGCTCACCATCGCGATCTTCCTCGTCGGCAGCATCGCGTTTCCGTTCCTGCCGGTGGCGCCGCTGCCGCAGATCGAGTTCCCGACGATCCAAGTTTCCGCCAGCCTGCCCGGCGCGAGCCCCGAAACGATGGCCTCCGCCGTCGCCACGCCGCTCGAGAACCAGCTCGCGCTCATCCCGGGCGTCGCGCAGATGACGTCGACGAGCAGCCAGGGGATCGTGCAGATCACGATTCAATTCGATCTCGACGTCGACATCGACTCCGCCGCGCAGGAAGTGCAGTCCGCGATCAGTTCCGCCGCCGGCCGGCTGCCGTCCGAACTCCCTGCCCCGCCCAATTACCGGAAGGTCAATCCGGCCGACTCGCCGATCATGCTTCTCAGCATGCAATCGGACATCCTGCCGCTCACGCAGGTCAGCGATTACGCGGCGAACATCGTCGCCCAGCAGATCTCGCAACTCCGCGGGGTCGCCCAGGTGAGCATCATGGGCGAGCAGAAACCGGCCGTGCGCGTGCAGGTCGATCCCGCGAAACTCGCCGCCCTCGGCCTCACGCTGGACGACGTGCGGGGCGTCATCGCCTCCGCGACCTTGAATTCGCCGAAGGGCAGCCTCAACGGCCCGCTCCAGAGCCTCGCGATCTACGCCAACGACCAGATCCTGGAGGCCGGACCGTACAACGATCTCATCCTCGCCTACCGCAAGGGCGCCCCTATCCGCGTGCGCGACGTCGGCCGGGCCGTGCGCGGCGCCGAGGACGTCCGCGCCGCCGCCTGGGTGAACAACAAGCGCGGCGTCGGCATTATCATCCGGAAGCAGTCCGATGCGAACGTGATCGAGACCGTGAAGCGCGTGAACGACCTGCTCCCGCAACTCCAGGCCGCCATGCCGCCCGCGATCAAGCTCGAGGTCCTGAGCGACCGGATGCGCACGATCCGCGCCTCGGTGGAGGAGGTGCAGCTCCACCTCGTGCTCACCATGACGCTCGTGACCGCGGTCGTCTTCCTTTTCCTGCGCAACCTCCGCGCCACGCTCATCGCCAGCGCCGTCGTGCCGATCTCCATCGTCGCGACCTTCGCGCTGATGTACGTCGCCGGCTTCAGCCTCAACAACCTGTCGCTGATGGCGCTCACGATCTCCGTCGGCTTCGTCATCGACGACGCGATCGTGATGCTGGAAAACATCTATCGCTACATCGAGGAGGGCATGCGGCCCATGGAGGCGGCGCTCAAGGGCGCGGGGGAGATCGGCTTTACCATCCTCTCGATCAGCCTGTCGCTCGTCGCGGTCTTCATTCCCGTGCTGCTGATGGGCGGCATCGTCGGCCGCCTCTTCCGCGAATTCGCCCTCACCGTCACCGCAGCCGTGCTGGTATCCGGATTCGTCTCCCTCACCTTCGTGCCGATGATGTGCGCCCGCTACCTGCGGCCGCACCATGCGCCCAAGGCGGGAGCCGGCGCGGCGCTCGACCGCGGACTGGAGCGCTTCTTCCGCGGGGTCGAGGGACTCTACGAGCGGATGCTGCGGATCGTGCTGCGGTACCGGCGGCTGACCCTGGCCTCGCTGCTGCTCACCCTCGGTCTGACCACGCTGGTGTTCGTGAAAATGCCGAAGGGCTTCTTCCCCCAGCAGGACACGGGATTCCTGAGCGCCACCGCCGAGGCCGCGGCCGACATTTCGTTTGCCGCGATGTCCACGCACGTCGAGCGCGTCGGCGCCATCATCGCCGCGGATCCCGGTGTGCTCGCCTTTCAATGCATGATCGGTTCCGGACGCACGGCCTCGACCCAGAACTCGTGCCGCTACTGGATCACCCTGAAAGATCGCGCCGAACGCGACTCGGCCTGGGTGATCATGAACCGGCTGCGGCAGCAGACGGCCGGCATTCCCGGCCTGACGATGTTCTTCCAGGCGCAGCAGGACCTGAACGTCGGCGGCCTCAGCACGAAGACGCAGTTCCAGTACACGCTGCGTACCGCGGACACCGACGAACTGAACGCGTGGGCGCCGCGCATCCTCGAAAAACTCAAGGCGCTGCCGGAACTCCGGGACGTCACGTCCGACCAGCAGGCCACCGCGCCCGCGCTGAGCGTCGAGATCGACCGGCAGGCCGCGGCCCGCTTCGGCATTCCCACCCAGGCCATCAACAACCTCCTCTACAATGCATTTGGCCAGCGCCAGATCACGCAGTTCTTCACCCAGGTCAGCCAGTACAAGGTGATCATCGAGGTGCCGCCGGAGATGCAGTCGGACCCGTCGACGTTCGACCGGCTCTTCATCCGCTCGCCGCTCACGGGCGGACAGGTGCCGCTGTCGGCGCTCGTCCGGCTGGACACGCGGGCAACAAAGCCGCTCACGATCAATCATCTTGGCAAGTACCCCGCGGTCACGTTGTCGTTCAATCTGGGTCCGAACGTCGCGCTCGGCGACGCGGTCAGCGCGATCGAACGCGCCCAGGCCGAGCTGCAGGCGCCCGCGACGCTGAGCGGCAGTTTCCAGGGCACGGCGCAGGCGTTCCAGACATCGCTGAGTTCGCAGCCCTACCTCATCGCCGCCGCGATCATCGCGATCTACATCATCCTCGGCATGCTGTACGAGAGCTTCATTCATCCGCTCACGATTCTCTCGACGCTGCCATCGGCCGGGCTCGGCGCGCTGCTGACGCTCTGGCTCTTCGGCCATGACGTCGGCGTCATCGCGATCATCGGCATCCTTCTCCTCATCGGCATCGTGAAGAAAAACGCGATCATGATGATCGACTTCGCCCTCGATGCGGAACGCACCCGACACCTGCCACCCGAGCAGGCGATCTTCGAGGCCTGCCTGAAGCGCTTTCGTCCGATCACCATGACGACGATCGCCGCCATGCTCGGCGGCATTCCCCTCGCGCTCGGCCACGGCGACGGTTCCGAACTCCGCCAGCCGCTCGGCTACGCGGTGGTCGGCGGACTGATCGTGAGTCAGGCACTGACGCTTTTCACGACGCCCGTGGTCTACCTTTACTTCGACCGCCTCACGCAGCGCCTGCGGCGCCGGCGAATGGAAGAAGCCGCCACCGGATTGAAACCGCGGACGACCTGAACCGCGTGCGACGCAGGCCCAAACACCCGGATCGAATCGTGACAACGAAACCAAGAGACCCTGGGAGCGCGGACGCCCTC
>JAEUHA010000191.1 GCA_016793535.1 Opitutaceae bacterium | reverse complement strand
CCTGCGAGACCGGTACGACGGTGTCCGCGTCGCCATGCACGATGAAGATCGGCGGCTGCTTCGCGTGCACGCCGTAGATGGGCGAGAGCGAACGGCCGAGCCGCGCGCGGCCTTCGGGGGTCGCGGCGTCGGGTCCGAACGCCGCCGCCAGCCACGAGAGGCCGCCCACGCCCACGGCATTGTCGTCGTCGCGGCTCCAGTTGAGAAAATCCGTCGGCGGATAGTAGCACGCCACCGCGCGCACCGCGCTGCTTTCGCGGTCGACCGGATCCGTGGCCGCCGGGTTGCCCGGTCCGCCGCGCGTCGCCACCATCAGGCTCAGGTGGCCGCCCGCGCTGCCGCCGGTGATGCCGAGTTTGTCGGGATCCACCCCGTACCTGGCCGCATGCGCACGGATGAAACGCACCGCGCGCAGCAAGTCCTGCACGATCTCCTCGACGTGAAACCGCGGCTGCGTGCCGTGCGTGACGACGAAGGTCGTGTAGCCCGCCGCCGGCCACGGTCCGCCGGCCATGTTGCGGTGACTCGACCGCCAGCCGCCGCTCACGATGCGGATGATGCCGGCGCCGTTGGGCTGCGCCGGCTGGAGCACGTCGAGGGTCAGCGCCACGCCGTCGTGCTTGGTGTAGATGACGTCCGCCGTCCGGCGCAGCCCAAGGCTGGCATCCGACTGGGCGAACAGGCTCGCGGGGCCGAGACCGAGACTGACGAGCAGGAGCGACAGCAAGCGTGACATGGTGAGTGGGGCGGGGTTCTTCCCACTCAGATCCAAGAGTCCGCCCGAGGGGAGCGAAAAATCAGGGGTGACGCCGCGTGCGGCGGGAGGGACGGGTTCACGCCGCGACCCACCGGCGGATCTGACGCTCGGCCGCGCAGGGCCGCTCCGGCGGCCGCGGGTAACAGCCCTGTTACCGTTTTGATTTCGCGCTGCCACGATTGGTCGGTGGAAGGTTCGGACGAGGAATTCTGCCCGCCGCTCCGCCTGTCTTCCAACCCAAGCCTGCGGCGCGGATTCCCGCCCTTCCCTTCATTTCGCCCGCAACACCCAGCATAAGGATGAGACGTCCATGAAATTTTCGAGCCGGTTTCCGATCCTGCAGGTCGGCGTGATTGCCGGAGTGGCCTACGCCAGTGCGGTCGTGTACGTCGTCGCCGCGAACTCGCCCAAGGCCGCCCCCGCGCCCGTCGACCATGGAGGTGCCACCTACGTCGGCGAAGCGGTGTGCATCGCGTGCCATGCGACCCAGAACAATCAGTTCATGCACACGGCGCACGCGAATGCGTTTCGCCTGAACCCCAAGAACGAAGCGCAGAAGGTGTCCTGCGAATCCTGCCACGGGCCGGGCTCCAATCACCTCAAGGACCCCATCAGCCCGTCGAACCGCGGTTCGCTGGTCGGCTTCACCAAGGAATGGGGCACCCCGATCGAGAAGCAGAATGCGATGTGTCTCACCTGCCACCAGGGCGAGCAGCGGATGTTCTGGCCGGGCTCGGCCCACGCCACCCAGAACCTGGCGTGCAGCGACTGTCACAACCCGATGGCCAAGCTCTCGGAGACCGGCCTGCTGAAGAAGGCGACCATCAACGAAACCTGCTACACCTGCCACCAGCAGCAGCGGGCCGAGTTCGCCAAGCGCTCGCACATGCCGCTGCCCGAAGGCAAGATGAGCTGCGTGGACTGCCACAACCCGCACGGCTCGACCACGAAGCCGGCGCTCAAGGCCGACTCGGTCAACGAACTCTGCTACAACTGCCACACCGAGAAGCGCGGTCCGTTCCTCTGGGAACACGCCCCGGTGCGCGAAAACTGCCTCACGTGCCACAACGCGCACGGCTCCAACCACGACAAGCTGCTGACGGTGGCCCGTCCGTTCTCCTGCCAGCAGTGCCACGGCAATCCGGGTCACCAGACGACCTTCTTCAACGCCGGTCAGTCGGTGGGCGGCGGCGCCGGGGTGAACTCGCGCGTCCTCGGCCGCTCGTGCCAGACCTGTCATTCCCAAGTCCACGGTAGCAATCACCCGGCCGGAGCCCGGTTCCAGCGATGAACCCTCTCTCCTTCACCCCAGGTCCCGCGCACTCTCCGGCCGACGCCTCGCCCCTCATGAAGACTCACCCGCGGATTCCTCTGCGCGCCGTGGTTTCCTGCCTCGGTGTCGCCCTCGCCTCGACTGCGGCCGCGACGCCGTTCGCCGACTCCGCCACCGGTGTCGGCACGGTGCTCGGCAACACCATGAGCGCCAGCACGACCAAGGCGCGCCCGCAGGATCCCGCTTGGGAAAAAGCCAAGCACACGCCGACCGGGCAAATGTACCAGCTGCCCTTCGCCATGCCGAAGGCGGAGGACATCAAGAAGCTGGCCTCCGGCTGGGAATACTCCGGCCAGGTCGAGGTGGGATTCGTCGGCGGCGACGTCGACGAGCGGAACGCCCAGTTCCGGATGTACCAGGATCCGGACAACGGCGCCTACGTGAATAATTTCAGCCTGCAGATGAAGAAACCCGCCGGCGGTTACTTCGTCGAACTGACCGGCGGCGGCGCGGGCCAGCACGACCAGTACTACGGGCTGCAGTTCGGTCGCTACAACGACTGGAAGGTGAAGCTGTATTTCAGCGAGACCCCGCACGTGTTCACCGATCGCTATCGGACGCTCTGGAGCGGCTTGGGTACCGGCACGCTCACCCTGCTGCCCGGTCTGACGCCCGGCGGCACCGCCAGCACCGCCGTGGACAATGCGAGCGTGGCCTCCGTCATCGCCAACACTCCCCTCACCACCCTCAGCCTGGTCCGGAAACGCAGCGGCGTCCGCCTCGACGCCGACCTCTCCAAGACCTGGAAGGGTTACGTCAGCTACGCCCTCGAGAAACGGCAGGGCGCCCGCCCATTCGGCGCCGTCTGGGGCAATAATCCCGGCAACACGCCGATGGAAGTGGCCGAGCCGGTCGACTACTCCACCCACGATGTGCTCGCCGGCGTGTCGCACGTGAGCGGACAGAACGCGTTCAACTTCCGGGTGTCCGCCTCGATCTTCCAGAATCACATCAGCACGCTCACCTTCGAGGAACCGTACCGCATCGCCAACGTCGCGGGCGTTACGACCGTCCCCGCGGCCGGCGCCTTCACGCAGGGTCGCATGGACCTGGCGCCCAGCAACCAGGCCTACAACGCCCGCGCCGAGTACACCCGCGCGATGCCGGATTTCTACCGGAGCTATCTGACCGCCGTCGTTTCCTTCGGCCGCTGGCGGCAGGATGACAGCCTGATCCCCTACACCAGCATTCCGGGCATCGCGCTCGCCAACGTGACGTTGCTGCCGGGCGGCGGCTGGGACACCACCGGCTCCCTCAGCCGCCAGACCACGGGCGCGAGTGTCGACACCCGGCTGCTGGACCTGACGTACTCGATCAACCCGAGTTCCGATCTCAACCTGAAGGCGAAGGCCCGCTACTACGAGACCGACAACAACACCGATCCGTTCCTCGCGGTAAATCCCAACGCCGTCTACACCGACGCCGATGCAACCACGGCCGGCAATCAGACCCGCGGCCTGACCTACGAGGGCCTGACCGGCGTGTGGGGCCGGCTCCTGAACGACGGCAGCGGCCAGTCGGTCCTGCTCGGCGCCAACGCCAACCCCGCCGGCAACGTCGCGATCCGGAGTTCGCCGTTCGGCAACAAGCAGTTCAAGTTCGGCCCCAGCGCCGACTACCGCCTCAACAAGATCTCGACCGCCAATCTCTCCATTGATCGCGAAATCAACGCGCGGGAAAACCGCGAGCGGGACCGCACCTGGGAAGACCGGGCCAAGCTCGGCTACGTGAACCGCGGCCTGAAGAACTCGAGCCTGCGGGTCTCGTACGAATACGGCCAGCGGCGCGGCAGCGACTACAACAGCACCTACTACGACGAGAACTTCAGCTCCGCCCTGTTCCCGATCCCGACGGCCGCCGGCACCAACGTCACGAGCTGGGCGGTGCGCGGCAACAATGGCATGCGGGCGATCGACCTGGCCGACCGCGACCAGCACGTCGTCAACGTGCGGCTCGATACCATGCTCCGGACCAACCTCGATGCCGGCCTCTCGCTGCAGGGGCGCGAAGCGGAGTATCCGAACACCACGTACGGGCTGACCGGACACAGCCAGCGTTCCGCGAACATCGACCTCAACTACCAGCCGTCGCCCAAGCAGACGATCTACGCCTTCTATTCCTACCAGCTCGGCCGGCTCCGGCAGCACTCCATCTCCAGCCAGGGCGGCGCCGCCGTCACCATCGGAGCCGTCACCCCGCTCGGGACCATCACGCCGGCCAATGCGATTGAGATCGGCCAGGCCCCGGGCGGCCCGATCTTCCCGCTGCTGAACGCGTGGACGGTGCGCAGCACGGATCGCAATCATCTCGCCGGTTTCGGGCTCAAGCAGGAGCTCGGCAAGGGGGCGATCCTCAACGTCGATTACTCCTACTCGATCGGCCGCACCCGCATTGGCTACACCTACAACGTCGGCGGCGCCATCAATGCCGCCAACGCGGTGTTCGCCGGCGATCGGATGCCGGACCTCGCGACCGACGTGGGGTTCCTCGATGCGTCGCTGAGCATTCCGCTCACCCCCCGGATCTCGGCCCGGCTGTTCTACCGTTATCAGAAGGAGTCGATCCGCGACTGGCACTACCGCAACCTCGCCGCCACCCCGATTGTCCCGGGTGCCAACGCCGCGGCCCTGCCCAACGTGCTCATGCTCGACGCCGGTCCGGACGACTATCGCGTCAACTGGTACGGCGTGACGGTTCAGCTCAAACTCTGAGAAGGCCATCGTCGCTGGAGGAGCGGCTTCACGCCGCGACCGAATGTGAGACCGATCGTTCGGTTGCGGCATCAAGCCGCTCCCCCAGACCAGGGCGGGTCTTCAAAATCGCTTGTTCCTATCATTCTGAGCGCAGCGAAGAATCCACGTGAGCTCTCGCACCCAGGACGCGCCACCTGACCGCCGCTGGATTCTTCGCTGCGCTCAGAATGACAAACCATTGAAGACACGCCCGAATTCCTGATCCACATGAAACTGCTCTCCTCCCTCCTGCTCTGCGCGAGCGTCCTGCTGGCTCCCGCGCTCTCCGCCGCCGACGCCACGCCGCGCGTCATCAAGCTTCAGGCCGGCGTCGGCAACGCGATGAAGTTCGACCTCGCGACCATCTCCGTCGCTCCCGGCGAACTGGTGAAGATCGTCCTCACGAACGCCTCCACCCTGCCCAAGGAAGTCATGGGCCACAACTGGGTGCTGCTCGCCGCCGGCACCGACGTCATGGCGTTTGCCACGGCCGCTGCGCCCGAGGCCGCCAACGGCTACATTCCCGCCAAGATGAAGGACAAGGTCCTCGCCACGATCGGCGTGCTGGGCCCGAAGGAGTCCGGCGAAGTCACCTTCAAGGCCCCCGCCGCGCCCGGTGATTATCCGTTCCTCTGCAGCTTCCCGGGCCACACCATGACGGGCATGAAGGGTCTGCTCGTCGTTAAGAAGTGATCCTCTGCCCGCGGGGTTGCCCACCCCGCGGCGAAGCGGATCCGAGGGCATGGTGCGCCGGTTGACTGGGCGCGGTGCGTGGCGTTGGCTCGCGACCGCGCTCCCGCTTCGACCCCATGCAGCTCACCTCGGAATCGCCGCGCACCCGCTGGCTCATTCTCCTCGTCACCTGGTGCGGCTGTGCCCTGGCGGTCGCACTGCACACGCGGGCGGTGGAGGAGTACGTTGCGGTGCTGGACGGCCTGGGCCGACGCGACGCGACGAGGGCTGCGACGCCGCGGCAGCAGGTGATCCCGGCGCGGTACGCCGACGCCCAGATGTGGGTGCGGCATGCGCACGCCGGATCCGAGTCGGGCGAGGCGCGCGTGCGCTTC
>JAEUHA010000176.1 GCA_016793535.1 Opitutaceae bacterium | reverse complement strand
GCCGCAGTTTGTCGGCTCGGGTGAGGAGCGGATGGATGGCTATGAGGTCGAGGCGACGGGTTCGCTGACGGAGACACTGTCGTTCCGCGCGGTATTCGGTCACCTCGACGCCCGCACTTATCGCAATCCGAATGATCGGGCGGCCGAAGGAGTGCGACTGCTGAACGCGCCGAAGAAGAATGCAAGTCTCGCGCTGACGCAGCGCTTCAAGGCGGCGTGGCTCCGCGGCGTCGCAGTCGGCGCGAGCATCGCGTATGCCGACTCCTACTTCGGCCGCTATGGCCGTGGCGGAGCGGAAATCACGGGCTCCGGGGTCATCACGAACCAGCTGCGCCTGAACTATGGCCCGACGAACCGGATCGAGGAGCTGCGCCCGTCATCGACGCTCCTGGATGCGTTTGTCAGCTACGCGTTCGCCACTGGGCGCTATCAGCATTCGCTCGGTCTCAATGTGCGCAACCTGGCGGACCGCGAATGGTGGGGGCCCTCCGGCCGACTGAACGATGGGCGCGTGTACATGGGCCGCTACGGAATCAAGTTCTGATCCGTGACTCCCGGCCTTCTCGCCCGCGATTCGACCTCGAAGGATCCGGCTGTCCTCCGGGCCCCGCGATCCGTTGCATGAAACAGCCCCCACTTCCCATGATTCGTTGCTTTCTCCTCCTCCACTGCATCGGAACACTGGTGGCGCTACGTGCCGCCGAGGTGCTGCCCAATGGCATCCAGCTCCCGGCCGAGTGGCCCCCGCGGACGCAGGATCCGAAATCGCGCGAGCCGATGACCGTGCCCTACCTGCAGGCGCCGCCGGCGATCATCCCGATCAACGTCGGCCGCCAGCTCTTCGTGGACGATTTCCTCGTCGCGGAGACGACCCTGACGCGCACGTTCCATCTCCCGCGCAAGCTCGGGCAGAACCCGGTCCTGAAACCTGAATCCGCGGATGAACTTGGGCCCAAGGATCGCGAGCGCGCGGTGTGCTATCTCGGACACGGCGGCGTGTTCTACGATCCCGCCGACCGCCTCTTCAAAATGTGGTACACGGCCGACTGGCGGGGCGGACTGGCGCTGGCCACGAGCCGCGATGCGCTCACCTGGGAGCGGCCCAACCTCGGACTGGCGGGCGGCAACCTTGTGCTGGCGCGGAATTCTCCGCACGTGGGCGGGGACAATGCGGTCTGGTTCGACAGCAACGCGACGAATCCGGATGAACGCGTGAAGTTCATGGCCGACATTTCCGGCCAGCGTAAATCGCACTTCCTCTCGACGATCGCACGCGACGGACGGGTGCTCGGCGAGACCGCGGTCGGGCGTGCAGGCGACTACTGTTCGTTCTTCTACAATCCGTTTCGAAACGTGTGGGTCTACAGTATCAAGCGCGACAGCCCGCACGGACGTTCCCGGCACTATGCGGAGAGCCCGTCGTTCCTCACGCCCCAGGTGTTCGACCGCTCGGTTTTTTGGGCCGGGGCCGACCGGCTCGACCTCCCGGATCCGAAGATCGGCGATCCGTCCCAGCTCTACAGTCTCAGCGCGGTCGCGTATGAGAGCATTCTGCTGGGGGCGTTTCAGATTCACCTCGGACCGCGGAACAGCATTTGCGAACTCGGACTGTTTCCCAAGATCACGGAGGTGAAACTCGGATACAGCCGCGACGGCTTCCACTGGCACCGTCCGGACCGGCGGGCGTTCCTGGCGCCGACGCGCCGCGACGGCGACTGGGATCGCGGCTATGTGCACACCACGACGGGCGTGTGCCTCGTGGTGGGCGACCAGCTGTATTTTCCCTTCACAGCGTACTCGGGCATCGCGCCCGACGGCCACCGCGGCATGTACACCGGCGCCGCGGTCGGCATGGCTGTCCTGCGCCGAGACGGGTTTGCGTCGATGGATGCCGGGGAAAAAGGCGGCACGCTGACGACGCGACCGGTGACGTTCGACGGGACCCGGCTGTTCGTTAACGTCGCTCCCGCCGGCGGCGAACTCCGCGTCGAGGTGATCGACGCGGGCGGCGCGGTCGTGCCGGGTTTCAGCCGGGACGATTGTGTACCGCTCACGGCGGATCAGACGCTGGCGGGCGTAACGTGGCGGGGAACTGGCGATCTCTCCGCGCTGCGTGGCAAGCCGGTGCGCTTTCGCTTTCACCTGACGCGCGGCAGCCTGTACGCGTTCTGGGTGAGCCCGAATGAGACCGGAGCGAGCCGCGGTTATGTCGCCGCGGGCGGGCCGGGTTATCCTGGAACGGTGGATACGGTGGGCTCCGGCGCACTGCGCTAGGTGTGACGCGCGAGAAAAGCGTTTTCATTCCGTGCTCACCACCTTCACCCGCCTCTATCCGGTCTGGATCGTGGCGTCGTCTCTGGTCGGCCTGCTGTGGCCGTCCTCGCTGCTTTGGTTCTCGGGTCAGTGGGTGGTGGCCGCGCTTACGGTCGTAATGCTGGGCATGGGACTGACGCTCACGATTGACGACTTCCGGCGACTGGCCCGGATGCCAGGCGCGGTCGCGCTGGGCTTCGTGCTGCAGTACACCGTCATGCCACTCTCGGGCTGGTTTGCGGCCCGTGCGTGCGGACTGGAACCTGAACTTGCGGTCGGCTTGATTCTGGTCGCGAGCTGCCCGGGCGGGACGGCGTCGAACCTGATCACGTATCTCGCGCGCGCCAACGTCGCGCTGTCGGTTGTAATGACGGCGGCGTCGACGCTGCTGGCCTTCATCATGACGCCTTTCTGGGTGGAACAGCTCGCGGGACACTACGTGCCGGTCGATGCCTGGGGCCTCTGCAAGTCGACCTTGCAGGTCGTGGTCGCGCCGGTGCTGCTGGGAGTGCTTCTCAACTGGAAATTCCCGCGCCAGGTCGGCGCCGTGGCCGCATTCTCGCCGGCGGTTTCGGTGGTCGCGATCATCTTCATCGCGGGCGGGATCGTCGCACAGAGTGCGGAGTCGGTGGTTGCGCACGCCGGCCGCGTGGCGCTCGCGGTGCTGCTGTTGCACCTGCTGGGCTTTTTGCTCGGGTACGTCGTTTCCCGGCTGCTCCGGCTTCCGGTGGTGTCGGCCCGGACCATCTCGATCGAGGTGGGCATGCAGAACGGTGGGATGGCGGCGATGCTGGCGCGGAAGCACTTTGCGGCCCAGGCGATGGCGGGTGTGCCCGCGGTGTTCAGCAGCGTACTCCAGACGCTGATCGGCAGCTTGCTGGCAGCGTGGTGGAGCCGGCGGCCGGTGGGAGAGCCGGGAAACGAAACGAGCGCGACGGCCGGAGCGGCGCGCGGGGTGGAGACCGATTCAACATGACTCTCACGCACGGCCGGCGTGGCATCTACTACTGGAAGTGCGATCGGGCAGCTGCGTTTCACGGCACGGCGCAGGGTGCGGCGCGGGCGCGCCCGGAGGTGGAGACGGCGGTGCGGAGCCTGGTGGCGCGGGCCGCGGGCGTGGCGCCCGTCGCCCTTCGGGACGGAGGCGGCCAGGGCAACCACCTGACCTTCCTCGCCGAGCTGCCCGAGCGGGCCCCGCTCTTTGTGCGGATCGAGGACGGACCGGAGCAGGACGATTACCTGGCGGTCGAGTCTCACGTGATGGCCCGGGTCCGGAGCCTGGGCGTGCCGACACCGCGCGTGCAAGCGACCGACGCCAGCCGGGGCGAAGTGCCATTTGCCTGGCAGATCCTCGAGTACCTCCCGCATCCGGATCTCAACCGGCACTTCAAGGCCGGCACGCTGGATGTATCCGCGGTGGCCACACAGATCGGCCGGCTGATCGCGACGTGGCAGCAGGTGCCGGTGGAAGGCTTCGGGCCGTTCGACGTCGGTCCCGTCCTCGGAGGGGAAGGACTTCGCGGGCTGCACGCCCGCTATGCGGACTACTTTTTCACGCGGCTCGAAGCACACCTGGAGTATCTGGTCGCCCGGAAGTTTCTCCGTCCGACACAGGCAGGGGAGGTTCGCGTCGAGGTGGAACGGGCCCGACCGTTGCTGGCGCTGGAGCGTGGCTGTCTCGTGCACAAGGACACGGCGCTTTGGAATCTGCTCGGCACCGAGCGGGAGGTTAAGGCGGTGATCGACTGGGATGACTGCATCGCCGGGGATCCGATGGACGACCTCGCGTTGCTCGGATGCTTTCACGATGGCGCGTTTCTGCGGGCGGCGTTTTCCGGGTACGCGTCCGTGCGAAGCCTGCCGGAGGAATCCGGGCGCAGGTTCTGGCTGCACGTGCTGCGCAACATGATCTTCAAGGCGGTGATTCGCGTGGGTGCGGGATACTTCGACCACGACAGCCGATTCTTCCTGATCGGTGCGGGTGGCAGCGGCGCATCGCTGCGCGAGCAGACCCAGGCGCGGATCGCCGCTGCGCTGGACGGGCTCCGCGAGGGCCGCGATCCGTTCTCGTTATGACGTCCGACCATCTCGATCATTTTCGCCGCAGGGTGCCGTTTATCGGTACCTGGCTGTCGATCGGCTCGCCGATCATTGCCGAGTTGGCGGCCGCCGCCGGTTTCGACTGGCTCCTCTTCGACCTCGAGCACGGGGCGCATTCCGACGCGGTTCTGATGGGCAACCTCCAGGCGATCAAGGGTACGCCGGCCATGGCGGTCGTGCGCGTGGGCGCTCCCCATCCGGACCTGATCCTGCGGGCGCTCGACTGGGGCAGCGCGGCCATCATGGTGCCGCACGTGGAGACGGCCGCGGAGGCGGTGCATTGCCTGCAGGCGATGCACTATCCCCCTCGCGGGCGGCGGGGCATCTCCCGGTCGGCGCGCGTGTACGAGTACGGCCTGCGGCCGATGCCGGCGCCGCAGGACCTGCCGCCACCCGTGCTGTTCGCGCAGATCGAGACCCTGCAGGGTGTGAAGCACGTGGACGAGATCGCGGCAGTGGCGGGCGTGGACGTGTTGTTCGTGGGGCCGGCGGACCTTTCGTTCGACATCTCGGTCCGGAGCCGTGGCGACACACCGGGCTACGAGGAGTGCCTGGCGCAGGTGGCGGCGGCGGCGCGGGCGCATGGCAAGCAGGCGGGCATTCTGGTGCGGGCGATGAATGACATCCCGGCGCTGCTGGCGCAGGGGTACACGCATTTCGCGGTGGAGTCGGACCTGGGCATCATCCGCAATCGCTACACGGAATTGCTTGGGCGGACGCGTGCGATGTGTTCGTGAGCGACGCGCATGGCTGACCCGGTAGTGCACGAGCGATCGCGACCCCAGGTGTGACTGGTGCCAAGCGCATCCGACGATCCCGTCCAAACCTGTTTCTTGGACAGGATGATCAGGATGGACAGGATGCGTACCCCGGCCCCCCATCCTGTAGATCCTGTTCATCCTGTCGGACACTTGCCTTGGCTGCAGCCGAACGTGCCGTTGTGCTGCACGCACTGTAGTTGACGCGCGGCGTATCTCCCCGGCCGATACGCCCGTATCGCCTGCGAAGCGATGTCCTTCGGATACTGGTATGAAGCGCATCCGACGATCCCGTCCCAACCTGTTTCTTTGACAGGATGATCAGGATGGACCGGATGACTGCCCCAGCCTCGATCCTGTAAATCCTGTTCATCCGGTCGACCGATTGCCTTGGTTGCAGCCTAGTCGACGCGCCGCATATCCCCGGGGCGATACGTCCTGCGGGCGTGCCGCGCAATGTCTTCGGGATAGAACAGCACGTCCTTGAACTCGCCGCGGGCGTAGCGTTCCGCCTGGTCGTTGAAGTGCGGTGAAGCAGGGTCGCCGCTGACGCCGCCGGCGAGCAGGCTCTTCGCCTGCACCCGCGGACCGAACTCGACCACGGCAACGAAACTGTTTCCGCGCGTGCCGTAGATGCGTTTCGTCCCGCCCTGGTGCGTCGCGCCGAAGGCGGCGAGCGAACCCCACATGCCGGAGGCGAATCCAATTGGCAGGCTCGGCTTCGCGTCGTCGAACTCGCCCTTCACGTTGCCGCTCAGCCGCTGGAAACGGTTGATCTCACCCCAGGGCGTCCGCCAGGTGCCGAAGTCGCGCTCGAGTTTCGTGACCGCGCGCTCGAGGGCCGCGAGTTTCTCCTCCGCCGAGATTTCCGTCACGATGTAGTCGTAGACCGTCATGTACTTCGCCCGCGCCGCGTCCGTGGAGCGGTCGAGCAAATCCTGACCCCAGAAGTGTGCCACCGCGGTTGCGACGGACGTGGTGGACGAACGGCGATCCCACGCGCGCAGCGTGGCGATCGGCTCCGCAAGGCGCGCCTTGAGCGGCGGCGCGGCGGGCGCCTCGTCGTAGGCGCGGAAGAGCGGCGGCAACAGTTGCTCGAATGCGGCCAGGTACGGGTCGTAGGCCGCCGCAATCAGGCGATCGAGAGTGAAGTCCTTGCGTCCGGTCAGCACGCGGACGGCGTTCACCCCACGCGGGTTCTCCGCGTCGTAGCGGGGCGCACCCCACGCGTAGTACGGGTAGTCGGCCCGGCGCGGACTATCGGGTCCGGCGGCCGCGAACGGCCAGTTGTTGGTGTTCTGGATCCAGCCGACGGGCGGATTGCGCAGCGTGATCGTCTCCGCCACCGGGTGCAGGCCTTTCCACTCGGTCGCCGGGTCGCTGCCGTCGACCGGTTTGCGCCAGTCGAACTTCGGGTCGCGGACCGGCAGGAAGTTGCCGTGGAAGTACGCGATGGTGCCGTCGGCGTCAGCGTACACCGTGTTGTTCGACGAATTGGTCCGCAGGTCCATCGTGCGCCGGAACTCGGCATAGTTGCGCGCCTTGGTGCGCAGCCAGGACTGCGAGAGCGCCTGGATGGGATTCTGCATGAGCCGGATGGAGATCCAGCGGCCGTTCTCCTCGCGGATCACCGGACCGTGGTGGCTGTGGTAGAGGGTGAACGGGCGTCGTGCGATTCCGGCGCCCTGCTTGAGCGGCAGCTCGAGTGCGGTGACGCGAAACGGCCGCTCGCCGTCGCCGTACCGGTAGGCGACGCGGTCGCCCGTGCGCACGACCGTCTCCGCGTACTCATCGATCGTGTCGCCGCCGCCGGAGGTATGCATCCACCCAACGCGGTCATTGAAACCCTGATACACGAAGAACTGGCCCCACGTGACGGCGCCGTAGGCGTTCAATCCCTCGTCGCTCGCGACGTGCACCTCGGGCCGAAAATAAAACGTGGTGTGCGGATTGATCAGCAGCAGCGCGCGGCCGTTCACGGTATTCTGCGGCGCGATCGCGAAGCCGTTGGAGCCGCCGGGCTCCGCGGTGAACGGGCGCGCCGGTGGCTCCGACTGGACGACCCGACGACCGCCGTAGAACTGTTCAAGCGGCTTCAGGGCGATCGACTCAATGTCGCCACCGATGCTGCCCTCGGTGAACGAGAGCGCCATCCAGGGCTCAAACCGCGTGAGGAGGCGTGGTTTCACGGCGGGATGCGTGTGCAGGTAGTAATTCAGACCGTCGGCCCACGCGTCCATCAGCGCACGGAGCCACGCCGGACTCGCGGCGTAGTGCGCGCGCAGGTCGGCCTCGTCGATGAAGAGCCGCATGCGCAGGTCACTGTACAGCGCGCTCTCGCCCTCGACCTCGGCGAGCCGGCCGAGGGAGTTGAGGTAATTGAGTTCGATGCGGGGAAAGTCGTCCTCGGCCTGCGCGTAGAGAAACCCGAACACGGCGTCGGCGTCGGTCTTGCCGTGGATGTGCGGAATGCCCCAGGTGTCGCGCGTGAGGGTGACGTTCCGCGCGTGCTGCTGCCAGCGGGCGAGATCGTCGGCGGAGTGAGCGGAGAGAGGGGCGAGAGCCATGAACAGGAGGCCGGAAAGTTTCATCGGGAAGGTTGGAATGTGGTCCGGACGATTTGGACCTCTTACAGGAGGACGCAGAGAGGACGGCCCACGGAACACACGGAGCACACGGAATCGGGCCGATCTTTTCCGTGGGCTCCGTGTGTTCCGTGGGCTCCTCCTCCGGCTTGATCTCTGCGTTCTCCGCGCCCTCGTGTAAAATGCTTTTCCCGAAACTACACGCGGACCTCATCGCCCACGCGCAGCACTCCGGTCTTCGTCTCGTGAATCAGGTTCTGCCCGAAGTTCACGTCGGTCGGATCCCCGGCATCGCGTCGGTACGTCGCGAGCGTGCGCAGGGGCTCCTTGCCGCGCTCGGCGGTCTCCTGATCCGTCGTCGTCATCACGCACCGTGCGCACGGTCCGCCGGCCCGGAAGGTCACGTCTCCGATCCGGAACCGGGCCCACGTGTCCTCCGCGTAGGGCGCGCAGCCGCTCACGACGAGATTGGGCCGGAAGCGGTTCATCGGCAGCGCCTCCTCGCCGCGCTCGGCGAGCCGGTCGTTGAGGTCGGCGAGCGAGGCCTCGCTCAGGATCAGGAACGGATACGCATCCGCGAAGCTTACGGTGTCGCCCGCGACCGCACTCGGCTTGAGGATGGGACGCTGAAACGCTGGGCCGATGCGCACCAGCCGGCAGCGCGTCGCGAGACCGTCGCTGAGCCAGGCGGCGGCCGCCTCGCCGGCGTCCTCCGCCAGCAGCCCCTCGCTCTTCCAGACTGACACGGTGCGCAATCGCGCGGCGGGATCCGGAGTGAGCGGGATCGTGACGCCGCCGCGCCCTTCCTGCGAGAGACGCAGGGTGCCGGCCGAGAGCGCGGTGCGAATCAGCGCCATGCGCGGCAGGGTGCGCTGCGTGAGAAAGCGGCCCGTCTCGTCGATCACGAGGAACCGTCGGTCGCCGACCAGGCCCAGCGCGTCGACGGCTGCGCTTTCCACCGCCACGCCGCCGAGCGATTTCACCGGATAGACATAAAGGGCGGCGAGGTGCGGCATGAGCGAATGGGGTGCGAGGTAGGCGGGGTGCCCTCACCCCGCGCAAATCGATCGCGTAACCCAGCACTCGCGGGGTGGGGGCACCCCGCCTACATCACTCAAGCGGTAACAGACTGCAATCGATACGTGACGAGATACCGCTGCCGCCCCTGTCCGGTCGAGAAATCGGCGGGCGAAACGCCGTCGAGTCCGTAGCACACGCGCAGCCGGTCGCCACGACGCTGGTAGATGCACGGGATGGCGCGGCCGCGGTTCGGGCCATCGAGCACGTGCAGTTCGAGGGTCCCGTGCTCGCCACTTGCTCCGAGCGCAAACGTGCCGCGGTCGGCCGCCTCGCCTGCGAAGCGCACCTCGTACCGGCCGGCGGCGAACGCGATCGCGGATTTCTCCACGACGAGATCGGGCGCGACTTCGCCGTCGAGCTCGGCCCGCACCATCAGCCAGGTTCCATCGATTGCCGTCTGCATCAGCGGAGAGTGAACGCGGCCCGGGAAAAAGCGCAAAGACGCAAAGGGGACGCAAAGGCTCGCTAAGTGGAATCTTCGCGCGCCTTGGCGTCTTTGCGCTTCCGGGAGGGGAAAGCCCCGACCGGACTCAACGTCAGCCCTGCGTGAAGGCCGGCAGCTTCACGATCTTTCCGCCGGCCAGGGCCGACTCGTGCGCACAGAGCCCGACGCAGGTCCAGTTGGCGGACTTCACCGCGTTCGGATACGGGTCGCGGTCCTCGACCAGCGCGCGGAGGAACTCGTGCGCGAGGTGCGGGTGCGAGCCGCCGTGGCCGGCGCCCTGCGTGAAGCTGAGGTGCGTCTTCTTGCCGAGGTCGTAGACGCCCTTCGTCGTGAACTTCCGGATACCGGCCGGCAGTCGCTTCGCGTAGTCCGGCACCTGGATCTTCTTCGGAATCTTCTGCTCCGGCAGCTTGGCCGTGTGCAGCACGTGCGGCTCGTGCTCGATCAGCGTCCATTCGAAGGACTTCTTCGAACCGTAGACGTCGATGCTCTCGCGGTACTGGCGGGCGACGTCGAAGAGTGAGCGGATGATGCGCGCCGTGAGATCGGAGTCCTTGAACTTGATGTGCGCGGTCTCCACCGCGAAGGGCGAGCCGTAGTGCTTGATCAGTTCCTTGCGCACGGTGCCGGAACCGAAGCACGAGACGTATTCCGCGACCGCGTCGGTCAACGCGAGCATCGGGCCGACGCAGTGCGTCGCGTACCACATCGGCGGCAGGCCGGGCCAGTAGTTCGGCCAGCCGTCCATGTCCTGCTGATGGCTCGCCTGCAGGAACTGGATTTTGCCGAGCTCACCCTTGTCGTAGAGTTCCTTGATGTAGAGGTATTCGCGGGCGTACACGACCGTCTCCATCATCATGTACTTGAGGCCGGTCTTCTTCGTCAGATCGACGATCCGTTTGCAGTCGGCGATCGACGTCGCCATCGGCACCGTGCAGGCGACGTGCTTGCCCGCCTTCAGCGCCTTGATCGACTGCGCGGCGTGATCCGGGATCGGCGTATTGATGTGCACCGCGTCGATCTCGGGATCGCGCAGCAGCTCGTCGTAGTCGGTATAGCCCTTCGGAATGCCGAAGGCCTCCTGGATGGACTTCAGTTTCTTCGGATCGCGCTGGCAGACCGCGATGAGGTTGGCGTCGGGATGCGCCTGATAGATGGGAATGAACTCGGCGCCGAAGCCGAGACCGATGATGGCGATGTTTACTTTTTTGGGCATGGCGGAATTGAGGCGAGAGGCGAGAGGGTGGGGACGAGAGGGGGAGGCGTTGGGTCAAGAGCGATGTAGGCGGGGTGCCCTCATCCCGCGGATTGAGGCGTGCGAGGCGCATAGCCCGTGGGTGGGGCTCCCCGCCTACATCAGATGGATCGGGCCGCTTACTTCAAGGTCTGCAGATACGCCTCGATATCGGAAATCTCCTGCGGACTGAAGATCGTCGCCATCGGGGGCATCGGGGAGACGGTGTATTGCTCGAAGCCTTTCGCGATCACTTTGCTGGGCTCAAGCAGGCTTTCGCGGATGTACGCGGCCGGGAAGCGGGTCGCGAGGCCGTCGAGTGCCGGCCCGACGGTGCTGCCCTTGCCTTTGACCTGATGGCAGAGCACGCACGCCGCGGGGTGCTGATGGAACAGCTGCTCGCCGCGCTTCGGATCGGCGGCGAGGAGCGGCGTGTTGTCGTCGGCGCGGATCAGCTCGACCAACCGCACGTCGTCGAAAAACGCCTCGCCGTTGGCCACGTGTAGCACGTTGACGCTGGCCGTGGTGCGATCGCCGCTGTTGAACTCGAGTTCCAGTTCCGTCCAGTCGATGCCACCGCGCCGGATGGTCTCGGTCTCCAGCCGGGCGCCGTGGAGATTGAAGCTCGCCTTGCCGCGCAGCGCGTTCGTCTTCACCCAGCCGGCGAGGCGATAGGTCGTGTTGGGTTTCAACGGCACGTCGGCGTGGAGGCTGGTGTCGGCGTCGCCGGTCGTGACCACGCGAACGCCCTGGCGGCCGCCGTGGATGAGTTTCGGGTCGGTCGCGATCGTCCACTGCGCGGACTGGTTGGCCTCGCGGTTGCCGTAGTCACGGCGCTTCCAGCCTTCGGGCAGGCCGTCGCGTCCGATGACCTCGAAGCCCGGGTTCGGGAGCAGGTTTGGGCCTTCGCGATAAATCGCGGCGCCGTGGATCCGGCCCAGCACGCGGGTGGCTTCGCGGAGCCATTCGTCGGCTTCGTTGGCGGGATTGCGCACGACGCTGGTCGCGACGTTCTTGATCTGCCCGGAGGGAGGAAACTCGGC
>JAEUHA010000529.1 GCA_016793535.1 Opitutaceae bacterium | reverse complement strand
GGACGGCGGGGATCAAGGGGACGTTCTGAACGCCGCGGCAGCGCGGGGAAGTTGGCTCGCTGTAGGCGGGGTGCCCCCACCCCGCGGGAGGTCGGGTTTCATAATGCAAGGCGCGGGGTGAGGGCACCCCGCCTACAGGGGAGGCCAGGCCGCTACGCTGACGTCCGCGCCGCCAGAATCTCGTTCACCCACCGCCGGTGCGGACCGGACAGCGTGATCGCTTCGAGGTCCGCGAGCGGCACCCAGACGAGGTCGGCGTGCGGCTTCGCCTTTTCCGCTGGTGCCGGCGCGACGTGAATCGACTCGGTGATCTGAAAGCGCGTGATGCCGCGCCGCCGGGTTGCGAGCCGTTCGCCACGGGTGGCGGCGGCGTCGGTCAGGCCCGCCTGTTCCGCCGTCGGCAGCTCGTGCACGTTGGCGAAGCGCCGGGCACCGGGCGGGGCGCGGTGGAGCAGAAGCCTGCCGTCCCGCTCGCACCACACGCGCACGACCGAGCGCTGTTCCATCACTTTGGGCGCGAGGCGCGGGTAGGCTTCCGGATCGCCCCGCTGCGCGGCGGCGCAGTGCGCGCGCACCGGACAGGTGAGGCAAAGGGGCTTCTGGCGAAAGCAGACGGTGGCGCCGAGTTCCATCATCGCCTGGTTGTGGTCGCCGGGATGATCGGTCGGGAGCAGCGCCCCGGCCAGCGGCGCGAACGCCTTGGAGGCGGTGGCCGAATCGCGGTACGTGGTGCCGTCGGCGGTGAGCCGCGCGAGGATTCGGACGACGTTGCCGTCCACGCACGCGGCCGGCGCGCCGAACGCGATGCTCGTGATTGCCGCGGCGGTGTACGGGCCGACGCCGGGCAGTTCGCGCCAGGCGTCCGGCGTTCGCGGCAGGGTGGGTTGCGCCGCGACGGCCCGCGCCAGCCGGTGCAGGTTGCGGGCGCGCGAGTAGTAGCCGAGACCCTCCCACAGTTTCAGCACCCGGCTTTCGTCCGCGGCCGCGAGCGCCGCGAAATCCGGCAGCGCGGCCAGCCAGCGGGCGAAGTAGGGCAGGACCGTTTTCACCTGCGTTTGCTGCAGCATGAACTCGCTGACGACGGTCTTGTAGACGGACGGCGACTCGCGCCAGGGCAGCGCGCGGGCGTGGCGGCGATACCAGGCGCGCAGGGCGGTTTGAAACGCGGCGCGGGCCGCGATCAGGCCGGACGCGGGAGACGCTTTGGGCATTCGCATGATTCGCCGCGCAGACCGGGAGGCGGCGCAAGAAAATACCCGGGGCGCGCCGGCGTTTTCTACTTTGCGCTTTCCGGGGGTTTTTGCGCGTGTTCTTCCGGATGCCGAAAAAGTCCTACGACGAACCCGAAGCGCCGAAGAAGCTCGCCTCGTACACGGTGAAGCTCGACGCCGCGCAGCTGGCGAAGCTGCGGGCGATCTGCGAGGCGCGCGGCTGGACGCCGTTCGAGGTTGCGTACACGCATTTTGCGTTCAAGGCCGACCACCAGAAGGTCAACGTGTCCGCCTACACCAGCGGCAAGGTCGTGATCGCCGGCAAGGGCACCGAGGATTTCGTCCGCGATGTCATCGAACCGGAGATCACCGGGGCGGCGAAACTCGGTTACGACGACGTGCTGCACCCCGACTGGTTCGAGGCGCACGCGGGCCTGGACGAAAGCGGCAAGGGTGACTTTTTCGGCCCGGTGATCGCCGCCACGGTGATCGCCGACCGCGGCATGATCGAGGCCTGGATCAAGGCGGGCGTGAAGGATTCGAAGAAGATCGCGGAGCAGCAGATCTTCAAACTCGACCAGATCATCCGCGAAACCCACGGCGCGGTGGTGCGCACCTGCTTCTGCGGCATGCCGAAGTACAACGAGCTCATGGCGCGGCCGGGCGCCAACCTCAACCGCCTGCTCGCCTGGCAGCACGCGACCGCGCTGGAGCAGGCGCTCGCGCAGAAGCGGGTGCCATGGGGCCTGCTCGACCAGTTCACGGAGCAGCCGCTGGTGCAGCGGGAGCTTGCCCGGAAAGGCGTGACCGGATTCGACCTGCGCATGCGCACCAAGGCGGAAGAGGACCCGGTGGTCGCGGCGGCGTCGGTCGTGGCCCGGGCGGAATTCCAGCGTCAGATCGTGCTGCTCTCGAAAAAATTCGGCGAGAAGCTGCAAAAGGGGGCGGGCCCCCTGGTGAAGACGCAGGGTGCGCAGATCATCGCGCGCTTCGGCGCGCGCGCGCTCGGCGACTTTGCGAAACTGCATTTCCGGACCGCCTATGAAGTGGTCGCGGCGGCGGGAAAGCTGGACGAACTGCCGCTGCCCGAACCGAAGGCGAAGATGGAGTGGTGAGCGGAAGGATCACGGATCGCTGCCATTTGTGGGAGCGGCTTCACGCCGCGAACGTGAGTCGGAGGTACGTTTCGTCGCGGCGTAGCGCCGCTCCTGCAAGGGCGTCCACCCCACGGCACGACTTGCCTTTGCAACGCCGGCTGCCGGCCGCGCGCGCCTATCGACCGCGGGTCTCGCCGCCCGCCCGGGTCGTGTCGCCGTCGACCCACTCGCCCTCGATGAGCACGACCTTGGGAAAGGTCGGGAGCCCGTGCTCGTTGCGGAGGATCTGCGCCACGACGAGGTCGACGGCGGCGGCGGCCACTTGCTCGTAGTTCTGGCGGATGCCGGAACAGTTCGAACCCGGCGTCGGATCGACATCGAGGTCGGCGAAGCCGCACGCGGCCGGCACGGGTGCGCCCGCCTCTTGGAGCCAGCCGCGGATGACCGGGGCTGCGGGCGACTGGGCGATGACCACGTCGGGTCGGTGGGTGGCAAACCACCGCTGAAACGTCGGCGCGTCCAGGCGCGGTGCGCGCAGGAACGGCACGCGTTGCTTCCGGGGCACAGTCTGCTGCCACGACAGGAATGCCGCCGACCAGTGGTGCAGCGTGCGCTGGTCCGCGTCGTCGGTGAGCATCAGTCCGGGCTGCCGGTACCCCAGGCGCTCGAGGTGGCGGAGCGTGGTGAACATCTCCTGGTACTGGTGCTGACACGCGCGGTGCAGCGGGAGCCGGAGGCTGTAGCCGACCGCCGCCGCCGCGAACCGGCTCAAGTCGAAGTCGAGGGCGGCGCTCCACTGCGGGGCGCCCATCAGGATCACGCCCTCGATCCCGCGGGCGAGCAGGATGTCCCGCATTCGCGCGGGGGTCATGCCCGGCTCGGTCAGCCAGCAGTCGACCAGCTGGTACCCGAACTGCGCCGCCCGCTGCGTGGCGGCGTCGTGCAGCCGGCGCAGGAACGGATTGCGCCGCCAGGGCGTGGCGTCGGCGTACAGGTTGATGAGCGCCAGTGCCGACGTCGTGCGCACCCGGCGCCGCCGGCGGAGATAGGCCATCAGCTTCGCCACTTCGGGGTCGATCTGGTAACCCATCTTCGCCGCCAGACGCTGCACCCGCAGGCGGGTGCGGAGCGGGATGCTCGCGTGCTGGCGCAGCGCGAGCGACACCGCGGCGACCGACAGCCGGGCCCGCGCCGCGATCGCGCGCAGGGTTGGGGGAGGAGGGGGCGCCGGGCTCACTTAACCGTTAAGTTTCGCGGCGGTTGCGGGCGCGGCAATTTGTTTTTCGTTTCAAACTTCCCCGGCGTCGGAGTCCTTGGCGGCGACACCGGGGAAGGTCGTCATTTCCGCCCTCCCAACCCGAACACCCACCATGACTCCCCTTCGCACCTTCCCGGGCCTTTTGATGGTCGCCGCGTCCGGCGCCTCCCTGCTGGCGCAGACCGCACCGGTGGCGCGCCCGGCGCCGCCGGCCGCGGAATCCATTGTCACGCTGTCCGAATTCCGGGTCGATGCGACCAAGGATGTCGGTTATCGCGCGACGAACGCGACGTCGGGCACGCGGCTCAACACGCCGATCAAGGACATCCCGATGCCGATCAACGTCGTCACGAAGGAGTTCATCGAGGACATCGGGGCCTACGATTTCAAGGAGGCGCTGCTCTACGAGGCGGGCATCACGCAGGACTTCGTCCAGACGGCCAACAACTTCCTTTTCTCGGCGTCCGGCACCGGCCAGGCGGGCCAGGGCCTGGGCGACCGTTCCAGCAGCACGATCAACATCCGCGGCTACAACTCCCGCCGGCAGCTCCGCAACGGCTTCGTCACCTCGTCGGTGACCGACAACGTCAACGTCAGCCGCGTCGAGGTCGCCAAGGGCCCGCAGTCGCTGCTCTACGGCGTCGCCGTGCTCGGCGGCGTGGTGAACATCATCCCCGACTATCCGCTCAGCGTGCCGCGCTACGAGGCCAAGGCCGTGTTCGGCAGCCATGATTTTCTGCGGCTCGAGTTCGACGCCACGGGGCCGCTCGTGAAGGTCGCCGGCCGGCAGGTGAACTACCGGCTCGCAGGCGCGTACCAGACGTTCGACGGTGATCCGATCCGCGACGGCGACGACCGCGAGCGGCGTTTCCTGTCCGGCTTGTTCGAGGTGAAGCCGTGGCGGAACACCAACGTGCTGCTCGACATCGAGGGTGGCACGTTTCGCACCGAGGCGAACGGATTCCGCGACCTGGCCGACACGAACAACGCCGCCGAGAACACCCTCAACTTCTACGGCGAGAACACGCCCAATACCGTGTTCGGCGACCTGCCCAACGTCGCGCGCGACTGGTACGGCTCGGGCGAGGCGTACCGGCTCAGCGGCCGGGATCCGTATCAGGAAACCCGTTACTACAACGTGATGCTCGAGGTCACGCAGAAGCTCTTCGACGGCCTCACGCTCATCGGCGGCCTGAACTACACCCGCACCGACGTGGAGAACCTCCAGGTCAACGGCAGCGTCGACTACCAGCGCGTCTTCAACAACGGCCAGCCGCTCACCGCCGCGCAGGAGACGACGCTGGCGAACCTGCGGGCGCAGTCGACGTACTTCGAGCAGACGGGCCTCAGCTTCAACAACCCGCTGTTCGCCCGCAATTACACCGGCGCGAACGACTACCGGTTCCGCCGGCTCCAGTACAACTGGACGCGCCCTTCGAGCGAAAACGAGAACCGGCAGGTGCGCCTCGACCTGAACTACAATTTCAATCTGCTCGGCGCGAACCACAACGTGCTGCTGGGCTTTCACGACCGGAAGACCTGGTCGAAAAACCTCGGCAGCGCCCCGCTGCCGGTGAACGCGTCCGGGGTCACGAATGCCTTCAAGAGCTTCGCCCGCGAGAGCGTGCTGACGCCGATCGTCTACGGTGGTGAGGGCTCGCGGACCAGCAACCGCAACACCTTCGAGGAGTGGAACGCCGGCCACTACGCCGTTTACCAGGGCAGGTATTGGAAGGACCGCGTGCTCGTGATCGGCGGCCTGCGCCGGGACCGCTTCATGGTCCGCAGCCGCACGTGGAACTACTCGCTGCCGGCGGGGGCGGATCCCGCCGTCGCGTCGAACTACGTCCGCAACGCCGATCCCACGCCGGCGACCGGCACGACGCGAGTGGACTTCTACCGCTTCAAGGGCGAGACGCAGTACAAGACCAGTCCGACGCTCGGCCTCAGCCTGAAGATCAACGACGCGATCTCGCTCTACGGCCTGACGGCCACCGGGCTCTTCCCTGATTCCGGCCAGCAGGACGGCGCAGGCAACGCGGTGCAGCCGGAGTTCGCGAAGAGCCGCGAGGTCGGCGTGAAATTCGACCTGTGGCGCGACGACCAGGGCCGGACGGTGCTGTCGGGCGCCGTCGCGGCGTACAAGATCAAGCGCGAGGACGCCGTGTACAACGTGTTCTGGGCGCCGCAGCCGCGCAGCAACAACGGCACCGGCCTCGCGAACACCACCGTGCCCAACAGCTGGACGAGTTTCCAGACCAACCAGCCGCAGAGCTATCTGCTGCCGATCCAGTACATCTCCGCCGCCGACCAGGCCGCGTACCGCAACTCGCCCGCGTTCCGCGGTGAGCGGAACAACCTCGTGCTGGTCGACTATCGCTCGCTCGGCACCACCGCCAACGACCCGTTGCGGCGCGGCATGGAGGCCGCCGCGACCGCCTCGATGGCGCAGGGTTCGCAGACGATTCTGCAGACGGCGAACACCGGCAACACGCCCGCCGACCTGTACGCGAACCTCGCCTACGAGAACCGGAACGCGAACGTGAACTACGCCGACGAGTCGTCGGGCTTCGACGTCAGCCTGCTCTTCACGCCCAACCGCAATTTCTCCGCGACGTTCTCCTATGCGTACCAGAAGCAGGAGGTCATCGGCGGCTTCGGTCTCGTCGACCAGCCGAACAGCACCGAGTACGACTCATGGTGGCGCTACATGGGTTTCACCACGCAGCAGGCCCTCGCGGCCAACCTCGACGAATCGTCGGTCGATTTCGAAGCCGGCGTGAAAGGTGTGCGGCTGATCGACAACCCCGAGCACTCGGCGAACGTGTGGAACAAGTACACGTTCACCGACGGCACGCTCAAGGGCTGGGACGTGGGTCTCGGCGTCAACTGGTTCGGCAGCCGCCAGGCCGAGGCCGCGATCGACAACGGGCTGCGTCGTCGTGTCACGGGCCGCTTCAAGGCTGATTTCTCCCAGCGCTTCGTCGTCAACACCGCGATCGGCCTCAAGCGCAAGATCGCCGGGC
>JAEUHA010000148.1 GCA_016793535.1 Opitutaceae bacterium | reverse complement strand
ATCCTGATCGTCGAAGATGAGCGCAAGGTGAGCCGCTTTGTGGAGCGAGCGCTCACCGAGCAGGCCTATACGGCGCGGGTGGCGGGCAACTGCACCGAGGCGCGCAATGCGCTCGCGGATTCGCCCTATGACGCGGTCGTGCTCGACCTCGGGCTGCCCGACGGCGACGGCCTCGACCTGCTGCGCGAATGGCGGGCGGCGGGTTTCAACGAGCCCGTGCTGATCCTGAGCGCGCGCGACGCGGTGCAGGACCGGATCCGCGGCTTGAATCTCGGCGCGGACGATTACCTCCCGAAGCCCTTCAGCGTGGACGAACTCATCGCCCGCCTGCGTTCCCTGCTGCGGCGGCATGGCGGCGTGAAGACGACCGTGCTCGAGCACCGGGGCATCCGCATGGATCTGCTCGCGCGGACAGTGACCGTGGGCGGCGCGCCGGTGGAGCTGACGGCGCGCGAGTTCGCGCTGCTCGAGTTGTTCCTGCTCAGTCCGGGCCGGGTGCTGACGCGCACGTTCATCGCCGAGAAAATCTGGGAGGCGTCGTACGACATGGAGACCAACCTCATCGACGTGTACGTACGGCGGCTGCGCCTGAAGTGCGAGTCGCCGGGCGGCGAGCCGTTGATTCGCACGGTGCGCGGCAGCGGCTATCAGCTGGCATGAAGACCTTCACGCAGCGACTGACCCTGCGCTTCGCGGCGCTGGTGACGGCGACGACCGCCACGGTCCTGGCGATCGGCGGCTGGCTGCTCGACCGGGAGGCGACGCGCAGCATCGAGGCGTTCCATGCGGTGGAGTTCAAGGAACTCCGAGCGCTGATCGGCGATTCCCCCACGCTGAACGCGGAGGAAATCACGCGACGCATCGGGCGCGATGCCGAGAGTGACGCGGCGCTCTATTTCATCCAGGTGCACTCGGAGCGCGGCGAAGTGATGTTCCGCTCGCCGAACCTCGGCGCGAACGTGCTGCCCGATCTCTCGGGCCGGGACCAGCACTGGACGTTCGAGCTGCCCGGCATCGGTCCGGTGCACATCTCGGAGTTCAACGAAGGACCGTGGCACGTGCAGGTGGCGAGCCCGATGGCGCCGATGCGGCGGCTCATGCGCGACTATGTGGAACTCGCGGCGATCCTCGTCGCGGTCGTCGGCGCGGCCAGTGTCGGCCTGGGTTATGGGTTCAGCCGGCTGACGCTGCGGCCGATGCGGGCGATCGAGCAAACCGCCCGGCGCATTCGCGGTGACACCCTGGGCGAGCGGATTCCCGTGCCACCCGGGCAGGACGAACTCTCGGCCCTCGTGCGGTTGCTCAACCAGATGTTCGACCGGCTCGAGGCTTCGTTCGACCAGGTGCGCCGGTTCACCGCCGACGCCTCCCACGAACTGAAGACGCCGCTGGCGCTCGTGCGCCTCAACGCCGAGAAGCTGCGCTCACGGCTGGGGCAGGATCCCGAGGGGCTCTCCACGCTGGAGGATCTGTTGGAGGAGATCTCACAGCTCCATCAGATCATCGAGAGCCTGCTGTTCCTGTCGCGGGCGGAGAGCGGAGCGCTGGCGCCGAAGATCCGGGTGGTCGAAGTCGCGGCGTTCGTGCATGACTTTGCCGAGGATGCCGGCGCGCTCGCGCAGGATCGCGGGGTGAACTTCAAGGTGGGCGCGCTGGCGCCTGGCGAGTTGGCCGTCGAACCGACCCTGCTCCGTCAACTGCTGCTGAACCTCGTGACCAACGCGCTGGTGGTGACGCCGCGCGGGGGAACGATCACGCTCGAGGTGGCGGAGTCGGCGTCCGGCTACCGCTTCGTGCTGGCCGATGAAGGCCCCGGCTTGCCGGCCGAACAGCTGGAGCGGATCTTCGAGCGCTTCGTGCGTTTCGAGCCGCCGTCCGGCGCGAAGGGAAACCGCGGGCATGGGCTGGGGCTGGCGATCTGCCGCAGCATTGCCCGGATGCATGGGGGAGCGATCCGCGCGGAAAACCGCCCGGATCGCAGCGGCCTGCGGGTCGTGGTCGAGCTGCCGCGGAGTGCCGGCAGCGAGGCGGAATTCGCGGCCGGCGTCAGGTCGACCGGCGCAGTGCGTTCCGAATGATGCCGATGATCGCGAGGAGCAGAAGGCCGCCGGCGAAGCTGGCGACGATCGACGCGAGGTCGATCGAGCCCGTCGGGCCGGCCTTGATGCCGAGCAGACCTAGGGCCTGCCCACCGAGCCCGCCGCCCAGGATGCCGACGATCGTGTTGCCGAGAAAGCCGAGGCTCAGTTTGTTCACGAGCATGCCGGCGAGATTTCCACCGACGGCGCCGACGACGAGTTGAATGACCAGCGAGGTTGCGTCCATGACACTGCCTTTGTTTTGGGGTTGGGTTGAAGCGACCGACAAAGTGCGGAACCACGCGGTGACGCCGGAAGCACGAGGGGGCGGGAGCGCCTTCGTGGGGTGGGGTGCCGGCGGGACAGTGGCGCACCGATAGCCGAGAGGCGTGAGCCGGCTGGGGTCAAGATGCGAAACGCGAACGGCCGCTGGATTTGAAGCGCGGAGAAGTGGCAGGCGGATTGGCCGCCGCAACGCACGCGGGAAGGGGGAGTCGTTTCACTGCGGCCCACCAACCACGGTGCGTTATTGGGTCACGGTTCAAATCCTACGCGGCCCGTCCGGCAGCAGTTCCGGCGGGATCGCTCCGGATGCGTAGGGGCGCGGCCGATTGCGTGTCAGCCAGCGCACGGCGTTGGGGAGAAAAACGGCCAGCAACACGAGCTTGATCAGAATCAGCCAGGCGAGGCCGTTGATGACGAGCAAGAGTGCGGCAACCACGATCACCAGCGCGACGAAGGCCGTGGCGCCGACGCTGACGGCGTAGCGCGCGGGTGATGCGCCCGCGACAAAGCGGCACGCCGGCGCGTGGCAGACGAGCGCCGCATGCAACGCGCGGACAAACTCCGTGTACCCGGTGCTCGTGTCGCGAAAATCCCCGAGACCCTGATAGGTGCGGTTGAACCAGCCGAGCCGTCCTCCGCTGCGGGTGAGCAGGGTGCAGCGGAAGCGATTCGGCTCCGGCCGGGTGGGGGCGAATGTGAGCCGCACCTCGACGACGTCCGCCAGCGCGACCGCCCGCGGTGGACCGCCGGCGTCCTGCGCCCGCAGCTGGGTGCCGTCGATCACCCACGTGGTGGCGGGTGAAAACGCATCGTTCCGCGTCGCGTAGTGCGTCGCGGCGGGAACAGCGGGGACTGGCTCGGGGCCGGGCAACGGGCGCCAGTTTGCCTGACGCCACGTGGCGCACCATCCGCAATTTCGCGGACCGCGCGATCCGCCGCCGCTGTTTACCCGATCGGCCGGTTTCTTCCTACCGGAGGCCGCGGCGCTGGAATTTCTTGGAAAATACTTGAAACACGGCCGCGGGTAGTGCGTCGAAAGGCGCGATGATCTGCAGACGCTGGCAACACCTGGGGCGGTATGTGCGTTGGGGGTGTGGCTGGGTCTGCCTGGTCGTGGGGCTCCGGGCCCAGGACGCGGCGACGACGGCCCGCGACACGCTCGTCTACAAGGACGGCGACCGGGTGCAGGGTGTGCTCGTCCAGCAGACGCCCGAGACCATCACGTTCAAGTCCGACCGGTTCGGCGAAGTGAAGGTGCCGGCCCGGGATGCCGTGGTGATCAAGGGACGACCCGATGCGTCGCGGCCGGCCGCTGCGACGGTGACCCCTGCTCAGGCGGCACCCGCGTCGCGGCCGACGCCCGCGGCGGTGGCGAAGGCCGCGGAGGCGGCGGAAGCGGAGCGCGTCAGCGTCTGGGATCGCTTCTCGCCAGCGATCCTCACGGCCAAGGTGCGAAACTATTTCGGCCCGTGGCAGGGGCGGCTTTCCCTGGCGACTGAGGTGGTATCGGACGTCGCCGAGCGAAATAATTCGTCGTACGAGGGATCGCTGCAACGGAAGTGGAAGGCCGACGAAGTGCGCCTCAGCCTCCGTTACGATTACAACGAGACCGACAACATCCCCACCACGGACCTGGTCCGGAGCAGCGGCCAGTGGCGCCGCACGTTCACCAAGGAGGTCTTCGGCCACTACCGGCCCTCCGCGGAGTGGAATCGCGCCAGCCGGCTGCGGGGACTGCCCAACGATTACCTGCTCCTCCAGCAGGAACTCGGCGCCGGGTACAATCTGCTGTCCACGCCGGCGCGAAAGTTCCGGCTCGGATTGTCACAGAATCTCTTCGACCGCTGGTCGCTGCTGGGCGATGGGGCGCACGATTCCCGTGGCGTGGTCTCGGCGTTTCAGGAGGCCGATCTCACGCTGCCCTGGCGGATCACGATTTCGCAGCGCGGAGTCTGGTATCCCGTGCGGGAGGTCGCGGACGGCTGGGAAAATCGCGTCGAGCTCAACAAGAAGCTGACCGAGACCCTCAGCACCTCGCTGCGCCACGAAATCCGGCGCAACAATCCCGACGGCACGGCGCAGGATTACACCCGGCTGAAGGTGATGCTGGGGCTGGATTTTTGAACCCTGGGAGTGCGGACGTCCTCGTCCGCTGGGTTGACGGATGCGGACGGGGACGCTCGCGCTCCCAGGGAGGGAAGAGTAATTTTGCGTTGGGCTACGCGCCCTGAGGCCTCACGTTCGCCGTCATGGCGATACCCCCCTTGTTCCGTTGGTTGGTTGTTCTCCTGGTCTGGTCCGCATCGGCGCTCGCCGCCGATCCTGGCCGCATCGTGCTCGATTTGCCGCCCGGGCCAGGCAACCCGCGCAATAGCGAGGGCGCCTTTCTGGACCTGAGCGACGGAAGGATTCTTTTTGTCTACAGCCGGTTCGTCGGCGAGGCGGCGAGCGATCACGCGAAGGCGCGGCTCGCGGCGCGGACGTCGCGCGACGGCGGCGAGACCTGGTCGGACGACACGATCATCGCCACGCCCGGCGAGGACGAGGCGATGAACGTCATGAGCGTTTCGCTGCTGCCACTCCGGCAGGGTGAGATCGGGATGTTCTACCTGTTGCGCCGGAGCTGGCATGAGCTTCGGATGTACCTGCGGCGGTCGGGCGACGACGGGCGCACCTGGAGCGAGCCCGTCCTGTGCATGCCGGGTGCCGGCTACTACGTCACCAACAACGACCGCATCATCCGCCTCGCCTCCGGCCGGCTCGTCGTGCCGGCGGCGCTGCACAAGCGCCGGACCGACCGCAACGAGGCCGCGGCGCTCGACTGGCGGGGCATCGCGTTGTTCTTCCTGTCCGACGATGACGGCCGCACGTGGCGCGAATCGGCCGGCTATGTCACGCTGCCCGTGGTGCACACGCGGGCGGGACTGCAGGAACCGGGCGTGGTGCAGTTGCCCGACGGCCGCATCTGGGGCTGGGCCCGGACCGACCTGGGGCGGCAGTACGAGTTTTTCTCCTCGGACGGCGGCGAAACCTGGACGGAGGCTGCGCCATCGCGCTTCACGTCACCGAACTCGCCGCTCTCGATGAAGCCCGTGCCGGGTCAGCCGCGGCTCCTCGCCGTCTGGAATCCCGCGCCGGCCTACGAGACGCGGGCGCTGAAACCGCCGGGCGGTGACCGCACCCCGCTGGTGCTGGCGACCGGGACCGGCCCCACGACGGGTTGGAAGGCGGCGCGCATCATCGACGGCCTCGAGGATCCGACCGGCGGATACTGCTACACCGCGATCCATTTCACGAAGGACGCGGTGCTGCTCGCCTACTGCGCCGGCGGCGCGGCCGACAAGAGCCGGCTCGCGAAGCTGCGGATCAGGAAGATCCCGCTGGCGGGATTGTGAGGGCGGGAGATCAATCCCGGTTAATCACGAAACACACGAAAGACACGAAAACAAGGGCTGCCCACGGAACACACGGAACACACGGAAAAGGGAGGCGATCCTTCCGTGTGCTCCGTGTGTTCCGTGGGCAGCCTGCCTGGCCTGGTTTCGTGTATTTCGTATGTTTCGTGGTCAATCCCCTCACTGGATCGGAATCTTCTTCACGTTGGCCGTGACCCAGGCTTCGAAGTTCTGCAGCTGCGGATTCAGCGAGCGCGAGAACTCCACGCTGCGCGCTCCGCAGAACTCGGCTTCGAAGTCGTGCTTGTACTGGAACATGTTCCCGAGGTCGTCGGCGCCAGGGAATCCAAGTTTCCGATACGCGTCGAACGGAACCGGGTAGTAGGACACCGCCTGCCCGAGGGCGCGGCCGAGCGTGGCCGCCATTTGCGCGCCGGTGGGATGCTCGCCCGCGATGCCGACGGTCCGGCCGATCAGCTCGGTGCCGCGCTTGAACACGCCATAGGCGCAGCGGCCGATGTCCTCGGCGGCAATGCCTGGCAGCTTCTTGTCGCCCATGGGCAGGGCGAACACGAGTTTGCCGTCCGCGCCCTTGCGCGGGCCCATGCCGAAGTGGATCAGGTTGTCCCAGTAAAACGACGTCAGCAGGAAGGTCGTGGGCACGCCCACCCGGGCAAACTCGGCGTCGGCCTCACCCTTACCGTCGAAGTGCGGCACCTTGTACTTCCCGTGCAGCGTCGGCATCCGGTTGTCCGAAAGCGGCACACGCTTGCGGGTGTCCTCGAGCGTGGACCAGACCACGTGGCTGACGCCCGCGGCCTTGGCGGACCGCGCCATGGCGGCCGCCTCGGCGATTTCCTTCTCGGCTGAGAAATGCGCCCAGAAGAACGTCACGCAATACGCCCCGTGTGCACCGGTGAACGCGCGGCGCAGGCTGGCCTCGTCATCCACGTCGCCGGCGACGACCTCGGCGCCGAGCGCGGCGAGCGCGCGGGCCTTGTCGGACTTGGGGTCGCGGGTGATGGCGCGAACGGCGAAGCCGCCGTTCGGGTCGTTGAGGATGGCGCGGACGAGTCCGCCGCCTTGCGCGCCAGTGGCGCCGGTGACTGCGATGATTTTTTTGGCCATGGGTAAGAGAGGGGGTGGAGTTTCCGGTGGACGGGGTCGTCACCGTAGCGACGGAGTTTCAATTGTCCAACCCGGGGTCCGCGGCGGCGGCGGATTTTCCCACTTGTCACTCGCCCCCGGTCACCTGTCACTTTGCACCCCATGAGCGCACTTCGCGTCGTTTCCTTCCATTACACGCTGCGCGACCCGAGTGGTCGCGTGCTCGATTCGTCCGCGGGCGGCGACCCGATCAGCTACCTGGAGGGAGCGGGACAGATCATCGAGGGACTCGACGAGCAGCTGCGCTCCACCGCGGTGGGCACGAAAACGCGCGTGGTGGTGCCGGCCGCCCGGGCCTATGGCGAACGCGATCCCGACCAGGTCCAGCGCGTGAAGCGCGCACTCCTGCCCGTCGACGGCGAGATCAAGGTCGGCGACCAGTTTCAGGCGGGACACGACCGCCACGCTCCGGTGGTCACCGTCCAGTCGATCGAAGGCGACGACGTGCTGCTTGATGGCAACCATCCGCTGGCCGGGGTCGACCTGACGTTCGATGTTGAAATCACGGCGGCGCGCGCCCCGACCCAGACTGAACTGGATCATGGGCACGCGCACGGCTGCTCCGACGGCGGTTGCGGCTGCAGCCATTGAACCCGGGCGAAAACGGAATCTTCGGCATGAAAGCACTCGGGATCGACATCGGTGGGTCCGCCGTCAAGGGCGCGCCCGTGGATACCAAGACCGGCCGCCTCCTCGCGGAGCGCCACCGGATCGAGGTCGAAAAGCGGCACTCCCCGGCCCAGATCGCCAAGGTCGTCGGGGAGATTGCGGCCCATTTCAAATGGCGCGGGCCGATCGGAGTCGGGTTTCCGGGCGTGATCGAGGGCTCGTTCATCCGGTCCTCGGCCAACCTCCACTTGAAGTTCATCGGCTGCGACGGCGCCCGGCTGTTCGGCAAGGCCACCGGCTGCCCGGTCGCGATGATCAACGACGCCGCGGCCGCGGCGCTGGCCGAGATGCGTTTCGGCGCCGGACGCGGTTTTGCGGGCAAGACGCTGATTCTGACGCTGGGCACCGGGGTCGGTTCGGTGCTGGCGTCACAGGGTGTCGTGGTCCCGCTCGAGCTCGGACACTTTCCCTGGAAAGGCGGCAAGGACGCGGAGAAGTACGTCGCCGCCTCGGTGCGCGAGGAAAAGGACCTTTCCTGGGAAGAGTGGGGGTGCCGGCTGCGCGACTACATCCGCGTGCTCGAATCGCTCTTCTGGCCCGAACTCATCATCGTGGGCGGCGGGGTCAGCTCGAAGCACGCAAAGTTCTTCAAGTACATCAAACCGCGGGCCAGGCTGGTGCCGGCCAAGTTTCTGAACCAGGCGGGCATTGCGGGCGCGGCGATGTGGGCCCGGAGCTGACCGCGCCGGGCAAAGCCCAAACGCCAAAGCTTCAAACTCCAAAGTAAAGCCCCGGGCCCCGCCTTGCAGACTCTTTGGCGTTTGAATTTTGGCCCTTGGAATCTTCTGCCTTCGAATCCACCGCTCGACCCTCTTTCGTTCCGCGTCACGTCATCGTTTCCTCATGCTGTCCGTCGAACCCCAACACCGCCCCGTCCTCGATCCCGGTTTCGTGCCCGCCTCCCTCTGGCACCGGGCGTATCGCGACCTCGTTGCGCAGGATCGCGCGGCCCGTCCGTTCTCGATCGCGCTGGTGCGACCCGACGGCTCGGTGTTCCGGCATGACAGCCGGGTGCTTTCGGCCGGCCATCCGGCGGCGGCGCTGACGCTCACCTATGCGGAGCGCCTCTTGAAGTTTCTGCTCTGGATGAAGGGCGGCAGCCGCATCCTGGTCGGCGGGGCGGACGAGGTCGCGGTCCAGCTGGCGAAGATCTACCACCCGGCCGGGGCGCGCGCGTTCGATTTCGATTTCATGGGCGACAAGGTCTTCGGCCAGGCGTTTTCGCTCTCGGCCGTCGCGCTCGACGCGATTCCCGCGGCGGCGGAAACCAGTTCGCCGATGGGGCGGCACCTCGAAGGCTGCCGCATCGGTTTCGATCTGGGCGGCAGCGACCGGAAGGCCGCGGCGCTGATCGACGGCGAGGTCGTGTTCTCCGAGGAGATCGCGTGGGACCCCTATTTCCAGCAGGACCCGTCGTATCACCTCGAAGGCGTCCACGATTCGCTCCGGCGCGCCGCCGCGCATCTGCCGCGGGTCGACGCCATCGGCGGCAGCGCGGCGGGCGTGTACGTGAACAACGAGGTGCGCGTCGGGTCACTGTTCCGCGGCGTGCCGCGCGACGCGTTCGAAAAGCACATCCGGCGGATGTTCTTCACCCTGCAGGAACGCTGGGGCGGCGTGCCGTTCGAGGTCGCCAATGACGGCGAAGTCACCGCGCTCGCCGGCTCGATGGCCATGAACGACAACGCCGTCCTGGGCGTGTCGATGGGCACGTCGCAGGCGGGTGGATACGTGACGCCCGCGGGCAACATCACGACCTGGCTCAACGAGCTGGCCTTCGCACCGATCGACTATCGGCCCAACGGACCCCGCGACGAGTGGTCGGGCGACGGCGGGTGCGGGGCGCAGTATTTCTCCCAGCAGGGCGTCGGCCGACTCGCGCCCCTCGCCGGCTTCACGTTCGCCGCCAGCGTGCCGCTGCCCGAGCGGCTGATCGCGGTGCAGGAGGCGATGCAGGCCGGCAATCCCCGGGCGCGCCAGATCTACGAGACGATCGGGGACTGCTTCGGGTATGCGATCGCGCACTACGCGGACTTCTACGACGTGCGCAACCTGCTCGTGCTCGGCCGCGTGAGTTCCGGCGAGGGCGGCGAGGTCATCCTGGCCCGCGCGACCCGCGTGCTGCGCGACGAGTTCCCCGCGCTGGCGGAGAAGATCAAGCTCCGTACGCCCGACGAAAAGAGCAAGCGCCACGGCCAGGCGACGGCCGCGGCCAGCCTGCCCGCCCTACCTTCCTCCCGATGAAATTCTCCCATCCGGCCGCGGACGTCTTCGTTCCCGATTCCGGCGTCGCGCCCGAGGCGGCGCTCGCCCGCACCACCCACCTCTGCGTGGCCGCCCACCAGGACGACATCGAGATCATGGCCTACCATGGGATCGCCGACTGCTTCGGGCGGCCGGACAAGTGGTTCAGCGGCGTGATCGTCACCAACGGCGCGGGCAGTTCGCGCACCGGCCTCTACGGCAGCTACACCGATGCCCAGATGCAGGCGGTGCGGCTGCAGGAGCAGCGCAAGGCCGCGGTGGTGGGCGAATACAGCATCCAGATCCAACTCGGGCATCCCAGCGCGGCGGTGAAGGACAAGGCCAACGCCGCCGTGCAGTCCGACCTGACGACGATCCTGGCCGCCGCCGGCGCCGACGTGGTCTACCTGCACCAGCCGGCCGACAAGCACGACACCCACATCGGGGTGCTTGCGCACAGCCTGGCCGCGCTGCGCCGGCTCCCCGCCGACCGCCGGCCGAAACGGGTACTCGGGTGCGAAGTCTGGCGCGACCTCGACTGGATGGTCGACACCGACAAGCAGGTGCTCGACACCGGCCGTTTCCCCAACCTGGCCATGGCCCTCGTGGGGGTGTTCGACTCCCAGATCACCGGCGGCAAACGTTACGACCTCGCGACCGCCGGCCGCCGCATGGCCCATGCGACCTATCACACCTCGCATGCGACGGACCAGTACCAGGGCATCACCTGGGCGATGGACCTCACGCCGCTCGTGCAGGACCCGACCCTATCGCTCGCGGACTACACCCAGCAGTACATCGAGCGCTTCCGGCAGGACGTCGCGGCGCGGCTGGCGAAATTCGCCTGAGGCGGGGACCAGGGTAGTTGAAAGTTGAAGGTTGAAAGTTGAAAGAGGTGGCAAGCCCGGTTGAGGCGGGTCTTTCAACTTTCAACCTTCAACTTTCAACTCGAGCTCGCTCGCATGCGCCCCGACGTCCTCATCCTCGGCCAGGGTCTCGCCGGCACGCTGCTTGCCTGGGAACTCGAACGGGCGGGCATCGGTTTCCGACTCGTGGATTGTGGTCATGCCGGCGCCGCGACGCTGGCCGCGGCGGGTATCATCAATCCCATTACGGGCCGCCGGCTGGTGAAAAGCTGGCGCATCGGGACCCTGGGGCCGGCGGCGCGCGACACCTACCGGGCGCTGGAGGCGGAACTCGGCGTTCCGCTCTGGCGCGACTTGCGGGTGCGGCGGCGGTTTGCCGACGAGCGCGAACGCCACACCTGGCGCGACAAGGTCGCCCGGGGCGAACTGGCCCCGTATGCCGGTGACGCGGAGGCCGACGGCTTCTGGATCGAGCACGCGGCGCGCGTCGATCTCGGCGCGCTGCTGGCGGCCGCGCGGGCCAGATGGCTGTCCGCAGGGAGGTTGCGGGTGGAAGCTTTCGGTCCCGCGGATCTTGCCCGCGAAACGGCGCGCCACGCCATCGTCATCGACTGCACCGGTCGGGCGGCGGCGGAGGGCGGAAGGTTTGCCTTTGTGCCCTGGGAGTACTCCAAGGGGGAAATGCTCGAGCTGGCCGTGGCCGGGCTCGACCCGGGCGTCGTGATAAACCGCCGACACTGGATCGTGCCCGTCGGCGCGGGCGCGGCGTGGGTGGGAGCCACCCACGATCCGGGCTTGCGTGATCCGCGGCCAACGCCCGCCGCGCGCGCCGCGCTGGAGGCCAGCGCGCAGGACCTGCTCGGTGCCGGCACGCCGTTTGCCGTTACGGGCCACCGCGCCGGCGTGCGCGTGACCCTGCCCGACAAACGTCCGGTCGCCGGCCGGCACCCGGACCAGCCGCACCTGGGCCTGATCAACGGCCTCGGCGCCAAGGGCGCGCTCTGGGCGCCGCTGCTTGCCCGGCAATGGGTCGACCACCTGCAGGCGGCCACCCCGTTTGATCTCGAGGTGGATGTCGCCCGGTTCCTTCGCCTGCCTCCCGGTCGGAGCACCCCGAGTGCGTCCTCCGTGGGATGACCTGACGTCCGGGGGCGCCGGACGTTCGTCGCATGGCGGCGGCGTTTCGTCGCGGCGGAAGGGGCGTTCGTCGCCGGGCTGGTTTTCCCGCTTGAACCTGGGCGGCGGCGCGCGGATGAAGCGTCGCATCATGCCACGCCGCTGGATTCACTGGGCCGCCGTCGTTGCGGGCTGGGCCTTGCTGGGATTCGTGCTCTCCCTCGAGGTCTACTTCAACAACCGCGCCGGGGCAAAGATGGGTTCGGCGGATTTCATCGAAGGCGCGATTCCGCAGTTCGGCCGGGCGGCGATGTGGGCGCTGATGGCACCGCTGATCCTCAGCCTGCGCGAGAAAATGCCGCTGCACCGTGGCCGCTGGGTGGGCGGCATCGGGTTTCACCTCGGGATGAGCTTTGTCGTGATGGCGACGTACTATCTCGGCCGGATGTTCTTCCACAGCCTCTTCGACGGCGAGAAGATGGGGGACTTCTGGTCGCTGGCGCTGGCGAAGTTCTACGGCCGCAATCTGATTGATATGGGCTACTACTGGGCGGTGCTCGCGGCGGGCTACAGTTTCGAGACCTACCAGCGCTACCGAAACGAGGAGTTGAAGGCGGCGCAGCTCGAGGCCCGGCTCGTCGAGACCGAGCTGAAGGCGCTCCGGGAGCAGCTCCGGCCGCACTTTCTTTTCAACACGCTCAACACGGTCGCGGTCCTGGTGCGGGAGCGGCGCAACGATGACGCGGTGAACCTGATCGCCCAACTCAGCGCCCTGCTGCGGATGTCGCTCGATCCCGCCCGCGGGCACGAAGTCACCGTGCAGCAGGAAATGGATTTTCTCTCCCGGTATATCGAGATCCAGCAAACGCGGTTCGCCGACCGGCTGCAGGTGAGCGTGGCGATCGAGCCGGCGGCCCTGGCGGCGCGGATTCCGAATCTCCTCCTGCAACCGATCGTCGAGAACGCGATCGTGCACGGCGTCGCGGCGAAAGCGGGTCCGGGCCGGGTGGACGTCACGGGCCGCGTCGAAGCGGGCCGCCTGCACCTCGAGGTCTCCGACGATGGCCCGGGATTCGACCCGGCGGCCCCGGGCACCCGGGAAGGCATCGGGCTGGGCAATGCCCGGGAGCGGCTGGCGCGGATCTACGGTGCCAACGGCCAACTCGTGCTACGGAGCACGCCGGGGCGCGGCGTTTCCGTGCAAATCGTCATTCCCTACCGCCCATGAAGACCCCGCGTACCTCGATTCCTCGTTCGGAAGCCGCCGCCGGCCGGCTGCGGGCCATTGTCGTGGACGACGAACCGGCGGCGCGGCGGGGCATCCGGCTGCTGCTTGAACGGGACGCGGAGCTCACCGTGATCGGTGAGGCCGCGACCGGTACCGAGGCGGCGGACCTGATGCGGCGCGAACGGCCTGACCTCGCGTTCCTCGACGTGCAGATGCCGGGCGGCAGCGGTTTCGACGCCCTCCGGGAGCTGGCGCCGGAGGAGCGGCCCGTGGTGGTGTTCGTCACGGCGTACGACGAGCACGCACTGCGGGCCTTCGAAGTCCATGCGGTCGACTACCTGCTGAAGCCGTTTGACGACGCGCGATTCGCCGCGGCGCTGGCCCGGGTGAAGGACGAGGTTCGCCGGCGTCGCAGCGACCGGGTGAATGCGCGTCTGACGCAGTTGCTGGAACTGCTCCAGCATGCGGACGTTCCGGCCGCCTCCGCCGCCGCGCCCGCGGACCGGATCCTCATCAGGTCGTCCGGCGAGATCTTCTTTCTCAAGAGCGACGAGATCGACTGGATCGAGGCCGAAGGCGACTACATGAAGTTTCACGCGGCCGGTCGCGCCCACTTGATGCGCGAGACCATGGCACGACTGGAGGCGCGGCTGGATCCCGCGCGTTTCGTGCGCATCCATCGTTCGACGATCGTGAATATCGACCGGGTGCAGAAGCTCAGTCCGTCCTTTGGCGGTGAATACGCCGTGATGCTCCGCGACGGCACGCGGCTGAAGCTCAGCCGGGGCTACCACGAGCGGATCGCGCGGCTCCTGCGCCAGGAGCTCTGACTTCCGGCGGGCGCGACGGTGGTGGCCGTCGCACGTGCGCCGCTTCGGGGAAGCCAGTTGAGCCGGTGGGAGCGGCTTCATGCCGCGACCGAACGGGTCGACGTCATATTTGGTCGCGGCGAAAAGCTGCGCCTGCGATGGGAGCGTTCGAATCCCGACGTCCCGCCGCTCAGGCGCGCGTCATCCGTTGCTGGTCGCGCGGCGACCGCGCTTCGTCGCATTCCCGCTGCCGGCGACGGCGTCCGGGATATCGGAGAGGGCATGTTCTCTTGTGTGCGTCACGCCGTCGTCTGCCTGGCCCTGGCCACGACCTTGCCGGCGCAATCCGCGCTGGAGAACGCCCGGGCGGCGCAGGCGCTGCTGGGTCCCGGAGTCTGGTCCCGCACCGTCACGGTGGAGAACGAAGCCCGCCGCAGCCCGTATCCGAAAATCGTACACGCGCTGGTCTTCGAGCTCGCGGGCATCCTGTGGTTCTATACCGACGCCGACGGCACGCAGAGCTTCTCGCTGCACGTGGGCAATCTGGCCGCGGAAAAGGCCGACTTCGGCCCGCTCCTGCGCGCCATCGAGCCCGGGTTCACCCGCTGGACCGAGACCGCGCCGGAAACCGTGGCCTGGCTGCCGGCGGGCGGCGGCGCAACACTGCGCAATGGCTGCTTCATCGAGAGCGTGGCGGCGCTGCGGGAGCGGATGGCGCGCGGCGAGGTCGCGGAGGAGCCGCGGCTGCTGTCCTATCATGCCCTGACCCGAGAGGGACGCGTGGGGCACACGGTGCTTTCGTATCGGGCCGGCGGGCGGATCGAGATCCTCGATCCTGCCCGCCGGGAGCGAACGTTCGACTTTCCCGTCACGGCCGGAAAGGACCCCTTGGTCCTGGCCCGGGCGCTCGCCGGGCGCGACGTGGCCCAGGCGCGTTACGTGCCCTTGCCGGTGGCGGCCATCGTCGCCGGCCTCGCCGTCAAGTCCGACGGCCGGACCTAGACGGCATGCAATCCGGGTGAGGCCCTGCGCCTCGTCGTCGCCGCGGCGCTGATACCGCAGCGCGCTCCGCTTGACGGCGACACGTTCTCTGAAGCGGCCCGAATGGCGCCCGCGAGGTGCAGCGGTTTGTTCCCAAGCCACGGGTTCGGAGTGGCGCGGGTCGGACAAGAGGGGTGGGAACCCGCTGTTGCACCCGTCGGTGCGAACGCCGCCGCAAAACGCGTAACTTTTCGCCGCCGGTCGTGTTGTCCTCCCATGTCCGCTGCCTGTCTGGATCGTCCTGTGATCGCATCCGCGCCGCCGTTCATCGCGTCGGCATGGCTATTCGTCGCAAAGGCGTTTCCGGCCGGGCAATCGGGCCTCATGTATCCGTCCGTTCGTAGTAGTAATCAGTTGTGGAATGTGGCCGGCTCGTTGTGGGGCCGGCCACATTTTTTCTATGACCCGGTCGGGAAAGAGGCCGCTTGCTTCGCGGGCGCTGATTCTGTCCGATGAATGCCTCCATCACCTCGCCGCCGACCACCATGAATCGTTCCTCGACCGGGCCTTTGTCCGGTGCCACTTCCGCTCCGGCGCCAAGGAAAAGGTCGCGCCTGCCCTGGATCGTTGCGCTGGTCGTGCTGCTGGCCGGAGGCGCGGGGGCCGCGTTTCATTTCCAGCGGAAGTCGGCCGAGAAGGAATTCGTCGTCACGACCGACAAGGCGATCGTGAAGACGATCACGCAGGTGGTGAACGCCACGGGCAAGATCCAGCCCGAGGTCGAGGTGAAGATCTCTCCGGAAGTCGCGGGTGAGATCATCGAGCTGACGGTCCGCGAGGGCTCGGCGGTGAAAAAGGGCGACCTGCTGGTCCGGATCAAGCCGGATACCTATCGCTACCAGGTGGAGCAGCAGGAGGCGAATCTCGTGGCGGCGAAGGCGGGCGCAGTGCTCAACCGGGCGCAGTTGCAGAAGAGCCGCGATGACTTCAAGCGCATCGAGGAGCTCTTCAAGCAGAAGCTGGTTTCGGAGTCTGATTACACGGCCGGCCGCACGGCGGTGGAAGTCGCCGAGGCCAATCACGACAATGCCCTGGCCCAGATCCGCCGGACCGAGGGCCTGCTCAGCCAGTCCCGCGACCAGCTCTCGAAGACCACGATCGTCTCGCCGGTGGACGGCTCGGTGAGTTCGCTCACCAGCGAGGTGGGCGAGCGGGTGGTCGGCACCGGGTCCTTCGCCGGCACCGAGATCATGCGGGTGGCGAACCTCGACGACATGGAGGTGCGGGTGAACGTGAACGAGAACGACGTTGTCAACGTCAAGGTCAGCGACCGCGCGCGAATCACGATCGATGCCTACCCGGGCCGCCGTTTCAACGGCGTGGTGAAGGAGATCGCCTCCGCCGCCCGCACCACAGGCATGAACACGCAGGAGGAAGTCACGAATTTCCAGGTGAAGATCCGCATCGCCGACAAGGACGTGCGGCTGCGGCCCGGCATGAGCGCCACGGTCGACATCGAGACCCGCACCGTCGCCGACGTCGTGGCCGTGCCGATCCAGTCCGTCACCGTCCGCAGCCGCGAGGGCAACAAGACGATCGAGCAGCTGGCCGAGGACCGGGACAAGAAGGCCAAGGAAACGCAGGGCGAAGGCTCCGCGAATGCCGTCAACGAACGCCAGCAGCGCGAGCGCGAGCGGGCCGACCGGGATTCGCTGTTGCGCGTGGTGTTCGTTCGCACCGGCGACACCGTGAAGATGGTGCCGGTCGAGACCGGCATCGGCGACACGACGCACATGGAGATCAAGTCGGGCATCAAGGACGGCGACGAGGTCGTCAGCGGGCCGTTCAGCGTCATCATGCGTTCGCTGAAGGACGGCGCGAAGATCCGGCTCGAGAAGCCCAAGAAGAAAGAGGACGAGAAAAAGTAATCCGGCCCACCATGACCCCGCGTCCTCCCTCCAGTGCCGCCCTCGAAAAGCGCGTGACCCGCCCGCCGGGTGCGCTCGTCATCGACATCGAAGGCGTGACCAAGCTCTACCGCATGGGCAGCGAGACGGTGCACGCCCTGCGGGGCGTGACCCTGCAGATCCGCCGCAACGAGTACCTCGCCATCATGGGCCCGTCCGGCTCGGGCAAGTCGACCCTGATGAACATGCTCGGTTGCCTGGATACGCCGACCTCCGGGCGCTACGAATTCTCGGGCAAGAATGTGGCGACGATGGTGGACGACGAACTGGCCGACATCCGCAATCGCGAGATCGGCTTCGTCTTCCAGACCTTCAACCTGCTCCCGCGCTCCGATGCCCTGCACAACGTCGAGCTGCCGCTGGTGTACGCCGGCGTGGGCAAGCAGGCGCGGCTCGCCCGCGCCCGCGAAGCCCTCGAAAACGTCGGGCTGGGCGAACGGCTGCACCACCGGCCCAACGAGCTTTCCGGCGGTCAGCGCCAGCGCGTCGCGATCGCCCGCGCCCTCGTGACCCAGCCGTCGATCATCCTCGCGGACGAACCGACCGGCAACCTGGATTCGAAGACCGGGGTCGAGATCATGAACCTGTTCGAGCAACTCTACGCCCAGGGCAACACGCTCATCGTGGTGACGCACGAGGAGGATATCGCGCAGCACGCGCGGCGCATCGTGCGGTTGCGCGACGGGCTGATCGAGAGTGATGCGAACGTCTGACGGATGACGCGGGATCGCGGCGGTGTGACCGGGCGAAGGCCCGGGCCTCACGCGATCTGGCTGCTGAGCTCCGTCCTCCGATCTCCTCCATGTTCCGCCTCTACCACGAGTTCATCGAGTCCGTGCGGATCGCGTTCTCGCAGATCCGGGCGAACAAGCTGCGCTCCGCGCTGACGGCGCTCGGGGTGATCATCGGTATCGTCGCCGTGACGCTGATGGGCACGGCGATCAAGGGCATCGACGCGGGCGTCGACCGCAGTTTTGCGGGGTTCGGCGACGATGTCCTGTACGTGACAAAGTGGCCCTGGCGCGGGGTGTCCGACTGGTGGACGTTCCGCAATCGGCGTCCGATCTACTATCACTACGCGCGGCAGATCAACGAATGGGTGGCGAACAATCCGGACGGTCCGATTAAGGTCGCGGTTCCGACCGCCAGCCGCGGGACGAACATTGTGCGGGGCGAGTACCGGCTGAACAACATCTGGACGCTCGGCACGACCGCCGACTATGCGCGGATCACGCGTTCGGACCTCAAGGACGGACGCTTCTTCAGCGATTTCGAGGCGCAGGCCGGACGGAATGTCGTGGTGATCGGTTTCGACGTCGCCGACGCGTTGTTTCCCGGAGAGAGCGCGGTGGGCAAGCTGATCCGCATTCGCGACCAGAATTTTCAGGTGCTCGGGGTGGCGGCGCGGCAGGGGAGTTTCCTCGGGCTTTTCAGCTGGGACTCGATGGTGGCGATGCCGCTCACGACTTACCGCCGGTATTTTCGCATCGGCGAGAACGGCGAGATCCGCGTGCAGGTCGACGCGACGCGGATGGCCGAGGCGCGGGATGAACTGCGCGGCCTGATGCGGCGCATCCGCCAGCTGAGCCCGGAGCAGCGGGAGGATTTTGAGCTCAACGAACAGGGCACGATCCGGGCGCAACTCGACCCGATCAAGAACGGCATCTTCCTGGCGGGGCTGCTCATCACGGGACTCGCGCTCTTTGTCGGCGCGATCGGCATCATGAACATCACCTACGTCTCCGTGAAGGAGCGCACGAAAGAGATCGGCACGCGCAAGGCGCTCGGGGCGCGGCGGCGGGCGATCCTGATGCAGTTTCTCGTCGAGGCGTCGTCGATCTGCGTGGCCGGCGGCGTGGTCGGGTTGCTGGTGACGGCGGGCGCCACGCAGGCCGTGACGACGTTCGTACCGTCGTTCCCCCTCGTATTTTCAGGCAGTCTGATCGTGGTCGCGCTCACGGCGTCGATTGCGGTGGGCGTGGCCAGCGGCTTCCTGCCCGCACTGCAGGCAAGCAAACTGGATCCGGTGGAGGCGCTGCGCTACGAATGATCCTCGGCGAAATCTTCCGTCTCGCGCTCGGTTCCCTGGCAGCCAACAAACTGCGCTCGGCGCTCACCATGCTTGGCATCACGGTGGGCGTGCTTTCGGTCATCGGCGTAATGACGTGCATCACGGCGCTGCGGAGCAGCATCGAGACGGGATTGAATGTCCTCGGGGCGAACAGTTTTCAGATCAATAAATTTCCCGCGATCAATTTCTCGGACCCCTGGCTGCGGTTTCGCAACCGGCGCGACATCACTTACGCGCAGGCGGAACGCTTCAAGGAACTGATGCGCGGCACGGCGGAGGTCAGCCTGACTCTGCGGCGCGGCGGCCGGCGCGCGCTCTATCTCGATCGGCGGACGAACCCGAACGTCCGGCTCATCGGCGCGGATGAGAATTTCCTGAATGCGTTCCGCTATGACGTCGCCGCGGGGCGCAACCTCCAACCCGACGACGTCGCTCTCGGACGGGCGGTCGTGATCCTGGGTAAGGACATCGTCGAAAAACTCTTTGTGAACGAGGATCCGCTCGGCAAGCACCTGCGGATCGACGGCCAGAGCTATACGGTGATCGGCGTCCTGGAGTCGAAAGGCACGTCGTTCGGCGAGAGCCAGGACCTCAACGCGATCACGCCGATCACCCAGTACCTCGAGGTGTACGGGAGCGCGTGGCGCAGCATCAGCATGAACGTGCAGGCCCCCGACCAGGCATCGCTCGCCGCAGCTCAGGAGACCGCCATCGGCATGATGCGCCTCGTGCGCGCGCTGGATCCGGAGGAGTCGAACGACTTCGAGGTGTTCTCCAACGAGTCGCTGATCGAGGCGTTCAACAAGGTGGCCGGCATCGTGGCGCTCGGCTCGCTCGCGATCAGCGCGATCGCGCTCCTCGCGTCGGGCGTCGGCGTGATGAACATCATGCTCGTGAGCGTCACCGAGCGCACGAAGGAGATCGGCATTCGCAAGAGCATCGGCGCGAAGAAGCGCAACATCCTCATGCAATTCCTGATCGAGGCGGTCGTGCTCTCGCTCGTGGGCGGACTCGCCGGCGTGATCCTCGGCGTGGCGGGGGGCAATGCGGCCGCGCAATTGCTCAACGCGTCGATCGTCTTCCCGTGGGGCTGGGCGGCGGCCGGCCTGCTCGTCTGCTCGGCGATCGGGATCGGATTCGGGTTCTATCCCGCGTGGAAAGCGGCGTCGCTCGATCCGATCGAGGCGTTGCGGTACGAGTGATACCAATCGAGCCCTGCTTCAGAACGCTTCGTCCGACGCCTTGGGAGCGCCGAGTTCCAGCTCGGCTAGCTGGCGCCAAGGGCGGAGCTGGAGCTTGGCGTTCCCATGGTCGGAATCGTTCGATTGCGAGCAGTGCCTGGTATGGTACCGCGCTTGCGGGCAGGGTGGCCGAGCTGCAACCAACGCAGCGGAGAGTTTGCCCACGGAATACACGGACGACACGGAAACCAGCTATTCTTCCGTGTGGTCCGTGTGATCCGTGGGCGAACAGACTGAGTTCGTCCGGCGGAAGCGCCGCCGTTACCCGCGCCGGATTTCCGAACCGTGGAAACGGATCTGGATGCGGTAGACCTTTTTCGTCCGGCATTTGATCACGCCGGTGGTCAGGTCGAATTTCTCGGGCACCTCGATCTTGTGGATGTCGACGACGGCATGGTAGCCGCGCTCGGAGAACACATCGATCAGCATCGCGAGCGCGAGGCCGTCCTCGAGCACGGCCTCCTCGGTGTTGATGAGTGCGACGCCGGAGATCGCGTGGCGGATGACGATCGGGATGATTCGCTTCTCGATGAACGACGTGACCCGGGCAAACAGTTCGCTGTGCTCGAGTTCGTAGCTGTCGAGCCGCCTTACCAGTTCCTGGCGGGCGCCGACGATGATCTCGCTGGCGACGGGAATGCCGCGCAGCCGGTCGACGGTCCGGGGATCGAGCTCGAGCGTGCTTTGGTATTCGAGCTCGTGCAGGATGTTCTGTTCGACTTCCTCGAGCGACCCTTGGGCGTTGATGAAGTGGTAGTGGAAAATTTCCTTCAGCGACTGGAGCGCCTCCCAGGTTTGCTCCTTGAACACGCGGTAACGCCGCCGCGCCAGCGCCTCGTCGTGGTCGGTCGGCCGGTCCTCGAGCAGCTCGCCGATCCCGGTGCGCGCGACCTCCTCGTTATGCTGGCGCGTCTGCCGGCCGCGCTTGAGCTGGCGGGCGATCGATTCCTTCTCGTCGACGAACAGCACCATGATGTGGATCGTCGGCTGCCGGAAATGAATGCTGAGCGGCGTGTGATAGAACTCGCGCCGCAGCGCGTGCATTTTGTCGACCAGGAGCTTGAGACACTCCACCTGCACCTTCGTGCGCGGAAAGCCGTCGAGAATGACGCCGTCGCGGTACTCGGACCGCAGGAGCTGGCGCAGGAGCAGCCCGACCACCTCGCGGTCGCCCACCATGTTGCCCGCATTCTTGAGCGCGCGGGCCTCGGGGGAGTCGAGCAGCGCGCTGATCACGACCGGCGGACACGTCAGGCCGCGGGTCTTGGTGATGAACGCGGTGTTCGTGCCCTTGCCGGCGCCGGGCGCGCCCCCCAGCAGGATGATCTCCTTGGGAAACCGCAGGTTCTCCCGGCCGAAGTCCGCCTCGATATCCTGCCAGACCGCGCTGAAAATGAGATGGGCATCCTTGATTTCGAGGTCAGAGAGCTTTCCGCCTGCCGTCGGGGGCGTCATGGGCGGGACAGTGACAGGGGGATTCGGCATGGGCAGGGTTGGCGAACGGACTATTGGAGGGTTTTGCGGGTTGAATTCGACAGCAGAAATCCCCGCGAAAGCCAGCCCATGTGGTCGGGCCGCATAATCTACCTCGGCCGGAAGCCCCCGACTGGGTGTTTTCCCGTAAGGGTTTTCACCGATGATTTCGTGCAAAACGCACCGCGTTTTTTTTCCGCGGGCCCGGGAACCGGTGGGGGGAGCATGGGTCGAAAACGACGGCAATTCGAGCCGGCTTAGCCGGCGGGATTGTCAAGTTGAAGCTGGACCTGGCGGGGCCGCGCAAGCGGCCCCGCCTTGTTGTTGCTGAACGCGGCATCCCCGCCGACTCTTTCCCGTCCCTCCATGCGCACCCTGATCGTCGATGATGAAGCCGGCATCCGCAAGACCACGCGGCTGGCGATCGAGTCGGCCGGCCACAGCACCGCCGAGGCGCCGACCGGGGCGCGAGCCCTGAAGGCGATCGAGGAGGAGTCGTTCGATGTGGTCTTCCTCGATCTCAAGCTCGGCAACGATGATGGCCTGGTCTGGCTCGAGAAGCTGCTCAAGGCGCAGCCCACGCTGCACGTGGTGATGTTCACCGCGTACGCCAACATCGCGACGGCCGTGGAGGCGATGCGTCGCGGCGCCTACGACTTCGTGCCGAAGCCGTTCACGCCGGACCAGATTCGCAGCATCCTCGCGCGGATCGACCGCACGCGCGTCCTGCAGACCCGGGTGCGCAGCCTGGAGAGCGAGATTGCCGCGGAGTCACCGCCGGTCGATCTCGAGTCGAGCGAACCATCGACGCGGCAGGCGCTCGAGATCGCGTTCAAGGCGGCCGAGACGCCGGCGAACATCCTGATCCTCGGCCCCAGCGGCACCGGCAAGAGCGTCCTGGCGCGCGAGGTGCACAAGCGGAGCGCGCAGCGCGACGGCGCGTTCGTGACCGTGAACTGTCCGAGCCTTTCCCGGGAACTGCTCGAGAGCGAGTTGTTCGGCCACGTGAAGGGGGCGTTCACGGGCGCGGTCAACGACACGACCGGCAAAGTGGCGGCGGCGGACGGCGGTACGCTTTTTCTCGATGAAGTCGGCGAGATCCCGCTCGAGATCCAGCCCAAGCTCCTGCGGCTGCTGCAGGAACGGGAGTACGAGCGGGTGGGAGAGGCCCGCATCCGGCGCGCCAACGTGCGCGTGATCGCGGCGACCAATCGCAACCTGCTGGAGGACGTGCGCGCGGGGCGTTTTCGCGAGGACCTTTACTACCGGCTCAACGTGATCGGCATTTCGCTCCCGGGCCTGCGCGACCGGCCGGCCGACCTGGAGCGGCTCGCGGAGAGTTACCGGCAGTTCTTCACCGCGCGGCTGGGCAAGAAGGTCGCGGGATTCTCCCCGGATGTCCGGGCCGCGTTCGCCGGTTACGCCTGGCCGGGCAACCTGCGCGAACTGCGCAACGTGATCGAGCGGGCCGTGATCCTGGCCGGCGGATCGCTGATCGAGCGCTGTGACCTGCCGGACGAATTCCGCGTGCAACCGTCACCCGGAATCGCGGTCGGTGCCCGGGTCACGATCGATGCTCTCGAGGCCGAACACATCCGTCGCATTCTCGCCCAGTCTCGCAATCTCGACGAGGCGGCGCGAACGCTTGGCATCGACCCCGCGACGCTCTATCGCAAGCGGCAGAAGCTCGGACTCGTCTGAGCCCCCGTCCGCGATGTTGCGCACGCGCCTCTTCCTCGGCCTTTTCCCGCTGGTCCTGCTGATCGTCGCCACCGGCGGCTACGCGATCTACGTGGGCCGCGAGGTCGCGGGCACGCTCACGGGCGACATCGCCCGCAACTATCGGGCGGTCGTCGCAGCCGAGAAGATGCGCGCGGCCGCCACCCGGATGGGCACGGCCGTCAGCCAGGTCCCTTCGGGCGAAAACGAGCGCCGGATTTTCGAGGAAAGCCGCAGCGCCTTCATGCGGGAGCTGATGGAACAGGCGGCGGCTTCGTCGGGTTCGACGCGGGCGGTCGCGGTCGCCGCGGTGGACGAGGCGTTCGGCCGGCTCGGCGAACGGGGACGGCTCCTGCTCCAGGTCGGCGGCTCGGGCGCGATGCGGGATTTCGTGGAGAACACCAAGGCGCTGAACGCGGTGCTCGATGCGATCGACGCGCTGACCCGCCATGACGTGGCGACGGCGCAGGACACCGCCGCGCGGGTCGGGCAGATCGCCCAGGCCACCGAACGGCTCATGATCGTGGCGATCGCGGGCGGCTTCGGGCTCGCCCTCTTTCTTTCCTGGCGGCTCGCGTCTTCGCTGCTGCGGCCGATTCGCAGCCTCACGGCCTCGGCGGTCGCCCTCGGCGACGGCGATCTCGACCGCGAAGTGCCCGAGCTTTCGCGGGACGAACTCGGCCAGCTCGCACGGGCGTTCAACACCATGGCCGGGAAGCTGCGTTCCTATCGCGACGCCACCGTGGCCCGCGTGCTCCGGGCGCAGCGCACGATGGAGGCCACGCTGACCTCCGCGCCGGATCCGCTCTTCGTCGTGAACCGCGACGGCACCCAGGAGGTGCGCAATCCCGCCGCGCAGCAACTGGCCGCGCTGCCGGAGTTCGCCGCGGGCCTGCCGGGCTCCCTCGCGGAGCCGCTCGCGGAGGTGCTGCGGACGGGGGAGCATTACCTGCCGATCGACTATGCGCGCGCGGTGACGTTCCGCCTCGGGCGCGAGGACCGGCATTTCCTGCCCCGCATCCTCGCGGTGGGCGACAAGCTCACCGATTTCAGCGGCGCCGCGATCGTCCTGCAGGATGTGACGAAGTTCCGGCTGATGGACGACGCCAAGACCAATCTCGTCGGCACGGTCAGCCACGAGTTGAAGACGCCGCTCACCAGCCTGCGGATGGCGCTTTATCTCCTGCTCGAGCAGAACCTCTCCGCGCTGACGGCGCAGCAGCGCGAGCTGATCGAGGACGCGCGGGCGGATGCGGACCGGCTGCTCCGGATTCTGGATACGCTGCTCGATCTCACGCGGCTCGAGAGCGGCGCGTCCACGCTGGAGCGGACCGAGGTGGCGGTGGCCGCGCTGCTGCAGGCCAATGCGGACGAGGCGCGGGCGATCATCGGCAATGCGGGACTGCAACTGGCCGTCGTGGTCGCGCCGGAGCTGGCGGGCGCGACGGTGAACGTCGACGAGGCCCGGATCCGGCATGTGTTCATGAACCTCCTCACGAACGCGGTGAAGTACTCACCGCGGGGTGGAACGATCACCTTGAGCGCCGCGCCGGATGCCGCGGGCTTCGTCCGCTTCAGC
>JAEUHA010000108.1 GCA_016793535.1 Opitutaceae bacterium | reverse complement strand
TTGTTCGAACTCGTGACCATGAAGCCCTCCGGGTACATCCAGGTGGCGATCACGTTGTCGGGCACGGTGAACTTGTTCTCGTCGTTCCAATAGGTGGAGCCGCCCATGCACATGCACTCGGTCGGGAAACCGCAGTCCATGACGTAGTGCATCAGGTCGAGGAAGTGTGCGCCCCACTGCGGCACGGGTCCCTGGCAGAACTCGTAGTAGCCGTACCAGGCGGCGTACTGGCGGGCGTCGAACGGACGCATCGGGCGGTCGTTGAGGAACTCCTTCCAGTCGACGTCCTCCTGCTTGATGTCCCGCTTCAGGTAGCTGTACCAGTAGGGCGGCGTGGCGTTGCGGAATTCGTCGATGCGGGAGATCTTGCCCAGGATCCCGGTCTTCATCAGCTCGCGCGCACCGGCGACGCCGGGGAGGCTGCGAAGCTGCGTGCCGACCTGGATGATGCTGCCCTTGGCCTGGGCGGCCTTGGCGGCATCGTAGGCGCGGACGAGCTTGTCGAATTCCGTCGCGAGCGGCTTCTCGATGTAGATGTGCTTCCCGGCCTTGGCGGCGGCCTCGAGGTGCAGGGTATGGAGATGGTCGGGCGACGCGACCATGACGGCATCGACGTCCTTCAGGGCCAGGGCGTCCCGGTACGACACGAACTGCTTCACGTCGCGCGCGCCCTGATGCTTTTTCGCGAAATCAACCGCCTGCTCCCGCGCCACCTTCCACGTGTCGCACACCGCGACGACCTCGAAGTTCTGCGTTCCAAAATGCTTGAAGATGCCGTCCATGTGCGCCCCGCGGCCACGGTTGCCGCAGCCGATCTGGGCGATGCGGATCCGATCGTTCGCACCGACGGAACGGGCGCGTTCGGCGGCGCTGAGGAACTTCGGGGTGGTGGCGGCGAGCGCGGCGCCGGCGGCGAGCGACGACTTCTTCAGGAAGTCGCGGCGCGGGAGGGAGGATTCCGGGGATTTCATGAGATTAAGCAGCAAAGATCTGATCGAGTTTGGCGGAAAGATGCGAGAGCCATTCGGCGTCGTCGGTGAGGTTGGGCACCCGGGCCTGCTCGGTGATCATCCAGCCGGACGTGTAGCCGACGGCGTCGAGGGCCGCCATCACCGCGGGCCAGTCGCTGTCGCCCGTCATGAGTTCGACCCCGAACCCGGAACGCGGCCCCTTTTCGTCGCGCAGCTTGCGGCTGAATTCCTTCACGTGGATCTTCACGATCCGCGAGCCGAGGGCGCGCACCCAGTGGTCGGGCCAGCCGGTGTTGACCACGTTGCCGACATCGAAATGCCACTTCACCATCGGGGACTTGAAGCTGTCGACATACGCCGCGGCTTCGAGCGGGCTCATCAGAAAACCGTTCCAGACATTCTCGATTGCGATCGCGACGCCGAGCTGTTCGGCCAGCGGGACGGCCTTCTTGATCTCCGCGACCGAGCGCGTGTAGGCATCCGAGTAGCTGATCTCCTTGTTCACGACGCCCGGCACCAGCAGGACCGACGTGGCACCATAGGCCTTGGCATCGCGCAGGCCCTGTTTCAGGCCTTCGAGGCAGGTGTCGCGGGTCGACGGGTTGGGGGAGGAGAGCGGATGTGACCAGTGGTTCGCAATGACGACGCTCGCGATCTCGAGGCCGGCGGCGTCGCGCGCGGCGATGATCTCCTGCTGGTTGAGTGCGCTCGAGACTTCGACCCCGTGAAACCCGGCGTTCTTCAGCAACTTGAAGCGCTCGGCGACGCTGTACTTCTTGGCTGCCGCGCCCCCGAGGGTGCCGAACATGAAGCCCTTCTTGTGCGCACGCTTGGGCTTGGCGGGGGCGGACTTCGGCTCGGCGGCGCGAAGGGCTGCGGGCGCGAAGGCCGACAGCACGGCGGAAGAGCGGAGAAACGTGCGACGATTCATGGGGAGCCGGGGTTCGACTAGTGAACTAGTTGGTTACCTCCCTACGGCAAACCGAATTTCGACCGGCGCAACAAATTCCCGCTCATTTTGGGCGCATCAGCCGGTCGGCGGTGACAGCAAGCCGGTCCTCCCGCCGCGGGCGAGCGTGCGAGGCGCGTGACGCCCCGAGGATTACCGAATGCTCTCCGGTCGGGGCATGAAGCCCCTCCCACAGCTAGCGTGGGCAGCTGGGAGAGGCGCCTGCGCAGCTGGGCGCGTCGAGTCCGGACTTGAGCTGTCCTGCCGTTTCGCCTCGCCTCGCGCCCGCACCGGCGCGACTGCCGCGCCCGCGTTGTCATCTCCTTTTTCAACCCCATGCGTTCTTCTTCTGCCCGCTTCCTGCGCCTTCGGCCGTGCGCGTTGCTCGGTCTGTTCGTGTTCCTCCTGGTCGCGGCGATGCCGGCGGGCGTCGTCGCAGCCGAGCCGGGGGCTGCAACCATCGAGGGCCGGGTGCAGAATGCGCAAACCGGCGAGTACCTGGAGCGTGCCCGGATTCGCATCGCCGGAACCGCCGCGGAGACGTTTACCGACGCCGACGGTTTCTTCCGACTGCACCGCGTATCCGCGGGGGACGCGACGCTCGAGGTGTTCTTCACCGGGCTGCCGCCGCAATCCGTGCGGGTCCGTGTCGCCCCGGGCGCGATGGTGCAGCAGGACGTCGTGTTCAACGCCGCGACGCCGCCGGCCGGCGATGGCACGGTGAAGCTCGCGGCGTTCGTGGTCGACACCTCCCGCGAGATGGCCGCCTCCGCCCTCGCGATCAACGAGCAGCGCTTCGCGCCCAACATCAAGAACGTGGTTTCGACCGACGAGTTCGGTTTCGTCGCCGAGGGCAATGCGGCGGATTTCCTGAAATTCCTGCCGGGAATCACGATCGAAAACAGCGGCGGCAATTCCCGCGACGTGTCCATCAACGGCGTGCCGTCGGCCAACGTGCCGATCACGCTCGACGGCTTCAGTGTCGCGAGCTCCGGCGTCGGCGACACCAACACCGGGCGCGCCGTCGCGATGGACATGATGTCGATCAACAACCTCTCGCGCATCGAGGTGGAGTACTCGCCGACGCCCGAGTCGCAGGGCGCGGCCCTCGCCGGCACGGTCAACATGGTGCCGCGTTCGGCGTTCGAGCGCGCGCGGCCGGTGCTCAACGCCAGCGCGTTCCTCGTGATGCGCAGCACGGAGCCCGAGTTCAGGAAGACGCCCGGCCCGCGCACGTCGCCATCGCGCAAGATCGATCCCGGTTTCGACTTCTCCTACGTGGCGCCGGTCAACAAGCGCTTCGGCTTCACGCTCTCCGGCGGCACCGCCACGAATTTTTCGCCGGAGCCGCTGTCGCAGACGGGCTGGCGCGGCTCCAGCCTGCCGTTTGCGGCGAACTTCCCGACGTCCACGCCCGACCAGCCGTACCTGACCACGTACACCTACCGCGATGCCACGAAGGTGACCACGCGCAATTCCCTCGGCGCGAGCGTCGACTTCAAGCTCTCGCGGCATGACCGGCTCACGCTCGCGTACCAGTACTCGTATTTCCATCTCGACGCTTCGAACCAGGGGCTGAACTTCGTCATGAACCGCGTGCTGCCGGGCCAGTTCAGCGTGCTGTCCACGCGCAGCGCCCCGGGTCAGGCCGAGCTGCAGCTCACCAACTTGATCCGCGACCGCCACAACCGCTCGCATACGCCGACGATCATCTGGCGCCACGACGGCCCCGTCTGGAAGGGCGATCTCGGTTTCGGTTATTCGCAGTCGACGAACCGCAATCGCGACATCGACAAGGGCTTGTTCCAGAACACGACCGGGTTCCGGCGCAACCTCACCATCGCCTTTGACGGCATGCTCGAGGAGCGCCCGGAACGGATCACCGTGATCGATAATGCCACCGGCGCCGTGATCGATCCGTTCGCCATCACCGGCAAGACGTTCAACACCGCCGCGGCGATCCAGAATGACACGTCCGATGTCCAGCGCACCGCCTACGGCAACGTCGCCCGCGACTTTCACGGCCGCGTGCCGCTCCGGCTGAAGACCGGCTTCCACGTGCGGCAGTCGGTCCGCGACAACCGCAACCAGAACACCGCATACACGTTCCTCGGACCCGACGGCAACGCCGCGACCGACGAGAGCGCGGCACCGTTCCGCGATCCCGTGTATGGCTCCCGCTCCGGTTCGTTCGGCCTGCCGGCGATCAACGGCATCAGCAATGCACTCGCCTGGCAGTACTATCAGGCAAATCCGAGCCAGTTCAGCATCAACGCGAACAACGAATACCGCTCGATCGTCAGCTCCTCGAAGCACGCCGAGGAGCTGATCACCGGCACCTACCTGCGCGGCGACGTGAGCTTTTTCGCCCGGCGGCTCCGGCTCGTCGGCGGTATCCGCGCCGAGCAGACCAACATCGAGGCCGAGGGTCCGCTCACGGATCCGACGCGCAACTTCACCCGCGACGCGCAGGGCCGGCGCGTGCCGATCGTGGCCAACACCAACTCGCTCGAGTACTCGCGGCTCACGTTCATCGAGCGCGGCGCACGGGCCGAGAAGGAGTACCTCCGCCTCTTCCCGAGCCTCAACGCCAGCTTCAATGTGCGCGATAATCTGATCGCGCGCGCCGCCGTTTATCGTTCGGTCGGCCGGCCCGATTTCAACCAGTACGCGGGCGGCGTCACGCTGCCCGATGCCGAGTCGCTGCCGTCGCAGGCCAACCGGATCGTCGTGAACAATGTCGGCATCAAGGCGTGGAGCGCGGACACCTTGAATCTCCGGCTCGAGTACTACTTCGAGGGCGTCGGGCAGATTTCGCTCAACGCCTTCCGCCGCGACTTCAAGAATTTCTTCGGCGGCACGCGCTTTCCCGCGACACCCGAGTTCCTCGCACTCTACGACATCGATCCCGATGCCTACGGTGAGTTCGACGTCGAGACGCAGTACAACGTGCCCGGCACCGTGCGCATGGAGGGCTCGAGCCTGAACTACCGCCAGGCGCTCACGTTCCTACCCGCCTGGGCGCGCGGCGTGCAGGTCTTTGGCAACGTCTCGTCGCAGCGGCGCACCGGCGCGCTGGTCGGCAACTCCGGCTTCAATTTCTTCCCGCGCAGCGGGAGCTGGGGCGTGAGCCTGACCCGCGAACGTTTCAACGTCCGTTTCAACTGGAACTATCGCGGCGAGCGCCGCGGCGCGGCCGTCGGGGGCGCCGGCCTCCCGGCCGACAATTATACGTGGGTGCCCCGCCGCCTGACGCTCGATGCGCAGGCCGAGGTCGTTGTCTACAAGCGGATCGCGGTCTTCGCCAGCATGCGCAACGCGACGAATGTCCCCGAGGATACCGAGATCTACAATGCCCTCACGCCCGGCGTCGCCCGCTTCCGCACGCGCAGCGACTACGGCGCGCTGTGGACGATCGGAGTCAGGAACACGTTCTGATCACCTTCTCTCCTGTCTCCGGAGTCTGGCCACGGATGAATCGAGTGGGCCCCGATGGAAGGCCCCGGCCGGTGATCCTGCCTATCCTGTCATCCTGTCTCTGATTGGACAGGATGACAGGATCCACAGGATGGTAGACTCAACGGGGCCCAGTCTGCACTGGCCGCCCAAAGTCTAGTCGAAAGGACGTTTTTCAGAGGCTCCTCAACGGTTTGATCGCAGTTGAGGAGCCGATGTAGAAGCAGCCGTGGATTACCGCGGATTACGCCGATAGCGCGGATAAAGGCATTTTGTCTGCGCAATCCGCGTGATCCGCGGTGAAGGTCTGCCTTGGCGGGCGTTCTTCAACGCTTCCTTGAGGGTTACGATTTCCTGACCGCCTTACTCGGCGGCGCGGATTTCGCCGGCACTGCCGCCGGCGGCGGCGCGTCGCCCACGGTCACGCGGATCAGCCCGCGCCACTGGCCGGCGGCGTAACCGGTGGCTTGGTCGTCGGGGTATTTTTCCGCGAGCCGGGCCACGAGGCCGGCATCGAGCGACTCACGCGGTCCGTGGCAGGTCACGCATTGAGGCGCGATGCCCACCGGGCGATAGACGCGCCACTCCGGTTTCCCACCGGGAAGATCGATGCGTTGCACCAGCACCTTGGGCAGGCGGCCGGCGGCGAGTTCCTTTTCGACCTGCGCGAGCGCAAGCTTCTCGGCCTCGTCCGGAGCGTTCGCGGGGTTGCGGAGCTTCTGGCTCGTGCGTTTGACCGCGGTGATGCGCGGCATGCCGGCGATAATTTCGCCGGTCAGCGGCAGCGCCCGCAGATGGCAGACGTCGACCGCCTTGGCCGCGCCGCTCTTGGCGACGGCGACGGTCACTTCATTGACCAGCGTCACGCCCAGCCGGTTGATGGCGCGCTCGCCGACGTCACGAATCTCGGCGTGCCCGGGCGAATCGGGATCCACGAATGCGGCCGACACCGTTGGGGTGTCCGCGGCGGAAACGGAGGCGAGCGCGGCCAGGGCCAGCGCAGCGCCGAGGGCAAGTCGCGTATTCATGAGGAAAAGAGCGGGGCGTGACGAACGCCGCTGGACCTGAGCCTACCCGGACGGCCGGGTTTTGGGAACCCGCAAGACGGGCACCGCTACGACAGTAGCCGGGATGCTGGATCGAAACAGGTCCGGTCATCCGCCCCGTTTGCTCCGGCCTTGAATTTCCCGGTTGGAACCTGTTGCACGTTGCTGCACGTTGTCCGACCTCAGTCCGCGTATCTCTCTGCTTTCACTCCTTCCCCTACATGAAGCTCCGCTCCGCGCTCCGCGCCGTCCTGCTTGCCTTCCTCCTGCCCGTGCTGCTCGGCGCGGCCGATGCCACGAAATCGGGGCCGAATGCCGCCCCCAAAGGCGGCGGGAAAAAGGCCGCGGCGCCCACGCTCAAGTTTCGCGTGCAGCAACTGCACGTCGACAACAACGAGGGCTGCGCCGTCGCCGACTTCAACCGCGACGGGAAACTCGACGTCAGTGCCGGCGAGTACTGGTACGCGGGGCCCGACTTCAAGGCCAAGCGGCAACTGCGCAAGCTCGAGCCCTTCGGCCGCGACTACATGACGAACTGCGGCGAGCACGCCTACGACGTGAACGGCGACGGCTTTCCCGACATCGTGACCGGAGCGTTCATGGACACCAAGGTCTACTGGTACGAAAATCCCGGCGCGGCGGCGATCAACACCGCGGTGATGTGGAAGCAGCACGTGCTCGTGGACACGCAGCTCGCGCAGAACGAATGGACCGCCCTGCGCGACCTCGATGGCGACGGTAAGCCGGAGTACGTCGTGAATTCCTACGGCCCGGCCAACGCCGTCATGGCGTATCGCTTCGGCCGTGACGCCGCCGGCGCCCATGTGCTGCTGCCGTGGATGATCCAGGCCGGCGCGCCGTTCGTGAACGGCCACGGCATCGGCTTCGGCGACATCAATGGCGACGGGCTCGAGGACCTCCTTTATGGGAATGGCTGGTACGAACGGCCAAAGGAGGGCGCCCACACGAAGCCCTGGATCCGGCACGCCGACTGGACCTTTCCGCATGCGAGCACGCCGATGATCGTCACCGACCTCACCGGCGACGGCCGCAACGATTTCATCTGGGGCCACGGCCACAACTACGGCCTCTATTGGGAGGAACGGAAGGACGACAACAAGGACGGCAGCACCAACTGGCGCCACCACCAGATCGATGACAAGGTCTCCCAGAACCACTGCCTCGTGTGGGAGGACATCGACCGCGACGGCAAACCGGACCTGATCACCGGCCGCCGGGTCCGCGCGCACAGCGGCAACGACCCGGGCGACAACGAGCCCGGCTGCGTCTATTTCTACAAGTGGAACCCCACCGAGCGCCGGTTCTCCAAACACCTGATCGCGGACAACGGCCCCGGCATCGGCCTGCAGATCCGCGTGGCGGATTTCGACGGCAACGGCTGGCCGGATATCGCCGTCGCCGGCAAGAGCGGCACCCACATCCTCTGGAACGACGGCCGCTGACCTGCGGCCCGCAATCCTTACGCTTGAACTATGGGAGCGGCTTCACGCCGCGACCCACTGCGTCCCGACGCCAACTCCGCCCCCGATTTCCCGTCTCCCATGCCCCATCGTCTCCGACTCATCCTGCTGGCCCTGGTCTCGCTCCTTCTTCCGGCGCTTCCGGTCAACGCCGCCCAGCCCGCGGCGCCGCTCGAACTCAAGGCTGGCGACCGTGTCGTGCTGCTCGGCGACACGCTGATCGAGCGCGAACAGGCCAGCGGCTGGGTGGAGACGATGCTGACGACCCGGTTTCCGGACCGCGACATCACCTTCCGCAACCTCGGCTGGAGCGGCGATACGCCGGCGGGTGACGCGCGTTTCGGGCTGAGCCTGCTGCAGGCCGGACGCGAGCCGGCCGACGAAGGCTGGCGCCAGCTGGTGAAGCAGATCGAGGAGGCGAAACCCACCGTGGTGTTTCTCGGCTATGGGATGGCGAGTTCGTTCGACGGCGACACCGGGCTGACGAAGTTCCGCTCCGACTATAACCGGCTTCTGGATACGATCCAGCAGACCTCGCCCGGCGTGCGTTTCGTGCTGCTCTCGCCGCTGCCGCACGGCCGGCTCGGCGGTGCCTGGCCCGACCCGACGGCCCACAACACCCAGCTCGCCACGTACGCGCGCGTCGTGGGCGAGATCGCCGCGCAGCGCCAGGCGACGTTTATCTCACTCTTCGACGCCCTCCAGGGCCGGACGGGTCCCGGTCTCACGAGCAACGGGATCCATCCGACCGACGCCGGCTACCGGGCCATCGCGGAAACGCTCGAGCAGCGGCTCTTCGGCACGCCGGGACCGTGGCGGACGAGTCCGCAGACGGAAACCCTGCGGCAGGCGATCCTGCGCAAGAACGAGTGGTTCTTTCACCGTTCACGCCCGGCGAACATGGCGTACATTTTCGGCTTCCGGAAACGCGAGCAGGGCAAGAACGCCACCGAAGTGCTCCAGTTCGACGAGTTCATCGCCGCCGAGGAGAAACGCATCGCACGCCTCCGCGGCCTGCAGCCGGCGGACGTGCCGGAGATTCCCCGCCGCGTCGGCAACCTCGTTACGAAGCTCACGCCCCAGCCGCATCCGCAGTTTGTCCTGGGCGACGGCGTCGAGGTGACGCTCTGGGCGGAAAATCCGATGCTGAACAAGCCGATCCAGATGAACTTCGATCCGCAGGGGCGGCTCTGGGTGGTCGGCTCCGAACTCTATCCCCAGATCGAGCCGGGCCAGGCGCCGACCGACAAGGTCATCGTACTCGAGGACACGAAGGGCCAGGGCCGCGCCGACAAGGCGACGGTGTTCGCCGACGGCCTGCTCATTCCGACCGGCATCGAGGTCGGCGACGGCGGCGCGTATGTCGCGCAAAGCACGGAACTGCTGCATTTCCGCGACACCAACGGCGACGGCAAGGCCGACGAGCGCCGCATCGTGATGAGCGGCTTCGGCACCGAGGACACGCACCACAATCTGCACACCCTGCGCTGGGGACCCGACGGCCGCCTTTACCTCAACCAGTCCGTCTACACGCGCACCGACACCGAGACGCCCCACGGCGTGGTGCGGCTCAAGGCCGGCGGTATCTTCCGCCTCGATACGCGCGACCAGCGGATGGAGATCCTCTATCGCGGCCTGGTGAACGGCTGGGGGCACCAGTTCGACTCCTACGGCCAGTCGTTCCTCACCGACGGTGCCGGGTTCCAGGGCATCGTCTGGGGCGTGCCTGGGGCGACGTACCGCACCCTCGCGCCGGCGCGCCGTGAAATGGACAGCGTGAGCCCGGGCCGTTACCCGAAGTTCGCGGGCATCGAGATCGTGCGCAGCGCGCAGTTTCCCGCGGACTGGCAGGGTGACGTCATCACGCTCGATTTCCGCGCGCACCGCGTCGTGCGGTTCAAGATGACCGACCAGGGCTCCGGATATGTGACCCGGGAGATGCCGGACGTCATGCGGACGACGACGGATTCGTTCCGTCCGATCGATGTCCGGCTCGGGCCCGACGGCGCGCTGTACATCGCCGACTGGAGCAATCCCATCATCCAGCACGGAGAGGTCGACTTCCGCGACACCCGTCGCGACAAGGCGCACGGCCGGATCTGGCGCGTGACGGTCAAGGGCGGCGCGGCGCCGCGCCCGCGCACCGACCTGGCCCGGCTCGCGAACCCGGCGCTGCTCGACCTGCTGGTAAAGGGCGACAGCTACCAGCAGGAGCAGTCCCGGCGCGTGCTCGTCGAACGCGGTTCCGCCAACGTAAAGGCGGATCTCGACGCCTGGGCGCGCCGGCAGACGACGGAGGCCGCCCGGCTGGCGGCGTACTGGATGTATCAGGCTTTCAATCACGCGCAGCCCGCGCTGTTGCGGGAGCTGCTGGCCGCCCAGGATGCGCGCGTGCGGTCCGCCGCGGTCCGCGCGCTGCCCGCGGACGGCGAGATCGGACCGCTGGAGCAGCTCGTGGCCGATCCGCACCCACGCGTGCGGCTCGAGGCGGTGCGCGCGCTCGGCAGCCGGCGATCGGCCCGCGCCGCGGAACTCGCACTCGGCGTGCTGGATCGCCCGATGGACACGTTCCTCGATTACGCCCTCTGGCTCACGATCAACGAACTGGCCGAGCCCTGGCTGGCGGCGGTGAAAAGCGGCGCGTGGCGGATCGAGGGGCGGGAAAAGCAGCTCGAGTTCGGGCTCAAGGCCGTCGAGCCGGCGCTGGCGAGCGAGGTGCTCGGCCAGCTGGTCGCCCGGCAGGGCGTGGCGCGCGACGGGGCGGGCCCCTGGCTCGAATTGATCGCCGCGGCGGGCGGGCCGGCGGAGCTCCGGCTCATCTTTGATCGTCTGCGCAGCGGCGAGTTTACGCCGGAGGCCGCCCGCCGGGCGATCAGCGCGTTGAGCGAGGCCGGCCGGCTGCGCACGGTGAAGCCGGCGGGTGATCTTGCGACCCTCGATGTCCTGCTCCGCTCCCCGGACGCGGCGGTGAAGACAGCGGCCCTGCAACTGGCCGGCATCTGGAAACTCTCCCCGCTGGTGCCGCGATTGGTCGAGATCGCCGGCGCGCCGACCACCCCGGCGGCGGATCGCAGTGCGGCCTTTGCGGCGTTGCGGGACATCGGCGGCGCGCCGGTGATCGCGGCGCTGAAGCAGTTGAGCGGTGACGGCGCGGCTCCGGCGGTGCGCCGCGAAGCGGTCGTGACGCTGGCCGGGCTCGAACTCCCGACGGCCGTGCCGCCGTTGCTGGCCGTGCTGCAGACGACGACCGACGAAGCGCAGGCGCAGGCGCTGTGGCGTTCGCTGCTGGGCGTGCGGGGCGTGAGCGCCCGGCTGGCGCGGGAACTGGAGACCACGACGATCCCGCCGTCGACGGCCCGGGCCGGCCTGCGTCCGGCCCGCGAAGGCAATCAGCACCAGGCCCTGGTCGACGTGCTCGTTAAGCAGGCGGGCTTGTCCCTGGCGAACGTGCAGCTCTCGGCCGCCGACCTGCAGGCCCTGGCGGCGGAGGCGCTCGCGAAAGGCGACGCGGTGCGGGGCGAGTACATCTATCGCCGCGAGAATCTCGCCTGCGTGACGTGTCACGCGATCGGAGGCGCAGGCGGAAAACTAGGACCCGATCTGACCAGCATCGGCGCCAGTGCGCCGGCTGACTACCTCGTGGAATCGGTGCTGTATCCGAACGCCAAGATCAAGGAGGGGTACCACTCCGTGCTGATCACGACCCGGGACGGCCAGGAGCACAACGGGATGATCCAGCGCGAGACCGCCGCGGAAGTGGTGCTGCGGGACGCCGCCAACAAGGATGTGTCGATTCCGACCCAGGCCATCGCCCGCCGCGCGAGCGTCGGTTCGTTGATGCCCGCCGGCCTCATCGATGCGCTGCTGCCGGAGGAACGGCTCGACCTGATCAAGTTCATGTCCCAGCTCGGCAAGCCGGGCGAGTTCGACGCCGCAAAAGGTGGCGTGGCCCGGACCTGGAAACTCTACCTGGTGCTGAGTTCCAACCAGCACCTCGGGGTCGAGCGGGTGGTCGCGGGCGACTTCTCCCTTAATGACTGGGTGCCGTCACTCTCGCTCACGAATGGCGTGCTGCCGGCGCGCGTGGTCGAGGCCGTCTATCCCAATCGCGGCAACAACCGCGGACTCTTTGCCGCCACGGAGTTTGAGTCGGCGGCGGGCGGGATGGCGACGTTTACGGTCGCCGGCACCGTCAAGGGGGTCTGGCTGAACGGCGCGACGGTCAAGCCCGGCGCCCGGTTGCAACTCGCGGTCAAACGCGGGGTCAACACGCTGGTGCTCCAACTTGACGACGTCGCTCCCTCCGACCTGAAACTCACCTCGGCCGACGTTTCGTTTGTTGTGCCGTGACCACCAACCTTCCAATCTCGCCCCCGCCCTCAATCCCATGAAACGAACCCTGATCTCCCTCGCAGTCCTCGCGTTTGCCTCCGGCCCGATCTTCGCGGCCCAGCACAACGTGCTCACCTCCCAGGAGAAGTCCGCCGGCTGGCAGCTTCTCTTCGACGGCAAGTCGCTCAACGGCTGGAAGGCCAGCGAGGACAAAGGCGCGTTCACCGTCGAGGACGGCTGCATCGTCACCTTCAGCGATGTGGCGAAGGCCAAGGCGGCGGGCTGGAAGAAATCCCACCTGTTTTATGCCGGCCCGGTCGCCAACGCCGACTTCAAGAACTTCGAGCTCTCGCTCGACATCAAGGCGGCCGCGAAGGGCAACTCCGGCGTCTATTTCCACACTCAATACCAGGAAACCAACTGGCCGGCCAAGGGCTACGAGGTGCAGGTGAACAACACCCACAAGGACGTGAAGAAGGGTGCGGGGCTCTATGCCGTGAAGGACAACCTGGTCCCGCCGGCCAAGGACGACGAGTGGTACACGATGGTCATCCGGGTCGAGGGCAAGCGCGTCCAGACGTTCGTGAATGGCAAGCAGATCGTCGACTTCACCGAGCCCACGCCGCCGGCGCCGCCGGCCAAGATGGAAGGCCGCGTGATCGGCCGCGGGACGTTCGCCATCCAGGGCCATGATCCGGAGAGCAAGGTGATGTACCGGAACATCAAGGTCCGGGTGCTGCCGTAACCCGACTGGGGAGCGCCGGCTTATCCGGCCGCCCGTTCGGTAAGGATGCGGCCGGGGACGGCCGCGCTCCCGGGCAGGGACGTCGCCTCCAGGGGTAAGCGGTGCGCGCCGCCCAAGCGGCCGCTCCGGGGTTTATCCGCGGTCGTTGGGGGGTGGTTGCGGTCTCGGGCCGGCTCAGTATCGTTACCCCCGGGCCACGGAGTTGTTGACGCCACCCGTGGCCCGTCCGAATCAATCATACCTACCCCGTGAGACTGCCCTTATGGATTCTGCGCTGGATGCACAAACAACGGCTGTCGCGCAGCCGGATGCGGGGGACCCGCGTGCATCGGTGGCTGGGTGACGGGATTCTCGCCAAGGCGCTCTGGCAGCCGACCCGCGGATCGCTGGCGCGGGCGTGGCTCGTGGGATTCCCGATCACGATCGTTCCGTTCCTGCCGGCGCAATCGATCTTCGCCTGCATCGCCGCCTTCATGGTGCGGGGCAACATCCTGCTCTGTATCGCGCTGCAGTTCCTGTCGACGCCGCTGACCGCACCGGTGCATCTCTCGTCCTGTTACTTCGTGGGGGAGGTCGTGCGCGGCTCGAGTCCGGCCAAGGTGTGGAAAGACGCGAAGGCGGCGCCAAAGAAGGTGCTGCTGTCCGCACACGCCGTGACGTCCCTCTACCTCGGCGCGGCCATCCTTGGCATTATCGGTGGCGTCGCCGGCTATGCGATCATCCTGAAGACCTGGCGGGATAATCCGCGCACCCGGCCGCGTCCGCTGTCCGGTTCTTCCCCGGCGGGCGGCCACAAGCCGCACCACCCGCACCATCCGCCGCACAAGCCGCATTCGCCGCCGCACAAGCCGCATCCCCACAAGCCGCGCACGTAGCCGCGGCGAGGGGGCCGCTCGCGGGGTCAGAGCCCCGCGAGCCGCGTGTCCGCATCCCCGAAGCGCGGCAGTTTCACGCCCATCCGGTCCATGATCGAGAGATGGAGGCTGCAGAGCTTGCGGTGGTCGTCGCCGGCGTCGCTGAAATCGAGCACGCGCCCCGTTGCCAGCGAATGGCCCAGTCCGCCGACCGTGAGCAACGGCAGCCGCGTGTTGTCGTGCCGGTAGCCTGACCACATGTTCGACAGATAGAGCAGGCAGGTGTGATCGAGCACGGTGCCTTCACCCTCGGGCATGGCGTCGAGCCGCGCCGCCAGGTATGCGAGGTTGCTCACATAGTAGCGCGTGATCCGCTCGAAGTCGTCCGAGAGATCGTCGTGCGACGCCGCATGGTGCGCCTTGCGCACGCCGAGGAAGGGATAGAAGAGGCCGGAGAGATCGCGGCAGAGGACGAGGGACGCGATCCGGGTCTTGTCCGTCTGAAACGCGAGCGCGACGATGTCGCACATCAGCCGCATATGGTTACGGATGTCCTCCGGCAGGCCGTTGTCGGGCCGGTTCATCGTGGCGAGCGGGCGGCCGCGGTGCTGGGCGTTCTCCTCCGCCCGCGCCTGGTCGTGCCGCATCCGGTCGACGCGCTTCTCGACCTCGCGGACGCTGGTGAGGTACTCGTCGAGCTTCCGGTTGTCCTCGGCGCTGATCCGGCGGCCGAGGCTGGCGGCATCGTCCTTCACGCGATCGAGAATGCTCTGCGTGCGGCGGTTCCCGCGGTTCTCAAAGAGACTGTCGAACGCGAGCGACGGATACACTTCCATCGGCACTGGAGACTCGGCGCTCTGCCACGAGATGTGCGAGCTGTAGGCCATCGAGAAGTTCGTCTCGTGGTAGCCCGTGATCGGCTGCTCGCAGCCCAGGACGAGGCTGGGCTGCATGGTCTCCTGGCCGATCTGGTTGGCGAGCACCTGGTCCATGCTGATGCCGCCGCGCAGGACCGCGCCCTTCATCAGCGGCATGCCGGAAAGGATGTTGCCGGTCTGGCCGGGGTGGATGCCGACGCCGACCGCCGGCTTGTTGAAGAGTCCGTTGATGACGTTGAGCCGGGTGCGGAACGGCGCGAGCGGCTCGAGCGACCGGCTCAGCTCCATCGTGGCGCCCGCACCCTTCGCCCACCAGTGGTCGGCGTTGACCCCGTTGCCGACGAAGATCGCGGCGAAGCGCAGCGGGTACGGACGCGCAGGACCGGTTGCGGCCGGCGCCGCGCTGGCCAGGGCCGGGAGCGAGTCGAGGAACGGCAGCGCCATCATCACGCCGGCGCCACGCAGGAAATTGCGGCGTGACACCGGCATCGGCCGGCGCGGAGGCGTGTACGGGCGCAGCGGACGCAGCAGGGGGAGGCCGCGCTCGGCCGGAGAATGGTCGGGATCGTCGTGCATGGGACGGGGTGCGTTAAGGGAGCGAGGCGGTCTTCGGGGCTGCGGCGACGCGTTTCGTGCGGAACTGCGGGCTCGTGACGATGGTTTCGACGAGCGTGCTGAAACGGTATCCGTCGGCGGCGAGCCGCTGCTTCAGGGTGGCGACCAGCGGGTCGTCCGACAGCAGGAGTGAACGCCCGAGGGCGTAGGCGAGCAGCTTCCGGCAGAGGTGATCGATGAAGTCGCCCTCGCGGCTGGCACGGAGGTACGCGCGCAGTCCGGCGACGCCCGTGCCCTCGCGGCCGCCGGGAAAGTCGGCCCGGGTGTCGACCGGACGTCCGCCGAGATCCTGCGTGCGGCGTTCTCCGACCGGTCCGAAGCCCTCGAACACGAGGCCGAACGAGTCGAACCGCGCGTGGCAGGCGGCGCACGACTTGTCCTCGCGGTGGCGCGCGAGCACCTCGCGCAGCGTGAGGCTCCCGAGGCTGCGTTCGTCGTTCGGCAGGTCCGGCACGACGGGCGGCGGCGGCGGTATCCGTTCACCGAGTACGCGGCGCACGACCCAGTAGCCGCGCTTGACCGGGCTGGTGCGGAGGCCCGGGGAGTTGGCGGTGAGGAAGACCGCCATCGGCAGGAGCCCGCCGCGATCGTATTCCCCGGCGCGTTCGACCCGCCGCCAGGTGGCGTCGGTGTCGCCCTCCGGCACCGGCATGCCATAGTGGCGTGCGAGCGGGGCGTTCACGAAGGTGTAGTCGGCGTAGAGCAGATCCAGCACCGGGGCGTCGGAGGTGATCAGGGCGTGCAGGAAGCGCACCGGCTCCTCGAACATCGCCTGGCGGAGCCGGTGGTCAAAGGTCGGGAAGCGTTCGCGGTCGACCGCGTTGTGCTCCTCGAACCGGCGGAACTCCAGCCACTGGCCGGCGAATTCGGTCGCGAGCCGGCGCGAACGCGGATCCCGCAACAGCCGCCGCGCCTGGGCAGCGAGGACGCCGGGCTGCTGCAGGTCGCCGCGCGCCGCGGTGGCGAGCAGCTCCTGATCCGGCAGGCTCGACCACAGGAAGTAGCTGAGCCGGCTGGCGAGATCGGCCCCCGCCAGCGGCGCGCGGCCGGAGGAGTCCAGGGCCGGCCGGTCGGCCACGCCGTCCAGCCGGTAGCAGAAGTGAGGCGACATCAGCACGCGGGCGATGCAGTCGCGCATGGCCTCCTCGTGATCGAGGCCGTTGTCGTCCCGCGCCGCGCGGTAGACACTCCGCAGGTCGGCGCGTTCCGCCCCGGTCAGCGGCCGGCGAAAGGCGCGTTCGGCAAACCGGGCCAGGGCCTCGCGGTGGAAGGGTTCCGCCGCGATGCGCTCGGCTTCGACGCGGCGGATGTTCGCCGCGGAA
>JAEUHA010000522.1 GCA_016793535.1 Opitutaceae bacterium | reverse complement strand
GCGTCGCGTCGTCGTCGGTGCCGAATTTTCGATCCGGGCCCGCGCTGCGCACTTCCATTTGCGTGCCGCTGAGCTGGTGAAAACGCAGCGGCGTGCCCCAGCGGTCGCAGAGTTCACCCCGGTCGTTCAGCGCGCGGTGTCCGCGGGGAATGAGCGCGAGGCCGAGCCGGTTCTCGCCCATCAGCGCCGCGGTGATCTCGGCGTTTTCCCCGATCGGGTTCCCCTCCCGGGGAAAGTTGCTCAGCCAGGCCTCGAAAAGCTGCCGCACGATGTCGAGGTCGCGGGCGATGGTCGAATCCGGGGCGTTGAGCGGCGCGGCGATCGGAAAATCCGCCGCGATCTGGGCCGGCGTCGGCAGCGGCGCGGCGGCGGCGCTGGGTCCGGCGGCCGGTGGTCGTGCGCCCGACGGCGCGGAGACCTCGCCGGGCGGGACGGCGGCGCGACTGGGCGGCGGACGATTTTCAGCGCCCTTCCCCGCTCCGCCCGGGTCGCCCGGACGCCGGGCCGAAGGCCAGAAATAAAACACCACGCCGCCCGCGAGGAGCAGCGTGGCGACGACGAGGATTCGTCTCATCACGACGTGAAGACCCCGGGGCGGAGCGCCGTGAGCTCACGACACGGGTGATTCACGGCGGCTGCGCCGCAACCCGCTGGGACCGCGGGTTGCGCCCGAGGCATCGCAGCAGGATCAGATGAAGCCGAGGTTGCGCGTCGCGAAGCGGCCGATGTTCGGGAACACGACGGGCAGGTCCGTCGCGCTAACGCCGAACCAGGACGCGAGCGTGGCGCCGTATTCGTCGACGCTGGTCGTGGGAATCCACGAGCCGCGCGTGCCGGTATCGTCGGGGCCGCGGATGGTGAGATCGGCCATCTTGCCGTAGATGTCACCGCCCTTGACTGCCCCGCCGACGACGAAGTGATTCGAGCCCCAGCCGTGGTCGGAACCATCACCGTTGGTGTTGTAGGTGCGGCCGAAGTCCGACGCCGTGAAGGTCGTGACTTGTTCGGCGGCCCCGAGCTCCACCATGGTGCGGTGCAGGGCGGCGACGTTGCGGCTCACGTCGGCGAAGAGATTCGCGTGGGCGCCGAGCTGGGCGTCGTGCAAATCCCAACCACCGATGCGGGCGAAGAAGATCTGGCGCTTCACGCCGAGTTGCGGCGCGGCGGCGATCAGCCGGGCGATCGTGCGCAGCTGCTGGCCGAGATTGGAACCCGAGAACGCCGTCGTGAACGGCGGGTTCCCGCTCAGGATGCTCGAGAGCATCGCGCTGTCGGAGATCGCGTTGGTGGTGAGGCCGGCAAACGCGGCCTGGAACAGGTTCGCGTTGGGCCCCGCCAGCAGGTCGTTCTGCGCGCGGGTGCGCAGGCCGGCCGCGTTGGTGGCGTTGGTCGACGAACCCGAGAGCGAAATGGCGCCACCGGGATTGACCGCGAACTGCACGACCTTCTTGCCCACCTGGAACGAATTCTGGCCGTTGAGGCTGATCGCCATCGAGACGCTGCTGTTCGTGTTCATCGCGTCGACGAGATCGGCGACCCGGCCGCCCCAGCCCGTGGAGAACGGCTTGTCGGGCACGCTGCTCTGCCATTCGACCTGCTGGTCGTTGTGGGAGAACAACTGCGGCGGCAGCGGCACGGAGCGCGAGGTGTATTGCGCCTTCGTGGTGGGCACGACGAGCGTGCCGACGTTGCCGAGCAGCGCCATCTTGCCCTCGTCGAACAGTGCCTTCAGGCCCGTGTTGTTCGTGCCGGCGACATCCGCGTTCATGCTGGCGTGCAGCGCCCACTCGCGACCGTCCGTGGTCTTGGGCGAAATGCCGAGGAGCTGCGTGCGGGGCAGCGCGATCGCACCGCGGCCGGCCGCCGACGCGTAGGCGTTGTAGCCATTGGTGTCGAACGGCACGATCATGTTGTTGGCATCGTTGCCACCCGCGAGGAAGAGGCACACGAGAGCCTTGTAGTCGGGCGGCAGCGCCCCGGCCCGCGTGGGCTGAGGCCCGTTGGTGGGGCTGGCCACGGCGCCCATCATGCGGAGCTGGGCCAGGGTGGACAGCATGCCGGTGGCACTGACAGCGGCGCAGCACGCGCCAATGAACCGGCGGCGATTGGGATCGAACTTCGGATTTTTCGGGTTCATGGCGGCAGATTATTTCTGAACGGCTCCGTACTGGGTGGTGAGCATCAGGTAGATCGCCGAACGGACCCGCTCGAGGTCATTGGCGGTGTTGGTGGCGGTGCCGACAGGCATCGCATTGATGGCGGCGACAATCCGGTCGGTGGCCGACTTCGGTGCGGAGCCACCGGCCAGCAGCAGGTTGAACGCATCGACCATTTGCTGCGGTGTGCGGGCCTGCGACAGCCAGGGCGTCAGGTTGAGACCGATGGTCTGCTGGGCCATGTCCGTCGCCGACCGGTTAGCATAGATGTAGCCGTAGTAGAAGTTCGGCTGGGTCAGCGCCGTCGTGTCGGTGAGGATCTGGTACTCCGGCGCATAGAGGCCGGCGGCGGCAATCGCGCCCGGGAGCACGAAGTTCGGCTCGTAGAAGTTGAACACCGTCGGCGCCCGCAGGGCGGCCTGGGCGAGTGCGCCCTCCGGATTGGCGATATTGTAACGGCCAAGGTTCGAGGCGGCATCGAAGGCCCGGAACAGCGCGGTCGCCCGCAGCAGCGGCTCCTTCATCTTGCCGAAGTTCGCCGTGGCGGCGACAGCGCTCGAGCGCGCCTCGTAGTCGAGCAGGATGGCCCGCACGACCGCCCGCAGATCACCGCGCACGCCCGCGCCGTTGTTGGCGAAGACCTGCGACACGCGGTAGATGTAGCCCGGGCTCGGATTGCTGGTGACCAGCCGCTGGATCAGCTGGCGCACGATGAA
>JAEUHA010000100.1 GCA_016793535.1 Opitutaceae bacterium | reverse complement strand
CATCGGGCCGACGACATAGGTGAGGCCGGTTTCACTGGGACGTTGGGCCAGGACGGTGAGAGACGGGAAGCGAGCGGCGAGGGAGGAGAGGACAGGATCGATCGACTCGCCGGCGGGCAGGGTAAGTTCGGCCTCCGTCGGAGAAAGGACTGTGAGGTTGCGCTGGTGGTGGAGCGGCAGGGAGGCGAGGAACGCAGGAGAGGTGAAGTCGAGTGGCGCGGCGGAGGAGGAAGCCTGGGATGGGCGCACACCGAGGGTGTAGACGGTAGGGATGGCGAGCAGGCTTGAGAGCGGGATGGCGCCGTGGCCGGCGGTGACCGGCACCTGCAGCTGGAGAATCTCGTCGGCGTCATCGCGGCGTTCGCGGAGGTAGCGGACCCGGACCGGATAGCGCAGGGCGCCTTCGACCGAGTACGTGATGGCCATGCCGCCGAGAGCGCTCTCCACCGTGCGCATGACCTGTTCGTTGCTGAGGCCGAAGCGGGCGAGTCGCGCAGGGTCGAGCCGGATCTCGGCGTAGGGCTTGCCGCCTTCGCGCTGCATCTGGACGTCGACGGCGCCCGGTGTCGGTTGGATCACCTTTTCCGCGGCCTCCGCGAATCGCTCGAGCGCGTCGCTGTCGTCCCCGAGTACCTGCAGTGCGATCAGGCTGCGGATGCCGGTCGAGAGCATGACCACGCGCGTCTCGATGGGTTGGAGCCAGCTCGGCGCGACCCCGGGTATGTCACTGATCGCCGCGAGTGCCGCGCGCACCTCGGCGAGCGTGCGCGGACGGCGCTCGACCGAGCCGTCGGGACGGCCGATCTCGTGGGCCGGCCACTCGGCATACGGCTTCAGCAGCACGACGGTCTCGATCATGCCGATGGGCGCGGGATCGAGGGCGGTTTCGGCGCGGCCCATTTTTCCCATGACGCTCGCCACCTCCGGGATCGATTCGATCAGCTGGTTTTGCGCGAGCAGGATGCGCTGGGTTTCGCCCAGCCCGCCGGTGGCCGGAATCGACGGCATGAACAGCAGGCTGCCCTCGTCGAGCGGCGGCAGGAAGCTCGAGCCCACGCCGGGAAACAGCCGGGTGAGCGCTTGATCGAGGGTGGTGTGCGAGAGGTCGGCGCCGACTGCGGCGAACGCCTTCCGCAAGGGCCAGCTCAGCGTCGGCCAGCCGGCGCCAAGCAGGTAGCCGCCCAACGCCATGGTCGTGATCGCGACGGTGAACGCGACCTTGTGTCGCTGGATGCGCGTGAACGCCCAGTCGTAAGCCACGTGAATTACCCGGCTGGCGGGATTTTCCTCGTAGTTGACGAGCCGCTCGCGGCCGATCCGCCAGACCGCGAGGACGACGAGCGCGGCGAACGCCGGGGCGAACAGCCAGCCGGGCAGCGTGAGCGCCCAACGGCCGTGCTCCATCGGCAGCGACCAGCCGTCGCGGATGAACCAGCCGAACGCGACTCCGCCGGCGAGCCCGGCGCAAGCCAGGAGCACCGGCTGGCGGACCTGCCACGGCGGCAGCAGCAGCCGGCAGAGCACGGGAACGAGCAGCGTGCCGAACAGCACCGCGCCGCTGATCGCGAGTGATTTCGTCAGTGCGAGCGGCTCGAACAACCGGCCGGCCTGGTCCTCCAGCGCGAAGATCGGCAGGAAGCCGATCACCGTGGTGGCAGCGGAGGTGAACAGCGGCCGCGCGACTTCCTGCGCCGCCTTGATCACGGCCGCGGTGATTTCGGGATCAAAGGGCGACGCCGGCATCGCCCGGCCCTCGTTCCGGCAGCGCTGCTGCAGGTCGACGAGATGCTGCGTGATGTTCTCGGTCATGATGATCCCGAAATCGACCATCACGCCGATCGCGATCGCGATGCCGGCGAGGCTCATGATGTTCGCACCGACGCCGGCCAGGTGCATGACGAGGAACGTGAAGAGCATGCCGAGCGGCAGGCTGAGGGCGACCGCAAGACTGGCGCGGACGTGTAACAGAAAAACAATGACGACGATCACCGTCGTGATGACCGCCTCGACCAGGGTCGACTGGAGCGTGGCGCTGGTCTCGTGGATCAACCGCGACCGGTCGTAGAACGGGACGACGCTCAGCTCCTCGCGGGCGAGGGTGGGAGCGAGGTCCGCTAGGCGCTGCTTGACCGCAGTGATGACCGATTTCGGATCCTCGCGCACCCGCATGCCGATGATTGCGCCGACGTGCTCGCCGTGCGCGTCGGCCAGCAGCCCCTGGCGAAACTGTCCGCCCAGCCGAACCTCCGCGACGTCGCCGAGTCGGAGCCCGGCGCCCTTGTTCCGGTTGCCCCGCAGGATCACGTTCTCGACGTCGGCAACCGAACGGATGAAGCCCACGCCGCGGATCATCGTTTCCACGCCGCTCTGCTCGACGCTCATCGCGCCCACGTCGCGGCCGGCCTGCTGGACAGCCGACATGAGCAGGTCGAGCGTCAGCCCCTGTTCCTCGAGCCGGGCGGGATCGACGTCGATCTGATACTCGCGCACCACCCCGCCCGCCGGTGCGACCTCCGCCACGCCCGGCACGGCGCGCAGGGCGGGAGCGATGACCTGGTCGAGCAGGAAGCGCTTGCGTTCGAGATCGCGCGCGCCCTGCAGCGTAAACGCGTACACCTGGCCCATCGCGGTCGCGTCGGGCCCGAGCCGCGGGCTCACCCCGGCGGGCAGGATGCCCTGCACCTGGGAAAGCCGCTCAAGCACGCGCGTGCGGGAGTCATACAGGTCGCGTCGCTCCTCGAAGATCACATACAGGTAACTTGCGCCGTACAGCGACATGCCGCGGACGGTTCGGACTCCGGGCAGTCCCTGCAGCTCGCGGGCGAGCCGCGCGGTGACCTGCTGGTCCATGTCCTGCGGGCTCTTTCCCGGCCACTCGGCCCAGACGATCACCTGGTTATCGCTGAGGTCGGGAATCGCATCCACCGGGACCTCCCGCCACGCCCACAGGCCGGCCACCGCGAACCCGAAGGCGGCGGTGAGTGTAAGCAGCGGGTTGCGGATGAAGAACGCCAGCATGATGCGGACAAGGGGCCGTTGGTCCGGGCGGACTAATGGCGATGGACTTCCGCCGGCGCGGCGGCTCCGGCGGGAAACATGAGACTGCTGGTGCCGGCGAGCTGGGCCTGACTGTCGATCAGGAACGCGCCCTGCGCCGCGACCTCGTCGCCGGGCTTGAGGCCCGCCCGGACCACGTAGAGGTCGTGTCCCGCTTCGTCCTCGAGGCGGGGCCCGAGCGCGAGCGGGGCGAGTTCGAATCGCACGCGTCCGTCGCTCTGGCGTTCCGCGACCCGCCACGCCACGTGGCGGACGCCTGTCGAAAGCACCGCGGACTTCGGAACGAGCGTGAAGCGCGCGGCGGGCTCGGGGGACCTCGCGTCCGCCACGTTGAAGTCCGCACCCAGCGTCGCCTGGAACCGGACGTTCACCAGGCTGCCGGGCAGCAGGCGCTCCCGGGGATCGCGAAGATGAAGGTGCACCTCGCGGGCCCGGATCTCGAGATTCAGTTCCGGCGAGACCCAGCTCACCGTGGCCTGCACCTCGGGGAGGTCGCCGCGATCATCGGAGCTGAGCTTCACCCCCTGGCCGACCCGCACCCAGTGGGCGCGTGTCTCGGGCACGTGAACGACGACCATGAAACTGCGGGGCTCGACGAGCCGCAGCAACGGCGTGTCGGCCATGATCTCCTGGCCCACTTGCGGGAGTTTGGCCGGCGCCATGCCGGGCTCGACGGAGTCGAGCACGACGAGACCGCCAAACGGGGTCGTGATGGGGAACGTATCCACGGGTCCCTTACCGGCGATGACGGCCTCGGCGAGCGGCGCGAGATTCCAGCGCATGAAACGCTGGAGCAGGGCGGACAGCGTGTGCGCGTCCCCCAGGGTGACGGCTGCGGCGAGCTCACCCTGCGCGGCGAAGGCCTCCGGGCTGTAGAGATCGATGACCGGATCTCCGGCCTGGACGAGCGTGCCGGGGTGCAGCGCCGCCGGATAACGTTTCACGACCCGGCCCGGTACGCGTGGAATCACGACCTGGGCGGTGCGATCGTCATACCGCACGGCGCCATAGGCCCGGACCGTGGCCGTGGCCGGCCCCTCGGTGACGCGCACGAGCGCGACGCCCATGCGCCGCTGCTGCTCGAGGGTGAGTTCGCCGGCGGTGACCTTCGTCATCTTCATGCCGCACACCGGACAATCCCCCGGCTTGGTGCCGATGAAGTCCATCATCGGGCAGGCCCATCGTTCCCCCGGCGCAGAGAGGTTAGCCGACTCCGGACGCGCGGTCGCGGAGAAGAGCGTGTGCCGCGGCAGCAGCGCGATCGTGGCTACGCCGACGATCAACCCACCCGCGGCCGTAATCCAGAGTGACCAGCGCATGGGCTACGGTTTGAGGACCGCGTTGCGGAGATAGGCCGGACCGTACTTGTCCGGGTCGGCCTTGAATTTCGGCGGGCACATCCGGCAGCCGAAGCCGATGGTCTTGCCCTGATAGGTGGCGGTGGGAAGGGAAGGATCCACCTTCATCCCGCAGATGGCGCAGACGGTGTTGACGGGCGTGGGAGCGGCAGCGACGGACGGCTGCGCCGAGGGCGTCGTGGCATGCTGGCTGTGGGCGCCCGACGGGTGGGCCGCGGACGGCTCGGCGTGCGGCTGATGGCGGGCGGTGCGGGCGGCGAGCGCGATCAGCGCTCCCACCAGAAACATGCCGAAGAACGTGAAGAGGTGGCGGGTCATGGCTGGATTCCCGATGGCGCGGGAGGTTGTGGACGGGAGGGTGGCGAAAGCAGCCGGGAGGCGGACACGAAGCGCCAGAGTTCGGCCCGGGCCGCGCGTGCGGTCGTTTCGGCGTCGACGATCTGGAGCTGGGTTTCCGTAGCCTTGTCCAGGATGTCGATGGCGTGCAGCACGGCCGACTCTGCGCCCATGCCGCCGGTGGCGTTGGCGCTGGCGGCCCGGGTGAGGGCGTCGTGCTCGGCGTCCAACCGGCGCTGCGTTTCGGCGGCGAGCCGGCGGGCGGTGGCAGCGACCCGCTCGGCGCGTTCGACGCGGCTGATCGTGCTCGCAATCCGGTGACGCGCGGCGCTGGCGTCGGCCTGGGCGGCGGCCCGGTCGGCCTCCGCGGCGCGGACGTCGGCGCGGGCGTACTGGCGGCTGCGCCACGGAATCTCGGAGGAAAGGGCGAGTCCCACCGTATCCTGATTGCCCATACTGCTGCGCTCGCGCTCGAACCGAAGGCCGACGGACGTCATCGGATGAGCGCTGGCGCGCGCCATTTTTCCCATGGCGCTGGCGGCGGCGATGCGGGCGGTGGCCTGGGCGACGGTGGCGGCATCCGTCGGATTGATCTCGACGGTCAGGGGCGCGGCGAATGCCGGAAGCGGAGCGTCCGGTGCGAGGGCCAGCCGGGCGCGGGCGCCGGCGCGGGCATCCGCCGCCGTGCGTTGGGTCTCCTCGAGCGTCAACTGCAGCGCGGCGATGCGTGTTTGCACGTTGAGCCGGCCCGCGATGCGGGGCGAGAGCCCGGCGGCGATGCGGGAATCGAGGGCCTGAATCACGGCTTGCATCCGGCCAAGCTGGGTCTCGAGCAACCGGGCGCGGGCATCGGCTCCCTCGGCTTCAGCGATGGCCAGCGCCACGTCGGCGGCGAGTTCGCCCGCAATCATGGCGAACTCGGCTTCAGCCATCGCCACTGCAGCCACCGCGCGGTCGCGGTCGGCGGCGCGTTCACCCCGCCGCGGGAGCGGCTGCCGCACGGACAGCTCCCACATGTCACGATTCTCGCCCATGGCATCGGCGTTGACCCGCGAGCCCATGGCCTCGACTTCCGGATCGGCAATGCGGCCGGCTGAACCGGCCCGCACCGAGGCGGCGTCGATGCGCTTCCGCGCGGCCTCGAGCACTGGAGCCCGTGCGACCGCGGCCAGCAGGTCGGACGAAGCCTCGGGCTGGGCGGCGGCCGTCGACACGAGGACGGCCAGGGTGGTCGCGAGCGAGCGGAGTTTCATCGTGGGTTTCGGCGCCGGCTGCGACGGGCAGCGGGCCCGGACGGAACTCACTTCTTCGATTCCTGCTTCGCTTTCCCGCCGGACTTTCCGGCTCCCCCCGACTTCGCCTTGGCGGCCGCGTCGAGCTTGGCGAGGAACTTCGCGGGGTCGCCCTTGAAGTCCTCGATGCACCCCTCGCAGCAGAAGAGCACCAGACGGTCGGGTTTGCCGGGCTCGCGGTGCGTATACTTGACCGCGTCGCCCATGCTGCCGAGCGGCTCGTCGGAGACGACGCAGGACTTGAGCGGATAGTTTTCGAGCGAGGGCGCCTGGTCGGCGGCAAGAACCGGGCTCGTGAAGAGGACGATGGCGAGGAGGGAGCGGGTGAAGTTCATGATGGTTGCGCAGGGCAATAACCCACCGGAGCTGAAATCCCTCAAAATATTTTGCGGGATTCGGCGTTGGGCGGGTTATAGTCAGAATAATCTCACCGCCATGGACTCACCCGGACCCCGCGACTCACTATCGGAAACCCTGCGGCAATGGCGTGTCACGCCGGTCCGCGACCCTGAGTTTCGCCCTGCCGTGTGGCGACGGATTGCGCAGCGCTCCCGGGATACCTGGGCCGGATATGTTCGGGCCCACCGGCTAGCTTGGTCCCTTGCGGCGGTGGTGGCGATTGGCGGAGCGGGTTGGTCTGGCCATGCGGCGGCGCGGGCCAAGAGCGCAGTGGAGCGGGAAGCCATGGTAACGGCGTACCTCGTTGGCCTAGACCCACGGGTCCAGGCACAGCTCCGCCCTTGAGGTGCGGATTGACTCCCATGGCCTACCTCTGGAGGACGACCGGACTGCTGGTGATTGTGGCCGCCTTGGTGGCCGTAGCGTCGTATCGCCTCGGTCGTGATACCGAGATCAACGAAGCCCTCGCGAAGCGCGATGCACTGGCTTGGCTACGCACGGATTTCCGGCTGGATGACGCCCAGTTCGCGGCGATTCAGAAGCTGCACCTAGCTTACTCGACCGTGTGCGAGCGGCATTGTGAGGCGATTCAGGAGGCCGCCCTCCAGCGCAACGCGCTCCGAGCCACACCTGGCACCGACGCGGAGGCGCTGGCTGCCGCCGACCGCCGGTTGGAGGAACTGCGGCGGGTTTGTGAGAGCGCCATCGCGGCCCACGTGCGTGAGGTGGCGGCACAGATGGCGCCTGAGCAGGGGCGGCGCTACCTCGCGCTGGTGCTGCCGAGAATTGCCGACTTCGATCACCGGGCCGCCCCGGACGTCGGTCTCAACGCCCACCGGCATTAACTCCATGCCCGGTCCTGCCACCGTGCCCCAGACTCCGAATGATGACACGGAGCTCATGCGGCGCGTGCAGGCGGGGGACGAAGGGGCGCTTGGAGCGCTGATGCAGCGTTGGGAAGCACCCCTCAAGGCGCTGATCGCGCGGATCGTCCTGAACAGCAGCGAAGCGCAGGAGCTCGCTCAGGAGACGTTCGTGCGCGTCTGGCAGCAGCGCGCGAGATTTCGCGGCGAACGGGAGTTCCGGCCGTGGGTGTTCTCGATCGCCATCAATCTCGCGCGGAACCGGCTGCGTTGGTGGCGAAGGCGGCCTACGGTGGAACTTCAAGAGTGGAGCCCGGTTGCGCGAACTGGAGGCGAGGGCAGACAAGAAGGCTCACACCGGCTTGAAGCGATTGAACGAGCTGCGGCGGTGCGCGATGCAATCGCCGCGTTGCCGGTGGACCTCAGGGAAGCCATCGTGCTTTCTGAATTCGAGGCAATGTCGCACGCGGAGATCGCGGTCGCGGTCGGCGCGACCGTGAAAGCGGTCGAAACCCGGATCTACCGAGCGCGGGAAAAGCTCAGACAGACGCTGGCGCTGTGGTTATGAGGATTTCTCCTTGCACGCTGCGGTTGAGATACCCCGGATTTTGACCCGGCGGAGGCCGGCGGCGTAAGGGCAAGTGAACCCCGTTTCTGCGCGTGCCGGGCCGTGTCCGTCGCGTCGACCACTGGCGGTTTTCACTCTGAAACTCGACCCTCCGATCGGCTCGGATTCGCCGCGAAGGCGGTTCGGTTGTCGCCTACGGGTTCGTTTGTGGAATGCCCGAACTATCACCGATCAGGCCCAATGATGGGGTATTATTCGAGAGTGATGTGAGTATAGGGACCTAGCAGTTTGGCCTAAACGTGGCTGGTCTAGGCAATGATAGAACCGCTATGTGCCCTTTGGAGCGGCGCGCGGATCGATGCGCGCCTTGACACCTCCGTTAACCGAGGGCAAACAGCGTTATGCTGCCTGGCTTCACCTCGGCGGGTGTTGCCCCTTATCTCTTCAAACTGCTCGCATGTTGACCGAGAAATCTCCGGCCGTTGCTGCCCCTGAAGTCGCGGACAAGCTTCCCGTGCTGGTTGTCGATGATGAGTACGGTCCCCGGGAGTCGATTGCTTTCAGCTTATCTGCGGAGTTCGCAGTCGATACTGCGGAGCGGGCGAGGGAAGCCCTTGCGAAGATCAAAGCGAGGTCGTATGCGGCGGTGGTGCTCGACATCCGGATGCCGGAAATGGATGGGATCCGAGCCTTGGAGGAGTTGCGCAAGATCGATCCCAACGTATCGGTGATCATGTTGACTGGCTACGGCACCCTGTTGACGGCGCAGCAAGCCATGGTGGCGGGAGCGAACCAATACCTGCGCAAACCGCCGGATATCGCCGAGTTGTTGGAAGCGGTTCGCAAGCAGACGCAGGCGACGCGAGTGAGGCGCGCGCAAGCCCAGGCGGCGCAGGAGGCGCACGGGATGAATACGGCGCTCAAGCGTGAGATTGAACAGAACGAGCCCCAAATCTGGCAGGCGCGGGCGTCCGTTGAGCTGGTGCACGATCTGAACAATCCTCTCACTGTGGTGATTGGCTACGCTGCGTTGGTGGCGGACGAGGCGCGGGCGCTGAATCAGCGCGATCCCGACGCTGCGAACAAAATTCTGGAGTACGCGGCCATGGTCGAAAAGGCCGCGGAATATTGCCATCACCTCTCTGAGAACTGGAGACTGGCGTCGAAGCAATCCGGGGAGTTTCAGCGCGTCGACCTGGTCAAGATCGCGGAAGAGGTGAGGCAGGTGATATTTTTTGGCAACGTGGCGATCCACTTCGCCGGCTTGGC
>JAEUHA010000095.1 GCA_016793535.1 Opitutaceae bacterium | reverse complement strand
GAAGTAGGCGACGGAATCGTCAGGGATCGACTTCATCAGCCAGACGTTGGAACCGATGATCGAATTCGCGCCGACCCGGGTGTCGCCGCCGAGGATGGTCGCGTGCGCGTAGATCGTCACGTGGTCGCCGAGATCGGGATGGCGCTTCACGCCCTTGATCGGCCGGCCCTCATTGTCGACCTCGAAGGACTTCGCGCCGAGCGTCACGCCCTGGTAGAGCTTCACGTGCGCCCCGACCGTCGCCGTCTCGCCGATCACGACGCCGGTGCCGTGGTCGATGAAGAAATGGGTGCCGAGCCGGGCGCCCGGATGAATGTCGCAGCCCGTGCGCTCATGGGCGAACTCGGTGATCATGCGCGGCAGGAGCGGGACCCGCAGTTCGTAGAGGACGTGGGCGAGCCGCTGCAGCGAAATCGCCAGCACGCACGGATACGCGAGGATGATTTCCTCCACGCTCCGCGCCGCGGGATCGCCCGCGTACGCCGCATCGACGTCGGTCTTGATGATCCGGCGCAGCTCCGGCACCCGGGCGAGAAACGTCGTCGTGAGTTCGCGCGCGGCCTCCGTCGGAGACGCGAACCGCGCGAAGCGCAGGCATTTCTCGATCTCCGCGCACAGTCGCCGGTCAATCTGGCCCAGCAGGCGGTCCACCAGCGCGGGCAGTTCGCGCTCCGTCAGCGCGGACTCCTCGAAGTAGCCGGGGAAAAGCAGGTGCATGCAGTCGGCCGCGAGCTGGTTGACGGATTCCTGTGAGGGCAGGTTGACGCCGTCGAGATGGTTGATCCCGCCGTCGCTGCGGTAGGACGCGAGCAGGGCCTGCTTGATGTCGTCGAGGTGCATGCCGGTGAAGCGGAAGAGCGGTGAATAGATTCGCCTTCGACCACGCGAGCACGAATCGCGGCTTCCCGCAAACCGCGCCCGCCGGCGATGTCACACGAAGGTCACGCCCGCGGATCGCGCATCGAAACCGAAACTTCTTCTGTCATCTCGCCGATCTGGCATCGACTTTTGCCCGAACGCACCCAGAGTTACTCACAAGATATCCACAACTGATGGAAAACCTGCGCGGGGCGCTCGCCCCAAATTCGCGGATCAGAATATCAGCCAAGGTGAAGACCTTCGTGTTGGACACGAACGTACTGCTTCACGATCCGCAATCGGTCTTTAAATTCGAGGACAACAACCTCGCGATCCCGGTGGAGGTGCTCGAGGAACTCGACGCCATCAAGGGGGAGCAATCGACCGAGCGCGGCCGCAACGCGCGGCGGGTGCACCGGATCCTGCAGGAACTGCTCCCGGATGCGCGCGCGATGCACGAGGGCGTCGAGCTCGAGAACGGCGGCACGCTGTCGATCATCATCAATCCGTACCTGGTCGATCCGCACCGCCGTTCGCCCGCGATGGACCGGCTGAAGGCGATCCTGCCCGACCTGTCGAAGAAGGACAACCGGATCATCGCGGCGGCGCTCTTCGTGCAGGAACGCTATCCGCCACCGACGATCCTCGTGACGAAGGACGTCAACGTGCAGCTCAAGGCCCGCGCGGTCGGCCTGGAGTCGGAGGACTATCTCAACGACAAGGTCCCCGAGACCGACGAGGAGGCGAGCTACCGGGAGATTCCGGTGAACGTGTACGAGCTGCAGCGGTTCTGCTCGGAGGGCGCGTTCGAGCTCGGCCAGGGCACGGCGAAACCGTTGTACCTAAATGAATACGTCCTGCTCCGTTCCGACGAAGGCAAGACGATGCCCGCCCGCTATTATGGCGACCGGCTGGTGCGCCGCCTGAAGCTGCCCGATTTCGTGAAGGCGCCGGGCGGGATTCCGATCCGCGCGCGCAATCTCGAGCAGCAGTTCTTCATGGATGCGCTGCTCGACGAGAGCATCGCGATGCTGACCTGCTATGGGAAGGCGGGCACGGGCAAGACGCTGCTCTCCACCGCGTGTGCGTTGCACCAGACGCAGGACGATCACTCCCGCTACGACGGAGTTTCCATTTCCCGGCCGGTGATCGCGCTCGGCAAGGACATCGGGTTCCTGCCGGGCTCGCTCGAGGAAAAGATGAAGCCGTGGCTGCAGCCGTACCACGATGCGCTCGAGGTGCTCATTCCCTCCAAGCCGCCCAAGGAGCCGCAGTTCGCCGCCAAGAAGGTGTCGAAAAAGAAACTGAAGCGGCGCGACGATCATCTGGCTTCGGTCGTGGCGCCGGTGCAGTCCGGCCCGGCCAATCATCACAACGGGCACGGCCACTCGCCGCTGTTGAAGCCTTACGAGCGGCTGCTCAAGAGCGGACTGGTCGACATCGAGGCGCTGGCGTTCATCCGCGGCCGCTCGATCGCGCGCCGGTTCTTCATCCTCGACGAGGCGCAGCAGCTGACCCCGCACGAGGTCAAGACCGTGATCACCCGCATCAGCGAAGGCTCGAAGATCGTGCTGATCGGGGATCCGGCGCAGATCGACAACCCTTACGTCGATTCCCGCAGCAACGGCCTCGTTTACTGCCACAACCGCATGAAGGGGCAGGCGGTGGCCGCCCACGTGAAGCTCACCAAGGGCGAGCGCTCGCGGCTCGCGGAGCTGGCGGCGGATCTGCTGTAGGCGCGTCGCGGATACGCGCCGCCGTCTCGCCTGGCGTGCGTTGCCATGCTGGGAGCGCGGGCTTCCTCGTCCGCAGGGATTGACGTGCGGCCGGGGACGGCCGCGCTCCCACGGGGCGACTCAGTCCGCCGTCTGCGGCGCCGGCGCCCGCCGGCCGGCGAGCTCCATCATCGCGGCGAACAGCCCCGTGAACAGCAGGTCGCTCACGAGCGTGTTGCGGAAGAACAGCAGCGTCGGCGGAAACTCGGGGCGGCCGATGGTCAGGGCCTGCCACCAGCCGGCGGCGGTCTTGGCGTAGGCGGGATCGCGGATCCAGGCATCCGTGTTCGTCGCCAGGTAGAAAATGAGCGAGCCGGCGAGGGCGCCACTGGCGAGGTTCAGCCAGGACTTGTGCTGGGCGACGAAGCGGCCGAGCGGCAGGGCGAGGGCGAAGCAGGTCAGGCGGACGAGCGCGCTCGGCCAGACCCAGGTTTCGCCGAAGGTGGTGGCGTAGTGGT
>JAEUHA010000040.1 GCA_016793535.1 Opitutaceae bacterium | reverse complement strand
CCGGATCCTTGATCACGGACTGGAGGTTCTCGATGTTGCGCCAGAAGGCGTAGAGTTCGCTCGCCGGCTTGCGGATGGTGACGGCGCGCACGATGCGCGGCCCTTGGTTGCCGGGAACAGCGATCCGGGCGGGGGCCGGGGATGCTGCCTGACGGGGAGCTTTACGGACGGTCGCGGTAGCCATGGGAGGAGAGTTAACTGTTTCGCGGATCGGTTCTGGAGGTGGGTTGATTCCCGGAACGATGGGTCCGCGGGTCGCCGCCCTGCTGGCACTGAAAGACAAGAAAGGATCTCCGCAGAAATCCGGGTTGCTGACTTCACCTCGACCGTATCCGCCGCGCGCTGTCCCCGCTGCGCCGCTTGCCGCAAGTTTCGGCCGTGGAACCTCGCTGAAGCACGGTGGCGAAAGCGACGGCTGGATAGATCGAGGGAGCAGGGTGAACGGGTGCGACTTCACCGGTGTGGACGGTGCAGGCGTCCGCCTTCACTCCGGCCCGGTGGGCTCAGGTCTCGGCCACTGGCACCGGATTCATCGCGATGCCGGAGCTGTCGCGGCGCGAAAGCGCAATGGCTTTCCTCTCATCGCATGTCGTCGCGCATTTCGCGCCGTGACTGCCGCCCCACGTCGCGGCGAGGGCGCCGAACAGGAAACCGACAAACGCGCATAGCGAGAGCAAGGCCAGCGCATTGGCCGCGGTCTCGGCTGCTTCACGCGCTTTCGTGGCCGCCGCTTCCTTGGCGGCTGCGAGGTCGGCCCGCAACCGTTCGTAGGTGGCGGTCCATTCCGTGACGGCCCGATCCGCGTCGGCCTGACTCATCCCGGCGTGCTCCACCAGCGCGGTGACCGCAGCGGTGCGATTCGCGGCAGTGTTTCCTTCCTGGGCCGGATTGAAGAACCGCGCCACGGCGAAACCGACTTCGCGTTTGGCGCGGATGCCTCGATTCGCGGGGCCGTTGGCGGGACGGTTGCTCACCGCCTCGTCGACGAAGCTTGTGATCGTGTCCCCCGATCGCTTCACCGCGTCTGCGGCGAGATCGACTGCGCCCCCTGCGACCGCGGCTGCGGGTTGGCCGGCGGCGGAAAGACCCCCACCGATGATCTTGGAAAGATCACCCATCATCCAGCCGGCGCCGAGCGCAACCAGCATGACGCCGCCGACGGTGGCCGCTCCCCAGACGCTGAAGCCGTGGAGCCATCCCGTGGCGCGAGCGCCCACCGGAGAAAAACGTCCCGCGACCCAGCCGCCAAACCACAGCGAGACCACGGCGCTGATGCCCTGGATGAGCAAGGCGCCCATGCCCAGATTGGCCACGGGATTCTCGGACGTGAGCGGACTGTAGATGGCGAAACCGAGGCCGGCGCCCAGCATCATGAACAGCACTTGGAGCGCGAGGGCCGCGCTCACGCCGGCGAAGATCGCACCCCACGAGACTGTGGCGCGAGTACGGCCGGAACTGTCGCCGACGGTGGATCGGGCGAGAGCTTCAGGCGAAGAATATGGCAGGGAGGAATTCATGGGATGATTTACAGGTCGATCGGCTAGCGGCTGGCGGCGCTGCGCGATGGTGCGAGAGAGAAACGTATAGTGTCGGAGAACCGCGGGTGGTGCGCTGGGGTCAAAACCCCGTCGCAGCGGAACGCGCGTGTAGCAAGGCCCTGCCGGCCTGAAAAAATTCCACGGCGCTGTGTCAGTGCCATGGAAAGGAGAACAGATGGAGGGGGAGAGCGGGAGCTCCCGGAGTGCGAGGGCAGACTCAGATCAAGCGCCCGAAGGGTAATGGACGGAGGACTTGGTCGTGGCCGGGTCCCGGACGTTCGCCGGGACATTCGGAATGCGATGTGTCGTTCCCGCGTCGGGCACGGAGGCATCGCCGGTGACGCAAATATCGTCGGCCTTCGCGTCCTCGAAGATCTTCTTGGCCCGCGAGATTTCGTCCGAGTTCTCCGTGTGAACGGAGATGAGCAGATTGCCCTTCTGGATTTTTCCTTCGTAGCGCTTGGCTTCGATCTCCGGGATGCCGAGGCCGATCAGGCCGCCGGCGATACCGCCGACCGCCGCGCCCACGGCCGCACCGCTGAGTGCCGCCAGGATCGGGCCCGCCGCGATGAACGGACCGACGCCCGGAATCGCGAGCGCGCCGATCCCGACGATCCAGCCAAGAGCGCCGCCGACGACGCCGCCCGTGCCCGCGCCAGTGACGGCGCCCTCCGGGGCCTTGGTGCTCTTTTCATGGGCGAAATCGCGACTCGTCTCCTTGTCCGGGAAAAGGACTGAGATGTCGTTGTGAGAGAAGTTCGCGGCCTTGAGGCGATCGACAATGAGCTCGGCCTGGGGGCGGTCGGTGGCGATGCAGAATACGGATTTTTTAGACATGGGTTTTCCTGATTTGGTTCTGGCGTTTCGAGTTCGTTGGAAAAGAGGTGGACGACGCGCCGTTCAGCGCGCCACGACCTCGAGCTGGTTGTTCACGTTGGCCGCACCGGCGACCCGCGTGGCGATGTCCGCGATCTGCACTTTCTCCTCCGCCGTGCCGACGGGGCCGCGCAGCGTAACCTGACCGTTGACCGTGACGATTTTCACGTTCTTCCCGTTGACCGAGAGCCCGTCGAGGGCGACGACGCCCCGGCGAATGTCCCGCGTGAGCGCGACATCGCTGGCGCTGTTGCCCTGGTCGACGGCGGTCAGCGTGCGGCCGGCGCGATCGCGAGTGTTACGCGCCGCATTGTCGGCATCGCGATCCAGATAGGAGTCCTGCTGGTAGGCCCGGTAAACCCCGGCGGTGTAGTCGCGCGCGGCGAAGTCCGGCCACTCGCCCGACTTGAAGCGGGGAGCGTCGCGCAGCGACTCCTTGGTCGTGTCGAGCCGGAGCCGGTCGTGCTCGGAACTGAACCGCAGTGCCGTCGGCGGAATGACGCTCAGCGTATCGCCCATGCCGAGGAATCCGCCGGTGGATACGATCACGGCTACGACGCGACCCTTGGAAAGATCGAGGATGAGATTGTCGACCGTGCCGATGTTTTCCTGCTGTAGGTTCTCCACCGTCAGGCCCATCAGCTTGGTGGCCCGTTGCACGTGCCCCAGGCCGTTTGCGCTGGTGACGACGGCTGGCAGCTTTCCGTTTGCGGCGGAGCGGTCGAACGCGGCCTCCTCGCCGAAGAAGCGATAGGACTCTTGCACGCGGTCTGACTGGTAGAAGTCCTTCCAGTCCGACATCTCAAAGGCCGGTGCGGACTTCAGTTTCTCGCGGGTGATATCGAAGTGCAGCGGCTTTCCGGCCTCGCGAAACTGGACGCGGCTCGGGGGCACGGCGCTGTGGCGCTCGCCCATGGAGAGGAATCCGCCGGTGGAGACGATGAACTGGACGATCCGGCCGGATTGCAGGTCGATCGCGATGTCCTCCACGCTCCCGACGGTCTGCCCTTCGTTATTCAGGATCTTGAGGCCCACGACATCGTTGGCCTTCAGCGCGGTACCGAGGTGGTCTGCCGCGGCGCGAGACGTGGTTGGCGCAGACGCGGCGGCGGCGACGCAGCCGGGCATCTCGAGTCCGATGACGGCGAAGGCGAAAAGCGGCGCGAGGAGCGGGCGGCTGGGAAAGGGGAGCTTTGTTTTCATGGCAAGGATGGGCCAGCGAGTGGCGAGGATGGGAACGGCAGAGCGTAACGGAGGGCGAACAGGTCCAATGCACCGTCGAGGCGCTCCCTTGACAGGACAGCGCTCGGGCGGAGCGAACCGAAATGGTATAGGGGAGACAGTGCGGCGGGTCTTGGGCGCCCGCGGCCTGCCGCCGGACTACTTTCCGAGCATCTTGGCGAAAATGAAGATCACGACGGCGCCAATCAGGCCGCCGCCGAAGATCATATAGAGGAGCGAATAGCCGGCCGCCGCGATTGGGAGGAGAAGAGTGAGATCATTCATGGTGGAGGAGGGCGCGGAGTTCAGAGACGGGATTTCTTGGACGCGGAAATTTTCCCGCCCACGGCGAGGGCCGCGGTGTTCACTGTGTCGGAGATGTCGGTGAGGTTCCGGTTGGTCTCTCCTTCCTCGTCGAGGGTCGCCTGCAGCAGGGCGGCCACCCGGGTTTCACCCAGGGTCTGGGCAAAGGCGCGGGCCGTCCCGTAGCCGGCGATCTCGTAGTGCTCCACGCGCTGCGCGGCGCCGATGAGCGCGGCATCGCGGACCGCCGTGGGCGCGCGGAGCGCGATGGCCTCGGCCCCCTCTTCGACCAGGCCGAGCATGGCGTGGCACGTCTTGCCCTTCGCCGGAAGGCCCAGGAGCTTCAACGCCTGCGTGAGCCGGGTGACATGCACGCGGGTCTGGGCGAGGTGACGCGTGAAGCCGGCCTTCAGCTGAGTGTTGCCGGCGACCTTGGCCATCTTGGGCAGTGCCTTGAGCAACTGGTTCTCGGCGTGAAAGAGATCCTTGAGTTCGTCGATCAGGAGCGCGTGCAGCGTGGGAAGGGAGGACATGGGAAAATCGGTGAAGGGTTGGTTTGGTACGTGAGGGCGACGCCGGGTGACCGGACGGCGCATTCGGGCGCGTCGACTGGAACTGGCGCGGAGCATGGACGGAAAGGCGTGAGGGCGGGATGGGGCTTAACCCTACTTTGCCCGCGGGCGGTGAATCGCCCCGCTCCCGCCTCCGGTGGGCCGCAAGGTCTGCGCGCCCAAAGCCAACGGATGCGTGGCCGCGTCGGGCGGCATGCTCTAGGATGTGCGGGCCCGGCGTAAACCTCGCGCCGGGTCTTCCATGGCCATGACTCTCTCCCCCACGCCAGCGTGCGTCACATGTGATGCCTCCGAGGCCGTCGCCTCGGTCGCCTACCGGCTCAACGAGCTGATCGCGATCTATCCGATCACTCCCTCCTCCGGCATGGCCGAATGGTGCGACGAGTGGGCCGCGGCCGGGCGACCCAATCTCTGGGGCGCGGTGCCGCGCATCGTGGAGATGCAGTCGGAAGGCGGCGTGGCCGGCACGGTGCACGGTGGCCTGCTCGGCGGGGCGCTGACGACGACCTTCACGGCGTCGCAGGGCCTGCTGCTGATGATCCCCAACCTCTACAAGATCGCGGGCGAACTGCAGCCGTTCACGCTGCACGTGAGCGCGCGGGCGCTGGCGGCGCACGGGTTGTCGATCTTCGGCGACCACCAGGACGTCATGGCCTGCCGCGCCACGGGCTGCACGCTCCTCTGCAGCAACTCGGTCCAGGAAGCGCAGGACCTGGCGCTCATCGCCCACGCGGCGAGCCTGCGCGCGTCCGTGCCGTTCCTGCACTTCTTCGACGGGTTCCGCACCTCGCACGAGGTGGCCAAGATCGCGCCGCTCGACGACGACGACCTCCGGGCGGTGATCGATGAAGCCGACATCGCCGCGTTCCGCGCCCGGGCGATGACACCCGACCGGCCCTCGATCCACGGCACGGCCCAGAACCCGGACGTCTATTTTCAAAGCCGCGAGGCCGGCAACCGCTTCCATGCCCGCGTGCCGGAGATCGTCCAGGCGACGATGGACCGTTTTGCCGCCCGCACCGGTCGTCAGTATCATCTCTTCGACTACACCGGCCATCCCGCGGCCGAGCGCGTGATCGTGGCCATGGGCAGCGCGTGCGAGACCATCGGTGAAACCGTCCGCTGGCTCGCGGCGCGCGGCGAGAAGGTCGGGCTCCTCTCCGTGCGGCTCTTCCTGCCGTTCGCCGGCGCCGCGTTCCTCGCCGCCCTGCCGGCGTCGGTCCGCGCGCTCGCCGTGCTCGACCGGACGAAGGAACCCGGCTCGCTCGGCGAGCCGCTCTACCTCAACGTCGTCGCCGCGCTGGCCGAGGGCCGTTCACCGCTGGCGGGCTCGCCGCGGGTCATCGGCGGCCGCTTCGGGCTTGGCTCGAAGGAGTTCACGCCCGGGATGGTGCGCGGAGTGTTCGATCATCTCGCGCAGCCCGCGCCGCGAAATCATTTCACGGTCGGCATCATCGACGACGTGACCGGCACGTCGCTGCCGTACGACGCCGACTTCGACCTCGAGGACTCCGAGGTGCGGCGATGCGTGTTCGTCGGGCTCGGGGCGGACGGCACGGTCGGGGCGAACAAGAACTCGATCAAGATCATCGGCGAGGAAACGCCGAACTTCGCCCAGGGCTATTTCGTGTACGATTCGAAGAAGTCGGGTTCGATGACGATCTCGCACCTGCGTTTCGGCCCAAGGCCGATCCGCGCGCCGTACCTGATCCGGCACGCCGAGTTCGTCGCGTGCAGCCAGTTCAGTTTTGTCGGCCGCAGCGACATCCTCGGCTACGCGGCGCCGGGCGCGACGGTCCTGCTCAATTCGCCCCACGCCCCGGCGGAAACGTGGCGGAAACTCCCGCGCGAGTGGCAGGAGGCCTGCATCGCGAAACGGCTGCGGCTCTTCGTCATCGACGCGACCCGCGTGGCCCAGGACAACGGCATGGGGCGGCGCACGAACACCGTCCTGCAGACCTGTTTCTTCGCCCTCTCCGGCGTGCTGCCGCGCGACGAGGCGATCGCGCAGATCAAGGCGGCGATCGCCAAGACCTACGGCCGCAAGGGTGAGAAGGTGGTCCAGATGAACTATGCGGCGGTGGACTCCGCGCTCGCCGGTCTGCACGAGGTGCCGATTCCCGCCGTGACCGACACGGAGGCGGTGGCGACGCTGCCGCCCACTTATCCCGGGGCGCCGGCGTTCGTGCGGGAAGTGACCGCCCGCCTGCTCGACAACGCCGGCGATCTCCTGCCGGTGAGCGCGATGCCGGTCGACGGCTGCTGGCCGACGGGCACCGCGCGCTTCGAGAAACGCAATCTCGCGCTCGAGCTCCCCGCGTGGGATCCGGCGCTCTGCATCCAGTGCAACAAGTGCGTGCTCATCTGCCCGCACGCCGCGATCCGGGCGAAGTTCTACGACCCGGCGAAACTCGCCGATGCGCCCGCGGAGTTCGTGTCGACGCCGTTCCGGTCCACCGAATTCCCCGGCCAGCGCTACACCCTGCAGGTCGCGCCCGAGGACTGCACCGGTTGCTCGCTCTGCGTGCAGGTGTGTCCGGCGAAGGACAAGGCCAACCCGCAGCACAAGGCGATCGACATGGTGCCGCAGCCGCCCCGGCTCGAGGCGGAACGGCGCAACTGGGACTTCTTCCTCGGCCTGCCCGATCCCGACCGCGCGCGGCTCGATGCCAGCACCGTCAAGGGCACGCAGTTCATGCAGCCGCTCTTCGAGTTCTCCGGCGCCTGCGCCGGGTGCGGCGAGACGCCGTACCTCAAGCTGCTCACCCAGCTCTACGGGGACCGGCTGCTGATCGCGAACGCGACCGGCTGCTCCTCCATCTTCGGCGGGAACCTGCCGACCACGCCGTATTGCGCGAATGGAGACGGCCGGGGCCCGGCCTGGGCCAACTCGCTCTTCGAGGACAACGCCGAGTTCGGCCTAGGCCTGCACCTGGCGGCGGAGCAACGCCGCGCGGCGGCCGCCACGCTGCTGGAACGCCTGGCGCCGACGGTGGGCGAGTCCCTGGCCCGCGACCTGATCAACGCCGCGCAGGACACCGAGGCGGACATCGCCGCCCAGCGCGCCCGCGTCCAGGCCCTGCGCGAGAACCTCGCCGCTTGTGACACCGCCGACGCGCGCCGGCTGCGCACGCAGGCGGACGACCTCGTGCGGAAGTCCGTCTGGATCGTCGGCGGCGACGGCTGGGCCTACGACATCGGCTACGGCGGCCTCGACCACGTGCTGGCATCGGGTGCGAACGTGAAGGTGCTGGTCCTCGACACCGAGGTCTATTCCAACACCGGCGGCCAGGCGTCGAAGGCCACCCCGATGGGCGCGATCGCGAAGTTCGCCGCCTCCGGAAAACCGCGGGCCAAGAAGGATCTTGCGCTCATTGCGATGCAGTACGGCCACATCTATGTCGCCCGGGTGGCGATGGGGGCGCGCGACAGCCAGACGATCGCCGCCATCCGCGAGGCGGAAAGCTATCCGGGCCCGGCCCTGATCATCGCCTACGCCCACTGCATCGCGCACGGCTTCCCGCTCCAGAACGGCGCCGAACACCAGCGCGCGGCCGTCGAGTCGGGCTACTGGCCGATCTTCCGCTTCGACCCGCGGCGTACCGAACACGGTGAGGTCGGGCTCAAGCTGGACTCCGGTCCGCCCAAGACCGACCTCGCGCGATTCATGGCGGAGGAGACCCGGTTCAACGCGCTCAGAAACCTCGCGCCGCAGCGTGCCTCCGATCTCGCCGCGCACGCGCAAAGCGACGTGACGCAGCACTACGCGCACTACCAGCGCCTCGCCGCCAAGCCGGCGTTGCCGCCCAACGGCAGCAACGGGGCCTGAGGGATTGGGAATTCCCCCTCTCCTGGGAGCGCGGACGCCCCCGTCCGCAGGTTAGATCCGAGGCGGACGAGGACGTCCGTGCTCCCAGGAGGGCCATCAACCGTTCAGCCCTTCTTGCCCGGCTTCCGCTCCGCGTTGTCGAAATGCCGGCCGCGGATCCGCTGCGGCATCTCGTTGGCCGCGACGTTGAGCCGGGAGTCGTGCACCACCGAGGGCGCATGGAACCGGTGCGCCGGATCACTCTGGTGCTGGTCGAGCGTCTGCCGGATCGAGAAGTGCTGCAGCGTGTCATCGGCCTTTGGATACAGCGTGGTCGTTGCCGGCCCGGCTTCGGCCGTGAGCTGCGCCTTGGCCGCAAGCCAGTCCTGCAGGTCGTCACCCTGCGGGCAGCCGCGGTTGAGCCACAGGTAGTACGCGCGCTCGCGGATCCAGGCTTCGGGCGGGTCCTGCCGGACGGTCGGGGCGGTTTGGTTCGTTTTCATGGGGTTCTCCTTGGTTCGATCGCGGGTGATGTTGTCGACAGGGTCGTCCTGCACCGGCTTTCCCGCTCGGCGTCGGTTGGTTTTATTGCCGCGGCAATTGTCCGGCGGCCGGGGATGGGAACCGGCGGCCACGGACGATTCCCGTTGGTTTCCGGGCGCAACCCATGCGCAAAAAAACGCAGGAAACGCCACGCGGGGGAGTGGAGACGGGCGTATGGTGCGCGCAGAAACCCTGACCGAGCCATGAAAAAGCGCCCCTCTGCCCCGCCGGCGTCGAAACCCGCAGCCCGTCCCCGACCCGCGATCGGTCGAAAGCCGGCGGAGGGTCCGGCTCCAGTGGTGGCGGCCGGCGTGATGGTCGTCACGGTGGCGAGCGATGCGGACGGCCCCGGCGCGGTGGCGCCGCCCGTCGAGCTGCAGCGCGTGCGCTTCGGCTATTTCAACCCGGACGCGCGGGAGGTCTTTGTGGTCGGTTCCTTCAACGATTGGGATCCGCGGGCGACGCCGTTGCGGCGTGACCCCCTCGGGGACTGGTCGGTCGACGTGGAACTGCCCCCCGGCGAGTACCGCTACCGCCTCATGGTCGACGGCGAATGGCGGGACGACCCGTCGGCCCAGCAGACCGCGCAGAATCCGTTTGGCGGATACGACGCGGTGTTGGTCGTCAGTGGATAAACCCGGAACAAAAAGGAGGTCGTCATGAAAACGCTCTGCGGTGTCGTGCTAGCGACGCTTGGTCTGGTTCTCACCGGCTGCGATTCCAGCCTGAAATCGACGTCCCGTTTCCGCCTGCCCCAGGGTGACGCGGCGAACGGCAAGGCGGCCTTTGTCGCCCTGAAATGCACCGAGTGCCACACGCTCGCCGGGGTCGAGCTGCCGAAGCCGACCGCGCCCGCGGACACCGTGGTCGCCCTCGGTGGCGAGGTCGCGCGGCTGCGCACCATCGGCGACCTGCTGACGTCGATCGTGCACCCGAACTACGCGATCTCGGACAAGCTCCCGCGGCCCAAGGGACCGCCGCCGGCGAAGTCGCCGATGCGGGTGATGAACGACCAGATGACGGTCACGCAGCTGATCGACCTGGTGACGTTCCTGCAGCCGCACTACAAGCAGCTGTCGCCGCCCGTCGACATGCACTATTCGCTGTAAACCCGCTTCCGGAACGGATCGGCGGCCAGACGCGCGAACGCGGGTGCGGCTCCGCCGGCCCCTCCGTTTCGCCCCCGCCGTGCCACTCCCGCCCCCGACCCAGCCTGAGCCCCGTCCGGTCGCCGCCAACTCCGGCGGCCGGAGGGTGTTCACCGCCCGCGGACTGACCAAGGTCTACCGCATGGGCAGCTTCGAGGTTCATGCCCTGCGCGGCGTGGACCTCGACCTGTACGAGGGGGAGTTCGTCGTGCTCCTCGGGCCGTCCGGCAGCGGAAAGTCCACGCTGCTCAACATCCTCGGCGGCCTGGATGTTCCGACGGGCGGCACGGTGGTTTACCGGGATCACACGCTCACCGCCGCGACCGACGCCGAACTCACGCGCTACCGGCGCGAGCACGTGGGCTTCGTGTTTCAGTTCTACAATCTGATGCCGAGCCTGACGGCGCGGGAGAACGTCGAACTGGTCACGGACATCGCGGTGAATCCCATGCCGGCGGCCGAGGCCCTGCGGCTCGTCGGGCTGACCGAGCGCGTCGATCACTTTCCCTCGCAGCTTTCCGGCGGCGAGCAGCAGCGCGTGGCGATCGCGCGCGCCATCGCGAAACGCCCCGACGTCCTGCTCTGTGACGAGCCGACCGGCGCGCTCGACGTGAAGACCGGCGTCCTGGTGCTCGAGGCGATCGACCGCGTGAACCGCGAGCTCGGCACCACGACGGTCGTGATCACGCACAATGCGGTCATCGCCGGCATGGCCGACCGCGTGATCGCGCTCTCCGACGGACGCATCGCGTCGGAGCACCGCAACGCGCGCCAGATCCCGGCCGGCGAACTGCAGTGGTGACCATGAAACGCCTCGACCTGAAACTGCTCCGCGACCTCTGGACGCTGAAGAGCCAGGTCCTCGCCATCGCGCTCGTGATGGCGAGCGGGGTGGCGATGCTCATCATGTCGCTGAGCATGGTGTCGTCGCTCCAGGGCACCCAGCAGGGCTACTACGACGACTACCGTTTCGCCCAGGTGTTCACCCGGCTGAAGCGCGCCCCGGATGCGCTGGCGGCCCGGCTCGCGACCATTCCCGGCGTGGCCCAGGTGCAGACGCGGGTGGTGGTCGACGTCACGCTCGACCTGCCCGGCATGCCCATGCCGGCGGTCGGCCGGTTGCTCTCGCTCGACGCCGATCCACGGGCCGGACTCAACCGGCCGCATCTCCGGCGCGGACGCTTTCCGGAGCGGTACGCGCGGCACGAGGCGCTGGTCAGCGAGGCGTTTGCCGCCGCCCACGGGCTCGGGCCGGGCGATCAGGTGCGGGCGATCATCAACGGCCGCCTGCAGACCCTGCACCTCGTCGGCGTGGCGATTTCGCCGGAGTACGTTTACCAGCTCCGGCCGGGCGAGTTCATTCCCGACGACCGCCGGTTCGGCGTCTTCTGGCTGGACCGGCTGCAGCTCGCGTCCGCGTACGGCCTCCAGGGAGCGTTCAACGACATCGCCCTCACGCTGACGCGCGAGGCGGTGGAGCGCGACGTGCTCGACGCGCTGGACCGGCTGACGGCGCCGTTCGGCGGGCAGGGAGCGCATGGGCGGAGCGAGCAGATGTCGCACCGGCTGTTGACGGATGAATTCTCGCAGCTGCGGGCGATGGCGACGATTCCGCCGGCCATCTTCCTCGCCGTGACGGCATTCCTCTTGAACGTGGTGATCTCGCGGCTGGTCCGGACGCAGCGCGAGCAGATCGCGGTGCTCAAGGCGTTCGGCTACACGACCGCCGATGTCGGGTTGCACTATCTCAAGCTCGTCTCGGTCTTGACCGTGATCGGGCTCGTGCTCGGGATCGCGGCGGGGACCTGGCTCGGCCGGGACATGGCGGCGATGTATGCGCGCTACTTCCGTTTTCCGCGGCTCGAGTTCCAGCTTGATCCGGCGGTCGTGGCCTGGTCCGCGCTGATCTGCACGGGCGCCGCGCTGGCGGGTGCGGTGGCGGCGGTCCGGCGCGCGATGCGCCTGCCGCCCGCCGAAGGCATGCGGCCGGAGGAGCCGGCGCACTACCGGCCGCTGCTGATCGAGCGGCTCGGCTGGCAGCGTTTCGTCGGCCGCATCCTGCGCATGATCCTGCGCCAACTCGAACGGAAGCCGGTATCGGCCGCGCTGTCGGTCCTCGGCATCGCGCTGGCGATCGCGATCGTGGTGCTCGGCAGCTTTGTGCGCGACATCGTCGACTTCATGGTCGACCTGCAATTCTACGGCGTGCAGCGCTACGACACGAGCGTCACCCTGGTGGAGCCGGCTGCCTCCGGCGCGATGGCGGAATTCCGGCAGCTGCCCGGCGTGCTGGCCGCGGAGCCCTTCCGGACCGTGCCGGTGCGAATTCGCTTCGGCCACCTTTCCCGCCGGCTGGGATTGCTGGGGGTGCCCGCGGACGCCGGGCTGTTGCGGCTGCTCGATGTCGACTGGCGCGAGACGCCGTTGTCGCCGGCGGGGCTGGTGGTCTCCCGCGCGTTGGCGGACCTGTTGCGCGCCCGCCCCGGAGATGTGGTGAGCGTCGAGGTGATGGAGGGCCAGCGGCCGACGCTGGAGCTGCCCATCGTGCGGCTGGTGGAGGACGTGGCCGGCACCTCCGCTTACCTCGAACTCGCGGTGCTCAACCGCCTGCTCGGCGAGAGCGGCGTGGTGTCGGGGGCGTTCCTGCGCGTCGACCCGGCGGCGGAGCCCGGACTGTATGCCGCGCTCAAGGCGGCGCCGCGCGTGGCAGTCGTCGGCACCAAGACCGCGGCCCTGGCGGCGTTCCGCGAGCTGATGGCGGAGAACCTCCTCCGCATGCGCCTCATCAACGTGATCTTCGCCGGCATCATCGCCTTCGGCGTCGTGTACAACGCGGCGCGGATCTCGCTGGCGGAGCGCAGCCGTGAACTCGCGACGCTGCGCGTGATCGGTTTCGGGCGCGACGAGATCTCCCTGATCTTCCTCGGGGAAATCGCGATCGTGACCCTGCTGGCGATCCCGCTCGGGCTCCTGCTCGGGTACGCGTTCGCCGCGCTGGCGGTCGTCGCGCTGGCGACCGAGTCGTATCGGTTCCCCCTCGTCGTCAATCTGTCGACGTACGCATTCGCCGTCGCCACCGTCGTCGGCGCCGCGCTGCTGTCCGGTCTCGTCGTGCGCCGCCGCCTCGACCGGCTCGATCTGCTCGCGGTGCTGAAGGCGGCCGCGTGAAGCAAGCGATGGGCGAAAGTCGAACGATGAACGTGGAACGAGCCCATCCCGGTCATGACCCGACGCACCGCCGTGCCAGGGCTTTCACCTTTCGATCTTCAATTTTCAACGGCCAGGGCCCTCGTCTCTCATGAAATTCACCCGTCGCCCGCTCCTCTTTGCCGCCGCCGGCGTCGCCCTGCTCGGGGTGCTGGCGTACGCGTTCATGCCGCGGCCCGCGCCGGTGGAGATCGTGCGCGTGGCTTCCGGGCCGCTGCGCGTGACGGTGGACGAAGACGGCCGGACGCGGATCAAGGAGCGGTACGCGATCTCGACGCCGCTGGGAGGCCAGTTGCGACGGATCGAACTGCATTCCGGCGACGCGGTGCGGGCCGGCGTCACGGTGCTGGCGTCGATCGATCCCGTGGCGCCCGCGCTCCTCGATGCGCGCACCCGGGCGCAACTCGAGGCGCGACTGCGGGCGGCCGAGGCGCAGGCCGACCTGGCCGGACCCCGGGTCGAGCGGGCGCGGGCGACGCAGGAACTGGCCCAGCGGGATTACGTGCGCGTCACACGGCTCGCGGACGAAAAGGCGGTTTCGCGCCAGGAACTCGACCGCAGTCGGGAGGCGGCGCGTGTCGCGGCCGAGGACCTGAAGGTCGCAGAGTATGCCCGTCGCATCGCGGGCTTCGAGCTGGAGCAGGCGCGCGCCGCGCTGGCACGTTCGATCCCCGGGCCGCGGTCCGAGGAGTGCACCGGCGAGATGAAGATCGTGGCCCCCGTCGACGGCCGGGTGCTGCGGGTGTGGCAGGAGGATTCGGCCGTGGTCGCGCCGGGGACGCGTCTCCTGGAGATCGGGGATCCGTCGGACCTCGAGGCGGAGATCGACGTGCTCTCGTCGGACGCGGTGCGGATCCCGCGCGGGGCCCGGGTGCTCTTCGAACACTGGGGCGGCGACGCGCCGCTCGAGGGCCGCGTCCGGGTGGTCGAACCCGCCGGCTTCCTGAAGATCTCCGCCCTCGGCGTCGAGGAGCAGCGCGTCAACGTGATCGCGGATCTTGTCACTCCTCCCGCGCAACGCCGCACGCTCGGTGATGCCTATCGCGTCGAGGCGCGGATCGTGGTGTGGGAATCGGACCAGGTGCTCAAGGCGCCGGTCGGCGCGCTGTTTCGCCACCAGGGTGCGTGGGCGGTCTTTGCCCTGCGCGGCGGCCGCGCGCGACTCACGAAGGTCGAGGTGGGCCACGGCGACGGCCGGGAGGTCGAACTCCGAGGCGGGCTGGCCGCGGGCGACGAGGTCGTCGTGCACGCCAGCGACAAGGTGAGCGACGGGGTGAGGGTGACGGTGCGCGCGCAGCGGTAGGCCCTGGGAGCGCGGCCGCCCTCGGCCGCGTTTTCGGGCGTCCGGCCGGGGGCAGCGCTCCCGGGGGAGACTTACGTTGGATCACAAGCCGCGCGCGCCAGCAGGTCCGTCACTTCCTGGTCCGTCGTCTGGCCGAAGTCCTCGTAGAACTGGCCGATGGCGAAGAACGCCTCGGGTATCAGCAGGGTGACTACAGCCGTGACGTCCGGCGCCAGGGCCTGGATCGCCGCCTCCGACGCGACCGGCGCAGCGACGATGATGGCGGCCGGCCGCCGCGTCTGCAGCGCACGCACCGCCGCCCGCATCGTCGCGCCGGTCGCGATGCCGTCGTCCACGACGATCACCGTCCGCCCGGCGAGCGGCGGGAACGGCCGATCGCCGCGGTAGGCCTTTTCCCGCCGCGCGAGTTCCGCGCGCTCCCGGCGCACCACCTCGGCGACGCGCGCCGGCGGCACCTGAAGCGACGCGATGACGGATTCGTCCCGGTACTCGATCCCGCCGGCCGCGATCGCGCCCATTGCCAGCTCCTCGTGGCCGGGCACGCCGAGCTTGCGCACGACCAGGACGTCGAGCGGCGCCTTGAGCCGTCGGGCGACCTCGAACGCGACCGGCACGCCGCCGCGCGGCAGGGCCAGGACGATGACATCGTCTCGGCCCGCCTGGCCGGCGAGCTGTTCCGCGAGCAGCGCGCCCGCGTCAGATCGCTGATGAAACCGGGGCCTCATGGCTGACGTGGGCCGCACTCGCCCCGCATCCGGAGGGCCAGTAGTGATGTTCGCATTCGGATTCGCGGCCGCGCACGATGCGTCGGCCCTGCAGCGGTCCGTACGCGGCGGTGATGACGGTGTGCTGGTGCTCGCCGTCTCCGGCATCATGATACAGCACGACCCAGTCCCGCGTGCGCTTCAGGGCGTGGGCGTGCGCGGTGTTCGAGAAGAGCGCGGTGTAGTGCCGGTTTCCCCGCTGCGTGTGCAACACCGGGAGCCAGGCTTCGCGGTTGGGGTTGAACCGCCGCGGCGCGATCTTGGGCAGGGTGCCGGCGACGGCCCCGATGCGGTATTCGCGGTCGACGTCCAGGAGCTCGGCCACGGTGGGCTCCGCCCCGGAGCCGGGGTGAAGCGGAACCGGCGCGCGGATGCGACCGAGCCGCTGGGCCAGGGAGTCGCGAATGCCCGCCAGGCGTTTGCCGCCGATGCCGGCGAAGTCGCGGAGCCGGCCGTCATGTGCCGCCGCCTCGAGGTCGGCCAGGGACTCGAGCCCGAGTTCCACGTGGAGCTTGTCGGCGAGAACCCGGCCGACGCCGGGCACGGACCGCAGCAGCGCAACCGGGTCGTGGTCCCCCCGCATCCGATCGAGCAACGCCAACCGACCGTGAAGCACCAGGTCGCGAATCGCCCGTGCGATGCTCTGGCCGACGCCCGGAATCCCTTCCAGGCCCGGCAGCCCCTCGCGCGCCAGCAGGGTCGAGACCGGCTGGTACAGGTCCCGGACCGCCTCGGCGGCGTGCCGGTACGCCTGGATCCGGAACCGATTCGCTCCCTGTTCGGCGAGCAGGGTTGCGACCTCGTCGAGCCGGCTGCCGATGTCCTGGTTGACCGCGATCGCCATGGGAGGAGATGGGTTGAGAGGGGACGGGCTGGAAGCAACGGGGCTTTGAACGGTCCTATCAGTACACCCTTTCGCGTCGTTTCGCTATGCACCGATTGCGGGAATCCTCTCGTTCCTTGAGGCCGCCGTGACCGCGGCCCGGCGCGAGGTGCCGGGCAGGGCAAGGGATGCGGGGCGAATGCCAACGCGCGCGCCACCGGCGGACGCGGGTGGTGGTAGGTTCATGGCACTCAGGACGCGGAGGGAAACGATGCACCACATGCCGTCCATCTTCAGGAGCCGGGCCGTTCTCGCCTCGATCACCGTCTTGAGCGGGGAGCGCGGAGGATGAACGCCGGGCGGGAGATCGCCTATTTTTCCATGGAGATCGCCGTCGATCCGGCGATCCCGACCTACGCGGGCGGCCTCGGTATCCTGGCGGGCGATACGCTGCGCTCGTGCGCGGATCTCGGCGTGCCGGTGCTGGCGGTGACCCTGCTGCACCGCCGGGGCTACCTGACGCAGACCTTCGACGCGACGGGCTGGCAGCGGGAGCGGCAGACCGACTGGCCCGTGGAGCGGCACCTGACCGAGCTGGCGCCGCGGGCGACGGTGTACCTCGAGGATCGCGCGGTCGTGATCCGGGCGTGGCGCTACGAGATCACCGGCATCACCGGGGCGAAGGTGCCGGTTCTCTTCCTTGATACCGACCTGCCGGAGAACTCGGCGTGGGACCGGACGCTGACGCACTATCTCTACGGCGGGGACGCGTATTACCGGATCTGCCAGGAAGTGGTCCTCGGCATCGGTGGCGTGCGCCTGCTCCGCGCACTGGGTTTCGATCACCTCCGGCGCTTTCATCTGAACGAAGGCCACGCCAGCCTGCTGACCCTCGAGTTGCTCGACGAGGGCGCCCGCCGTGCGGGCCGGAAGGCGATCAACGGGGCCGACATCGACGCGGTGCAGGCGCGCTGTGTCTTCACGACGCACACGCCGGTGGCGGCGGGACACGACCAGTTCGCCATGGACCTCGTGGGGCAGGTGTTCCGGCATCGCCGCGGATTCCTGGACCTGCACGACGTGTTCTGCGCGGACCTCGTCCGCCGGGTGGTAAACCTGCACCCCGCGAACGGCGACCTGCGCGACCTCTTCGACCGCCGGAACACGCTCAACCTGACGCTGCTCGCGCTGAACCTCAGCCACTACGTGAACGGCGTCGCGCGCCGGCACGCGGAGGTGTCGCGCGTGATGTTCGGCAAGCCCCAGGTCGACGCGATCTCGAACGGCGTGCACGCCGGCACGTGGGCGGCGCCGTCGTTCCAGGAACTGTTCGATCGTCACATTCCCGGCTGGCGGTCGGACAACTACAGCCTGCGGTACGCGCTGAGCATTCCGACCGATGAACTGTGGGCGGCGCACGTCGCCGCGAAGGGACGGTTGCTGGCGTGGGTGCGCGAACACGGCGGAGTGGAGTTCGACCCGCAGGTGCTGACGCTGGGCTTTGCCCGCCGCGCCACGCCGTACAAGCGGCCGGCACTGGTGCTCTCGGATCCCGCGCGCCTCGCCGCCCTCGCGGCGCGGGTGGGGCGGCTGCAGATCGTGTTTGCCGGGAAGGCGCATCCGAACGATTCCGGCGGGAAGGAGATCATCCAGCGCATCCTGAGCCGCCGCGGCCGCCTGGGGCCGGACGTGGAGATCGTGTACCTCGAGAACTACGATCTGGAGATCGCGCGCCGGGTCACGGCGGGAGTCGACGTGTGGCTCAACACCCCGCTGCCCCCGCTGGAGGCGTCCGGCACGAGCGGGATGAAGGCGGCGCTCAACGGCGTGCCCAGCCTGAGCATCCTCGACGGATGGTGGCTCGAGGGCTGCATCGAGGGCGTCACGGGTTGGTCGATCGGCGACCACCACGTGAGCGACGCGCCCGCAGCGGACCGCGACGCCCAGGATACCCGTTCGCTTTACGATCAGCTCGAGCACGTCGTGGCCCCGCTCTTCTACCGCGAACGCCCCCGCTTCCTCGAGGTGATGCGATCGGCGATCGCCCTGAACGGATCGTTTTTCAACACGCAGCGGATGGTGCAGCAGTATGTCCTGAAGGCGTACGCCGAGTAGCGGTGGAAGGTGCCGGACGCGACCTGGGGCAGGCTGCTCCCCCTTGCGGTCGCGGCGCGGTTTCGATTGGGTGGAGGCAGCCCCCGCCTCCGTCATGACCCCATTCGCCCCCTTGCTCCGCCGCGGCTTCCTGATCCTTTCCGCCGCGGTTTGCGTGGCGCTCCCGCGGACCCGCGCGGCCGAGCCGGCCTCCCTCGCCTACACGGTCGACGGGCTCGCGCAGGACGCCGAGATCCTCGTCGATCGCTGGGGCGTGCCCCACCTGTATGCCAACGATCGCTACGACGTATTCTTCGTGCAGGGTTTCAACGCCGCGCGCGACCGGCTCTGGCAGATCGACCTCTGGCGCAAGCGCGGGCTGGGGGAGCTGGCGCGCGACTTCGGGCCCGCGTACGTGGAGCAGGACCGGGCGTCGCGACTGCTGCTGTTTCGCGGCGAGATGCGCGCCGAGTGGCTGGCGTACGCTTCGGATACGAAACGCATCGTCGAGCGCTTCGTCGCCGGCGTGAACGCCTATGTGCGGCTCACCCGCGCGCAGCCGGAGCTGCTGCCGCCGGAGTTCGCGCTGCTCGGTTATCAGCCGGCACTGTGGGAGCCCGCGGATGTCGTGCGCATTCGCAGCCACGGCCTCGCCAGCAACGTCGTGTCGGAAATCGCGCGCGCGCGCGCCGTGAGCGCGGCGGGGCTCGAGGTGGATGCGTTTCGCCGCGCGCTCGAGCCGGCCTGGCGGACGCGCGTGCCGGACGGACTCGATCCGGCCGCCGTGCCCGCCGACGTGCTCCGGCTCTACACGCTGGCGCGCGCGGCCGTGCGGTTCACGCCGAAGCTGCTGCGCGGCGAGCCGGATCCGGAACGCACCGGCGCCCTCGAGCTCGAGCCGTCGCCCGGCGTGCGGCTGACCGAGAGCAACAACTTCGCGGTGGCGCCGGCGCGCTCGACGACGGGCCGCGCGATCTTCGCGAACGATCCGCATCGCGTGCAGGGCGTGCCGAGCCTGCGGTACTTTTCGCACCTGAGCGCGCCGGGTTTCGACGTGATCGGGGCCGGCGAGCCTTTCCTGCCCGGCGTGTCGCTCGGGCACAACGGCACGATCGCGTTCGGGCTGACCATCTTCGCGGTCGATCAGGAGGATCTCTACGTCTACGAGACGAACCCCGCCGCGCCGAACGAGTACCGCTATGCCGGCCGCTGGGAGCCGATGACCGTCCGGCGGGAGACGATCGTGGTGAAGGGCGCGGCCCCGCGGGAGGTCGAGTTGAAGTTCACGCGGCACGGCCCCGTGCTCTTCGAGGACGGGGCGCAACACCGGGCCTACGCGCTGCGGGCGGCCTGGCTCGAGCCCGGCGCCGTTCCCTACCTCTCGAGCCTTGAATACCAGCGGGCGACGAACTGGGACGAATTCCTCGCGGCGATGAACCGCCATGCCTCGCCGCCGCTCAACTACCTCTATGCCGACGCCCGGGGCAACATCGGCTGGGCGCCGTCGGCGCTCGCGCCGGTGCGGCCGAATTGGGACGGATTGATGCCCGTGCCGGGCGACGGACGGTACGAGTGGGCGGGTTTCCGGACGGCGGACGAGTTTCCCCGTCGCATGAATCCGGATACAGGCTGGCTCGGCACGTCGAACGAGATGAACCTGCCGCCCGACGACCGCTATCGCCGGCTCGGCCTGAGCTACGAGTGGGCCGACCCCGCCCGGAGCCAGCGCCAGCCGCAGATCTTTGGCGGCACGCGGAAGTTCGGCGTGCCCGACGTGATCGCGGCGCAGACCGACATCACGAGCGTCACGGCGCAGCGGGCGACCGCGCTCCTTGCCCGCGTGCCGGCACCGGCCGAGCCGGCGGTGGCGGCGGCCTGGCAAACACTGCGCACCTGGGATCACCGCGCCGCCCGCGATTCGGTGGGCGCGGCGATCTTCAACGTCTGGTATCACCGTCACCTGCGCGGGCTGGTCGTGAAACGCGTCGTGCCGGCCGCGGCGGTGGAACTCGTCGGCCAGGGCAGCTCGCCCAACATCCTGTCCCTGCTCGAGTCCCCCGATGCCCGGCTGGGGGCCGATCCGGCGCGCATTCGCAATGATCTGCTGCTCGAGGCGCTGCGGGCGGCCGTGAACGAGCTCACCGGCAAACTGGGCTCCGACCAGGCCCAGTGGCAGTGGGGCCGGCTGCACCACGCCCTGTTTGAGCATCCCCTCGCGGCCGTCCTGCCCGAGGCGACGCGGGCGCAGTGGAACGTCGGCCCCGTCAGCAAGGCCGGCGACGGCGAAACCCTCGGGGTCAGCACCTGGCGCAGCTCCGATTTTCGCCTGACCGCCGGGGCGTCCACCCGCTTTGTGGCCGAGGTCGGCAACTGGTCCAACGTCTGGGCGACCAACACGCCCGGCCAGTCCGGCGACCCGCGGAGTCCGCGCTACCGCGACCTCTTCGAGGACTGGGCGCACGACCGGTATTTTCCGCTGGTGTATGAGCGGGCGAAGGTGGAGCAGAACACGACCTTGCGCATCCGCTTGCGGGCGAATCGGTAGGTCCCTCCCTGGGAGCGCGGCCGTCCTCGTCCGCAGTGGTCAAACCACGAGGCCGATGCCGCGGGTGCGGTCGAGGGCGTCCGCGCACCCCGGAGGGCCGCGTCCGGATGGTCCGCAAGTGGGAT
>JAEUHA010000021.1 GCA_016793535.1 Opitutaceae bacterium | reverse complement strand
GCCACCCCGGGGTGCCGGCCCGCCGCGGCCCCGTGTTTTTGCGGGCGGGCGGTGCCCGCCCCCGCTCCCGGGGGGTGCCTTACGATTTCACGCCCAGGATCCGTCCGACTCGCAGGAAAAACACATCATACTGGGGCGTATCGCGTAACGGCGTCTCAGTGGCCTGGCCGGCACGATTGGAGGAGTCGGCTTCGATGATCTCCTTAAGCCAGACGGACACGTCCGTCCCTTTGCCATCCAGCGTCGGCCGGAGCGCCACCTTCATGGAAATCTGCCGGGCCGTCCCGATGGTCTCCCCCGAACGCAGCCCGCTGATGGCCTCGAACTCCCCCTGCGCCGGTCCCCCACGGATGAAACGATAGCCCATGTCCGTCGCCGCCGCGCGCACGGCGTCGTAGGTCGCCCGCGGCGCCGCGCCGAATGTTTTCACGTGCGGCTGGTCGCGGGCGGCCATGCGTTCGCGCACAGCCGACGTGGCATCGGAAACCGATTCACAGCCCGCCAAAGTCAGCGCCAGGGCGACGACGGCAACGCGGGCGGTTCGCGCCATGTTCACGCGGGTTGCTGCTGCGAGATGCAGTGCAGCGTGCCGAGGCCCCAGATCAGGTGATAGCAGTCGATCGGGATGACTTCACGTCCCGGGAAACAGCTGCCGATGATCGCGCACGCCTCCGCGTCGCGCTTTTTCTGACGGAAGGTCGGGACGAGCACCGCCCCGTTGATGATGAGAAAATTCGCGTAGCTGGCCGGCACGCGCTGGCCCTCGAAGGCGAACGGCTTCGGCATCGGCAGTTCCACGAGTGCAAACGCCTTGCCGGCCGGAGTGCGAAACCCGCGTAGCCGTTCGAGGTTCTCCGCCAGGATCCGGTGATTCGGATCACGACCGTTCGGTTCTACCGCCGTGATGAAGCCGTCGGCTTTGAAGAAACGCGTGATGTCGTCGATATGGCCGTCCGTATCATCACCCAGGATACCATCGCCGACCCACAGGATCGACTTCACCCCGAGGTAGTCGCGCAGGTTCTGTTCAATCTGTTCCCGGGAGAGTTCCGGGTTGCGATTCTTGTTCAGCAGGCACTGCTCGCTCGTCAGCAGCAGGCCGCGGCCGTTGACGTCGATCGAGCCGCCCTCGAGCACCATGTCGTTCTCGAAGCGTCGGAGCTTCAGTTTCCGGCCGATGCTCGGCGGGATCCGGTTGTCGAGGTCGTACGGCGGGTACTTGTCGCCCCAGGCATTGTAACGCCAGTCGGTCAGCGCCACCTCGCCGGTGCGATCCTGCTTCACGAAGATCGGTCCGTGATCGCGACACCACGCGTCGTTGGTCGGGTGGTCGTAGAACGTGACCTTCGCCAGGTCCGCCCCGGCGGCGGCGCACAGCCGCTTCGCCCGCGGCTGCAGCGCGGCGGCGGCATTGATCCGCACTTCCTGGAAGCGACTGATCTGCGCGACGATCTGGGCGAACGTATACGGCACCGGCCGGAACATGCCGGGCCAGGAGGCCCGCTTGTGGGGCCACGAGAGCCAGATGGCGACCTGCGGCTCCCACTCGGCGGGCATGCGAAAGCCGAGCGAGGCGGGAGTACCATCGGAGGCCGATTGGGTGGAGGAAGACTTTTTGACCACGGATGACGCGGATTCCACGGATCAGCCGCGAAGGCCGGAAATTCATCCGCGCCATCCGCGTAGTCCGCGGTCGTTTGGTTTAGTCGATGAACCGCTGGGTGAGGTTCCCGTACGCGTCGATCCGGCGGTCGCGCAGGAACGGCCAGTGCGTGCGGGTGACGTCGACTTTCCCGAGGTCGATCGGCACGAGCATGATCTCCTCCCGGTCGACGCTGGCCTTGGCGATGATCTGGCCGCTGGTGCCGGCGACAAAACTCTGGCCCCAGAACTCGATGCCGTCCCCACCCTCGGGCGTTTCCACGCCGATGCGATTCACCGCGGCGACGTAGCAGCCGTTGGCGACCGCATGACTCCGCTGGATGGTCTCCCAGGCGCCGTGCTGATTCGCGCCGTACTCGTCCTTCTCACTCGGATGCCAGCCGATCGCGGTCGGATAGAACAGGATCTCCGCGCCCTGCATCGCGGTGAGCCGCGCGCCCTCCGGGTACCACTGGTCCCAGCAGATCAGCACCCCGATCTTGCCGAACCTCGTCTCCCACGCCCTGAACCCGGTGTCGCCGGGCGTGAAGTAGAATTTCTCGTAGTAAAGCGGATCATCCGGAATGTGCATCTTCCGGTAGATGCCGAGCAGCTTGCCGTCGGCGTCGATGATCACCGCGGTGTTGTGGTAAAGCCCCGACGCGCGCCTTTCGAAGAGCGAGGCGATCACGACGACCCCGTGCTTCTTCGCCAGCGCCTGGAACGCCTTCGTGCTCGGACCGGGGATCGGCTCGGCGAGCTTGAAGTAATCGTGCTTCTCCGCCTGGCAGAAATACTGCGAACGAAACAGCTCCTGCGTGCAGATGATGTTGGCGCCCTGCTTCGCCGCGCGCTCCGCGAGCACAAGGGTCTTCTTGAGATTGGCCGCGGGATCCTTGCCGCACGCGTGCTGGAGCAGACCGAGGGTGATCTTCGACATGATCGGAAATTATGGGACAGGTTGAGTGAAGCGCAAAGGGGCGAATCTCAATCCGCAAAGACCTGACGTCAGCATCGATTCCGGGCGAACCTTTGCGCTGCCTTCGCGACGTCGCGTTCAGCTCCGGGTCAATCTACGACCTTGTTCAGCGGGTACTCGACGATGCCTTCGGCGCCGAGCTCCTTCAGTTGCGGGATGATTTC
>JAEUHA010000666.1 GCA_016793535.1 Opitutaceae bacterium | reverse complement strand
GCCGCAACGCGCTGCTGGAGCTTGGCGGGTGCGCCGTGCGGATCGCCGATCCCGTTCTTGATGCTCGCGCGCAGCACGACCGGGTCGGGCAGGGGATGGACGAAGGCTGCCACGTCGCCGACCGCCCGCGGCGCGAAGAGGCAGTTTGCCGCCCAGAAACCGAGCAGGGCCACCAGCGCGAAGCGCGGCGACGGTGCCCGTGCGGACACGGCGAGCGCGACGAAGAGGAAGACGCCGAGGTAGATCAGGTACGCCACGGCCATGACGGCGAAGCGTCCCGCCGCGGCGCCGGCATCAGTCGTCACGATCGCTACCCCGCCAAGCACGAGTGCCGGGACAACGACGATCGCCAGCGCGCCGAGCGCCCCCAGCATTTTTCCCAGCACCAGAGCGCGGGGCGGAAGGCCCAGGCTGAGGAGCTGGCGCAGGGTGCCGCGCTCGCGTTCGCCCGCGAAGGCGTTGAACGCGAGCAGCACGATGACGAGCGGGAGCATCACCTGCAGGGCGAGCGCGACGGTCAGTTCGCCGAACCGCTGCGCGGGAGTGGCGTCGGCGGCCGGCCGGAACACCATCTCGTTCTGGTAATGCGCTTCGAGCCAGGTGCCGATGCCGGTATACGGCTCGACGCCCGGGTCGATGAAACCGGGGGCGAGTCGCGGCTTGAAGACGTAGAAGCCGTAGTGCGCGCCGCTGTGCGGATTCTTGTCCGGCTGGTGGTACCACCGGTGCAGTTCCTCCGCCTGCGCCGTGGCTTGCTGCGCGCGGAGTGCGCGCTGGTGATGCGCACCGGCGAGCACCGCCACCGTGAGCAGCGCCAGCACGATGCCCGCCGACCAGCGGAAGCGGCCGTCGCGGCCCAGCTCGGTGAATTCCTTGCGCGCGATGGTCGAGATCATGCTCGGAGAAGTGCCCACGGAACACACCGCTGACACGGACGAGATCCGGAACCGAGGGACCGGATCAGCACTTTTCGGTGGGTTCCGTGGGGCATCGGAGCGGGATGGGGCCCGGCTCAGAGTTTCCAGCCGAGCTCCACGAAGGTCGTGCGCATCGGGAGCGGGTGGACGACGTAGTGCCGGTCGTTGGTGGCGTTGTCGACGCCGAGCGACGCGGTGAGCCCGCGGGGGCCCTGCCAGGAAACCTTCCCTTCGACGAGAAAGTAGCCGGTGATCGTCCAATAGTTCCCGTGCCGGAAATCGGTGTTGTCCGCATTCCAGAACGGGTCGGCGGCATAGCGCGCACCGGCCGTGATCGTCCACGACTTGGCCGGTCGGTAGGTGAGCAATGCCTTGGCCTGCCATTCCGGAATGCGGGGCATCACCTTGCCGTTGGACGCCGGGAAGTTCGCGTTGCGGCGGATGATGGCATCCGTGTAGGTGACGTTGGCGTAGAGATCGACCGCTGTGGCGAGCAATCGCCGTTGCTCGAAGGCGGCTTCCACGCCCCGGGTGCGTACGTCGTCGAGGTTCTGGACATTGGTGATGCGGGTGTTGACGTTGAGTTGGTTCAGCAACGTGTCCCGCATCTCCTCCTGGAACAGCGTGAGGCGAAACGCACCGCCCCGGAAGCGGCGCTCGGTGGTGAGGTCGAGCATCGTGCCGCGCTCGGGTTTCAGATTGGGGTCGTTGCGGGTGATGGCGCCGTCCGCCGCGACCGTGCCCTGGAACAGTTCCCCCACGGTCGGGTAGCGCGTGGCGCGCGCGGCCGAGGCGCGAAGTTCCCAGCCCGGTTCACCCGCCGGCCGGAATGCAAGCACGGCCTTTGGCGCGAGATTGGCCCCGTCTCGCGCGGGCAGGGCGGTGCGGGAGCGGACGTTGGGCGCGAGGTCGCGGGCCTTGGCGCCGTCGTAGGCGTTCCATTGCTCCGCCCGGAGGCCGGCGGTGAGGGTCCACTCCGGCGCGAACCGCCAGGTGTCCTGCACGAAAAGCGCGTGCAGCGCGGTCGTGCCGTAGTTGCCGTCGGCGAGGGTCGTGCGCGTGGCCCGGCTGCGCCAGTCGGTGGCGTTGAACTGGTCGCTCTCGAGGGTGTATTCGTCGTGGTGATACCCCAGGAGTGCGGCGTGGCCGGCGCCGGAGGCGGGCGAGGCGAGGCGCGCGTCGAACGTGCGCCAGCCGGTGTCGCCATAGGTCGTGATCAGGCCGGAGCCGCCGTTCACGCCGACCGGGTGCGGCTGGTTCGACGCGCGATTCTGGAACTTGATGACGTCGTAGACGCTGCCCAGGACGGACAGCTCCCAGCCCCGGTCAAACCGATGATCGAGGCCCAGGGCGCCGAGCACGTTGCCGCGCTGCCAGCGGTAAAGGCTGAAGTCCGCGTTGGGAATCGTGAAGACCCGGCCGTCGAGCTGCACCCGGCCGGCGTTCACGGGCTGCCCGCCGGCGTCCTTCAGGTAGCTGCGCGGCTCGAGCCGGTTTTCGTCGTTGCCCCACCAGATGAGGTTCGCGCGCAGCCGGGTCTGCGGGGACAGGTCGTAGCCGAGCTTCAGTTTGACGAGATCGTGCGCGACCTGGATCGGGCCCGCTTCGCCGTAAAGGAAGCGGTCCGCGCCGACGAGATCCTGGTCGCGAAACCCGCCCGAGACGACGGTGGCTGGCGTGGCGTTGGGCGCGGTGGTCGATCCCAGCACGATGAACCGGTAGTCGATGGGATGCGTCTCGTTGCGGAGACGGTTGTAGAAAAGGAAAGCGGAAAATTTTCCGCTCCGGTTGCCGACCGACACGGCGTAGTTGGAGCCGCGGAAGACCTGGTCGCTTTCGTACTCCTGATAGTCGTGGAAAAACCACGTGGCCTTGACGCTGGCCTCGAGACGTTCCGGCGTGCGCGTCGTGAAGCTCATGACGCCGGCGAGCGCGTTGCCGCCGTAGGCGGCCGAGAACGAGCCGAAGACAAGTTCACTGCGTTCGATCTCCTCCGGCGCGACGAGCGAGAAACGCGGAGAATTGGCGAGGCCGTTGTTGAGAAAATCGCTCAGCAGGAGGCCGTCCGCCTGGACGATGGTGCGGGCGGTCTGGTCGTGGCGCGTGCCGCGGATGCTGATGCCGGAGTTGACGTCGCCGACGAAGCGGCGGCGAAAGGCGAGGTTGGGCAGGTACTTCAGGGCGTCCTCGACGACGATGACGTTGTACGTCTGCGCCTCCTCGGCCGAGACCACGGAGCTGGTGGTCGCGGGTTTGGGGTCGAGTAAGGTGTAGCGGCCCTCGACGCGATAGGCGTCAAGGCGCACGGTGGCGGAGGGGGCGGGCGGTGTCTGGGCGGCGGCGGCCACCACGAGGGGAAGCGTGCCGGCGAGACGTGAGACAAGGGAATGACGGCGGAAAATGGACATGGTACAGCTGGGCTGAGGGCAATGGGAACGGCCGCGACCTGGAGGACGCGGGCAGGGAGCAACGTGGCGCCCAACGCGGGTGCCACGGATGGACGTTTCCCTAGGCGGCCGGTGGTCCGCATCCTGGCGGCAGCCGAAAGCGAGCCACCCTGACTGCGGGTGCGGCTGGAGCCGCATCCATCGCGGTTGCGTGGAGCGCGGGTAACGGTGCGATCACCATCCCGCCGAAACTGGCGGTCTTGCCCTGGGCGAAGAGCGAGACGATGCAGCCATGGTCTGATTCCTCCGTCCCGCCCGACGGGGATTCGCCGGTCGCCTTGGCGTGCGGGCAGGCGCATTCGGGGGCGGCCCGGTGGCCATGCAGCCACGCGTGGCCGTCGGGCCAGACGGCGAGCAGGTTGAGCACGAGGACCAGCGCGGCGCCGAGCGCCGCCGTCAGGCGGTGCCGCAGCCGGAAGCCTCGTGGGTAGTGATTCATCGGATACGAGCGGGCGCTCAGCCCGCCATGGCCTCGAGGTACAGCTTCTCGAGGTCGGTCTGGCGCAGTTCCGCGGCGGAGAGGATATGCACGAGGCGGCCCTGCCGCATGATGCCGACCCGGTTGGCGTCCTCCCGCGCGCGGAAGAGATCGTGCGTCGCCATGAGGATGGCGACATTCTGCGCCCTCAGGCGGTGCAGGACCTGGCTGAACTCATGGCTGGCGCTCGGGTCCAATCCGCTCGTCGGCTCGTCGAGCAGCAGCGCCTTCGCCCGCTTGGCCAGCGCAATGGCGATACCGACCTTCTGCCGCATGCCTTTCGAGTAGCCGCGCACCCGGCGCTCGTGCGCCTCCGGCTGGAGCCCGGCTTCGGTCAGGAGCCGACGGAGTTCCGGCTTCGAATAACGGTGGCCGGCGAGCTGGCTGAAATAGTCGAGGTTCTCCAGACCGCTGAGAAAGTCGTAGAGATTCACCTGTTCCGGGATGTAGGCGAGCCGCCGCTTGGTTTCCAACGGCTCGGATGCGACGTCGAGACCGTCGACCGTCACGCGGCCCGAGTCGGCGGGGACGAAGCCCAGGAAGCAGTTGATCGTCGTTGTCTTTCCGGCGCCGTTGGGCCCGAGCAGGGCGAAAAGCTCGCCGGGCGCGACCTTGAGGTTCAGCCGGTCGACCGCCGGAGCGGCGGCGCCAGGAAAGCGTTTGCTGAGGGTTTCGGCAGCGAGCATGGCGTGGAATACGATCAGGGCGGGAGGAGATGTGGTTCAGCGGAGCAGCCCGGCCAGGTAGGACTCCTCCTCGTGCGCGCGGCGCGACAGGTTGGGCTCGATGGTCTCGACGATGGCGCCGTGCTCCAGCACGACGATCCGGGTGGCGAGCCGGCGGGCGAACGCCAGGTCGCGGGTGGCGAGCAGCACCGCCGTGCCGCGCTTGCGGATGCGCCGGAGCGCGAGGATCAGATCCGCGAGGTCGCGTTCGTCCAGCCCGGCGTCCGGTGCGTCGAGCAGCAGCGCCGGAGCATTCGCGAGCGTGGCGGCGGCCAGCGCGAGCCGGCGCCGGAGCGGCCCCGGCCAGCCGTCGATCCGGACGTTGTGCCAGGCCGGATCGATGCCGCCCCGGACGAGGACCTGCCGCCGAACCGGTTCCGGCATGGTGCGGCCGAGTTCGAGGCAGCGCCGGCGGAGCCAGGCGCTGCCGGTCGCTTCGAGGTCGAACTCCGGCGCCGCGGGAACCCACGCGATGGAACCGCGGCATTCGGCGGGTTGCGTCCGCAGATCGAACTGGTCGACGCACGCCTCGCCGCCCTCCGGCCGCAGGCGGCCGAGCAGGACTTCGAGCAGGACGGTCTTGCCCGCGCCGGCGGGGCCGACGAGCGCCACCAGCTCGCCGGGAGCGACGCGCAGGTCGATGTCGTGGAGCACGCGCGAACCGCGGTGCCGGACGGAGAGGGCGTGGAGGCGGATCATGGTTCAGGAAGGAAGGGCAGAGGTGCGGCGGACGAGAACGAGCGCGGCTAGGGACGGTCCGAGCGCGGCGGCCGCGAGGGGCAGTCGTTCCAGCCAGGAACCCGCGGAACCCGCGGGCGCGGGCGGCTGGTAGCGGGGAAACGCCGACCAAGCCGCCGGCTTGAGTTCGGCCTCGGCGAAAATCAGCGGATGAAAATAGTGCTTGAGCGCCTCGTGGAAGGCGCGCACGCGTTCGAGAAATTCGAGATGCGCCTCGAGGTCGGTGCCGGCCCGGCGGCTGAGCAGCAGCTGTGCCCCGACGGGCGGGACCAGCCAGGCCAGGCGTTCGGCGGCCGCGGCCCGGGCGCGCAGGTTGGCGGCATAGGTGCGCGCCGAAGCCGCTACGGCCGCGTCACCACCGTGCTGGAGCGCGTAGTACCACTTCCACGCGAAGCGGCCGGTGACCGGCGGAGTGTCGCGCCACTCTGGATACGCGGCAAAGAACCGGGCGAACGTCTCCTCCTTCGGCCGGTCCCAGCCGGCGTGGGTCTCCTGGCGCTGCCGCACGGTGAGCTCGAGCCCCTCCGGCACCGGGAATGCCGCGGTGAGGCCGAGGTTCAGGGCCGCCGGCAGGACGACCACGGCGCCGAGCCAGACCGTGCCGGCGGCGGCGAGGCTGGCGCCGGTCGACCCGCAGGCCGCGGCGACGACGGCCGCGAACGCGGTCCAGACCAGCAGGTGCAGCAGGGCGTCGCCGAGCCAGGCCAGCGCGGCGCCGTCCATGGGTATCCGATGCCACGATACAGCGATGACGAACAGTCCCGTGCAGACGGCCGCCACCGCCCCGGCGCGCACCAGCAGACGGGCGGCAAAGAGGCGGCCGAGGCCGCCCGACTGGACGTGGGCCAGGGGCAGGACGCCGCGCTCGCGGTCCCGCGTCAGCAGGTCGTGCGTGAGCAGCAGGAGGACGAGCGGGGCGAGCGCGCAGACCACGAAGGCGAGGTCGAACGGACCGAGCGACTGCAGGCCCGGGTTGCCCAGGCCCGACTCGTAAAGCTGGGCCTCGAGGCCGAGCAGGCGGACCCAGACCGCCGCGGGCAGCAAGTCGCGGAGGCCGACGGAAAGGCCCGCCAGCGCCGGGGGTGGGTCCCACGTGGGGAAGAAGGCGTAATACGCCACGTAGCCCGCATGTCCGCCGTCGGCGAACTGCCCGGCGAGCCGCTGCATCTGGGCGGCGTAAAAGTCCGGCAGCCGGGCGATCTCCTCGCGGTGCCGCGCGATCTCGCGGTCCGCGGACCACAGCGCGACGAGCCCGCCGAAGGCCAGCAGGCCCAGCGCCACGGTGGCCGTGCCGGTGCGGAAGAGCCGGCGAGTTTCCCAGCAAAGCAGGTCGAGGGACGGTCTCATGGGCGCACCCCCGTCCGCCACAGCCCGACCAGCGGCGCGAGCAGCCAGGCGGCCAGGGCGGCCCAGCAGCCGGCGGTGCCGGCGAGCGATTCGGTCAGCGCCGGCCCGCGGACGTGGAAATCCGGAAACGCCGCCCAGTGGCTGGCGGCGAGCCGCTGGGCGCGGTCGTTTGTGAACCGGATCTTGTCCCGGTGCAGGGCGTTCAGCGCCTGCACGAACGAGAACCGGTACGCCTCCGCCGCGCGCTGAAACGCCGTGAGGGCGCGCAGGTCGGTTCCGCTTGCCGCGGCCGACAGGGCGCGCACGGCGAGGTAGGGGGCGAACCACGCGGCGCGATGGACGACGGCCTCCTGCCGCTCCATCTGCTCGGTCACGGCGCTGAAGTGCCGGGCAAACGCCTCCGCTGTCAGCTCCTCCCCCCGGGCCATCACGATGGCGCCGTAGTTGACCGGCAGGTCCTCCACCCGGTCCACCCCGTGGCGCGCCAGCGTCTCGCGGCGCAGCCGCGCAAAAACAGGATCGCCCGGGTTGTGCGCGTCGCCCAGCCGGTGGACCTCGGCAGCCAGCTGTGCGGCAAACTCGCTCTTGCCCGGCAGCGGTGGCTGCGTGGCGGCGATCGCACCGGCGGTGCGCGGGAGCACGATGCCCACCGCGGCCCACAGGGTGACGAGGCCGCCCAGGGCCCGGACCGGAGTCGCGGCGCGGGCGGAGGCCCAGAGCGTCAGGGTGAGCCAGCCCGCGAGGTGAAGTCCGGCCGCGGCCGCCACCAGGCCGCCGCGGATCCAGGCCGCGGCGCCCTCCGCTCCAGGTCCCAGTACGACGCTCGCGGCCAGCGCGATTGCCGCGGTGGTGGCAAAGGGCGCCAGTCCGAGCGCCAGTCCGGCCGCCTTGCCCGCCAGCAGGGCGCCAGGCGGGGTTCCCTGGGCGAGGAGCAGCCGCAGGCGGCCGGCCTCCCGGTCGTCGGCCAGTATCCGGTAGCCGAGTACGATCACGACCAGGGGGAGCAGGAGGTGGACGACGAACGCCGGGGAGAGTTCGCCGAGGCGGAACGCGGACGAGAGCGCACCGGCCTCGGCGAAGTTCGCGGCGTTCTGCCGGTGCGCCTCGAGGAACTGCACGCGACCGGAAAAACTCTCCACGCCGGGATCGAAGGCCGCGAGCGGTCCCACCGGCTTGAAGGCGAACGTGCCGTAGTGGGCGACGCGGTGCGGGTGCCGGTCCGGCTGGCCGACCCACTGCTCCCGCACCAGGGCCTGATAGCGCCGCTGTTGTTGCAGCTCGCGATCCTGCCGGAGCACGCCCAGGCCCGTCGCGAACGCCAGCACGACGCTGAACGCGCCGAGCAGCACGCCGTAGGAGCGGCGGCGCACGAGCAACTGCCATTCGGTGCGGGCGATGGAGCGGAAGGGGGACACGTGGCGCGGGCGGTTAGAATTCGAAGGCCACGGTGCCGAGCACCGCGCGGGCGTCGCCGGGTGAGAAGAGCGCCTGCGCGCCGTCGTGCCACACGTAGGCGTGGCGTTGGTCGAAGACGTTCTTCACGTGCAGGCCCAGCGTGGCCTTGCGCCAGCGGTAGCGCAGATCGGCGTGCACGAGCGTGTGGTCGCCGAACTGCTCGGTGGTGTTGGCCGGCAGCAGTTGGTAGTCGCCCTGCCCGAGCACGGACACCGCCAGGGTGAGCGCGTCCGCGAGCGAGGCATCGACGCCGGCCTTGAGCATGAACTCCGGAATGTGGTCGATCTCGCGGCCGCGCAGGGCGGCATCGGCGGGGCGGCCGCCCGGATTCACGAACGTGCCCTGCTGCCGGGTGTACGCGGCCCAGAGGCTCACGCGCCGGTGGGCGCGCCACGTGACCTCGAGGTCGGCGCCGTCGCGCTTGGTCTCCCCGATGTTCTCCGAGTCGCCCGAGTTGTCGGGTTTCAACCGCACCTCGTCGGTCGCGGTCTGCCGCCACAGCGCCAGCCGCACCGCGAGCCCGGGGGCCGGCGTCAGGCGCAGCCCGGCTTCGTAACCATCATTCTTGGACGCCTCGAGCGGCTTCGTGCCGTAGGCGCCGGCGCCGGCGCCGATCTGGAAGGCCCGGCCGTAGCTGCCGTAGAGCTGGACCGTCCGGGTCGGCTGCACCGCGGCGCTGACTTTCGGCTGCCAGATCGTGCCGAAGCCAAGGATCGGAGTGCGCGTGCCGTTGGCGCGGTTGAGGAACTCGCCGTCGAACCGGTCGGCCCGGACCGCTCCGACCAGCCGCAGCCAGCCGGCGGGACGGACATCGGCGCTCACGAACGCGCCTTGGTTCTCCAATGTGTACCGGTGGTCGCGGGTGGTGGCGGTGCGGACGCGACTGAGCGCGTTGAAACGCTGGTTCAGGGCGTCCTGCTCATGATACTCGGCGCCGGCATCGACCGTGAGCGGAAGGGCGGTGACGGGCTTCCAGCGGGCGGCGAACGTGCCGCCGGTGTGCACCTCGTCTTCGACGCGCTCCTGCTGCGCGACCGCGGCGGTGAACCGCACATAGCGGTGCCGCTGCACCTCGTGCCGGTAGGCCTTGAGGGAGGCGGTAAAGCCCGGGGCGAGCTGGGCATCGCCGTGCAGCGATAACTGTTCGTTGTCGATCGTGCCGCCGTCGGTTTGGGAGAACGCGGGCGAGGCGCGCGGGGTGGCCGCCGCCTCGGCGCGGGTCAGGTAGCCCGGGGCGTCGCCGTCGAAGGCGTGGACCCGTGCGCTGAGTCCGATCCGCCAACGATCATCCCGGCCGGAGTAGAACCACTTGCCCGCCAGGGTGTGCTTGGACAGGTCGGAGTGTTTTCGGTAGCCCTCGGATTCCCGATAGCCGGCGAAATAGGTCTGGGAAAATCCTCCGTGGCGGAATCCCGCCAGAGCCTGGGCTTCGAGCGTGCCGAAATCCCCGGCCATCACCTTCAGCTTCTGGCCGGCGAAGCTCTGGTGCGTATGGACGTTGAGGCTGCCCGCGACGGCATTGAGGCCGAAGCGTGCGTCGGCCGTGCCCTTGACCACCTCGACGCGTTCGAACTCGAGCGGAAAGACTGCGCCGAGGTCGTTGTAGCCGTTGTTCAGGTTGTGCGGGATGCCGTCCACCAGCAATCGCACATGCGGGCTGGCGCCCTCGCCGTTGAAGCCCCGCATCGAGACATCCGCCGTGATCACTCCCTGGTTGAAGTCGGTCAGGGTGATCCCGGGCACCTTGTTGAGCAGCTCGAGGGGGTAGTCGACGCTCTCGTGTTCGAGTTGGTCGGAACCCACGACGGTGACGGACGTGAGCAGGTCGGTGCTGCGGGCACCGAGGGCGGTGGCGGCCACTTCGACGCGGCCGAGCGTGATGAAGGGGCCGTCGGCCGCCGCCGGTCCGGCGGGGCGCGGCGGCGCCGCGGTTTGGGCGGCCAGGGCGGCCGGAAGAAACACGAGAGTGGAGAAAGGAATACGCGCGAACATGGTGGGTCGGAACGAACGGAGGGAACGCAACGTGCGGCCGCGGCTTCGCGGCGGGAACGCACGACAAGGAGCGAGGCATCCGCGCAGGGACGCCGTGGCTCAGGGACGTTGTCGGTTCAGACCCGTGGCGGACCGCAACCCGGCGGAAGCCGGAGATCGGGAGCCACGACCGCGACCGCCTGTTCCGGCAGCAAGGTGCCGATGGGGTCGAGGGCCAGGAAAGGAATGCCGACGGGCGCCACGCCTGTCTCCGCGTGACCGTGGGCGAACGCGTTCACCACGCAGTCGTGATCCGCGGATTCGACCGGCGCATGGTGATGCTTGCAGCCGCTGCCGTGCTTTGGACCGTGCTCTGCGTGCAGGGTCGCGTGCAGGTCCGGCCGCACCGCCAGGACGTTGAGGGCCAGGACCAGCGCCACCCCGAGCAGCGCCGTCAGGCGATGCAGCAGCAGGGAAGGACGTGGAGAGGATCCGGACATCGAGGAGGTGCCGTGGGCCGACACGTGTGTTGGTCAGGAGTCACGCTGCGTCAAGCGAGACCCGCCGGCCGCGTTGCCCGCACGAGCCGATACCATCCCCCGGCGCCGACGTTCGCATCGGCCTCGATCCGGAGGTCCGCGCCCGCGAGCAGCGGCTCGAGCGAGCGATTGAGATCGGAGAAAAGCGCGCGGGCGACCAGGTTGGTGGCGCGGCGGAGCAGCGAGGGCGGCCGGCCGGCCGGGACAAATTTGTCGAGGATCGACACCCTTCCGCCGGGGCGCAGCACGCGGGCGGACTCCCGCGCGATCCGCTCCGGCTCGGGGGCGACGGCGAGGATGAAATGCAGGATGACGACGTCGAAGGTCGCATCGGGCCACGGCAGTTCCCGCGCATCGCCGAGCTGCAGGTCCGCGACATGCCCTAGGCGCCGCGCGCGCCGGCGGGCGCGGTTCAGCATGGCCGGGGCGATGTCGAGGCCCGCGACCGCCACGTCGCGCGGGATGAAGTCGAGGTCGAGCCCGGTGCCGCAGCCGACCATCAGCACGCGTTCGTGCGGCTGCAGGCCGAGGTCCTCGACGGCGCGCCGGCGCGTCGCGGTGAACACCCGGGCCAGCGTGTCGTAGATCGGCGCGTAGAAATTGTAGCGCCGGCGGTTGCGGGGGTCGTCTGGCATGACGAGACGGGATACCGGGGTCCGACTCCAGCGTGCTCAGCTCTCGCCGGCCGCTGCATTTCCGCCGCGCTCCCGCTCGAACCAGGCGTACAGCACCGGCAGCACGACCAGCGTCAGCAGCGTCGAACTCACGATGCCGCCGATCACCACGGTCGCCAGCGGGCGCTGCACCTCGGCGCCCGCGCCGGTGGCGATGGCCATCGGCACGAAGCCCAGGCTCGCCACGGCCGCGGTCATGAGCACGGGCCGGAGGCGGGTGAGGGCGCCTTCGATCACGGCGTCGCGCAGCGCCTGGCCCTCTTCCCGGAGCTGGTTGAAATAGCTCACCAGGACCACGCCGTTGAGCACGGCGACGCCGGTCAGCGCGATGAACCCCACCGCCGCGGTGATGCTGAACGGCATGTCGCGCAGCCAGAGCGCCGCGACGCCGCCTGTGACGGCCAGCGGGATGCCCGAGTACACGAGCAGCGCCTGCCGCAGCGAGCCGAAGGCGAGGAAGATCAGCACGAAGATCAGCGCGAGGGCCGACGGCACGACGACCGCCAGCCGTGTGCGCGCCTCCTGCAGGTTCTCGAACTGCCCGCCGAATTCCACGGCGTATCCATTCGGCAACTTCACCTGGTCGTGGATGGTCTTCTGGGCCGCCCGGACGTAGCCCTCGATGTCGCGGGTCTTGAGGTTGACCATCAGCGCCGCGCGGCGCTGGCCGCCGTCGCGCTGGATGGGTTCCACGGTTTCGAGGGTCTTGAACTCCACGAACTGTCCGAGCGGCAGCAGTCCCGTCTCGCCGACCCGCAGCGGCAGCCGGCCGATCTGGGCGTCGTCGGTCCGGAGCTCCTCCGCCATCCGCACCACGATGTCGAAGCGCCGGTTCCCCTCGACGAGGTTGCCGACCACCTCGCCGGCAAGTGCGGTGGCCACCGCGTGGTTGACCTCCGCGGCCTGGAGGTTGTGGCGGCGCAGCAGGTCGCGCTTCACGTTCATCTGCAGCTGGGGCGTGCGGCCGTCGGTCTCGTATTCCACCTGTTCCACCCCGGGGGTCTTCTCGAGGATGGCCTTGATCTGTCCGGCGAGCGGCTCGAGCACGTCGTAGTCGTTGCCGAAGATCTTCACCGCCAGTTCCGCCTTCGTGCCCTCGAGCATTTCATTAAACCGCATCTCGATCGGCTGGGCGAAGAGCAGGTCGTAGGTCGCGTCCATTTTCTTCAGCGTCGCCTCGATCTGCTCCTGCAGCTCCGCCTTGCTCGTCGGCCGGCCCGCGGTTTTCGGCCACTCCTCGATCGGCTTGTAGGTGATGTAGACGTCGCTTTCGTTGGGTGGCATCGGATCGGAGGCGATGGCGCTGGTGCCGATGCGGGAGAAGATCCGGGTGATCTCGGGAAAGCCGGCCCGCAGGCGCCGCTCCACCTCGAGGTCGACGCGCAGCGATTCCTCCAGGCTCATGCCGACCGGCTTGTAGAACATCGCCGTGATGGAGCCTTCATCGAGCGTGGGCACGAATTCCGCGCCGAGCCGGCCGAAGAGCCAGACGGACCCGGCGAACAGCGCAATCGTGCCGGCCACGACGAGCACCCGCAGCCGCAGCGCGATCCGCAGGGTCGGCGCGTAGGCGCGCTTTGCGAGCCGGATGAAGATGTTGTCCGCCTCGGACACCCGGCCCCGCAGCAGGAGCGCGCACAGCGTGGGCATCAGCGTGAGGGCGAGCACGAGCGCGCCGCCGAGCGCGAGCATCACAGTGAGCGCCATCGGGTGGAACATCTTTCCCTCGATGCCCGTGAGGGCGAGGATCGGCAGGTACACGACGGCGATGATGAGCACGCCGAAGAACATCGGGTTGCCCACCTGCTTGCTGGCGGCGAGCACGACATGGGCGCGCTCCTGCGCCGTGAGCGCGCGGCCGAGCTGGTGCTGCCGGTGGCCGAGCTGCCGGACGATGTTTTCGACGATGACGACCGCACCGTCGATGATGAGGCCGAAGTCGACCGCGCCGAGGCTCATCAGGTTGCCCGAGATGCCGAAGTGCCGCATGCCCGTGAGGGCGAAAAGAAACGAGAGCGGGATGGCGCAGGCGACAATGAGCGCGGCGCGCCAGTTGCCGAGCAGCAGGAGGAGCACGACGACGACCAGGATCGCGCCCTCGACGAGATTGGTTTCGACCGTCGCGATGGTCTGGCCGATGAGCACGGAGCGGTCGTACTCGACGTGAATCTGCACGCCCTCCGGCAGCCGGTCCTGGATCTCCCTGATCCGGGCCTTCACGCGCCCGGCCACGTCGCGGCTGTTCTCGCCCGCGAGCATCATCGTGCTGCCGAGCACGGTCTCGCGGCCGTCGAGCGTGGCGGCGCCGCTGCGGAAACGGGTGCCGACTTTCACCTCGGCCAGGTC
>JAEUHA010000502.1 GCA_016793535.1 Opitutaceae bacterium | reverse complement strand
GCCGCCGGGCTGGCGAACCTGATTTCGGTGGACTATCCGGGGCTCACGCGAAGGCGCGAAGGTCGCGAACCAAACCCTGGTCTTGCTTCGCGACCTTCGCGCCTTCGCGTGAGCCAATTCCGGATCGCCGGGCCCGCCCGGGCTTGAGCTGCAAGCCGGCCGGCGTCACCTCTTCCCTGCATGTCGAAGGCCGGCCGCATCGTTGAGGCAGTGGGCGCACGGGTTGCGCGCCACCCTTGCCTCACGCCCGTCATCATCCTCGTCGCGGCCATCGGCCTGGCCTACGGCGGAGTTTTCGACGTTCCCCTGCTGTTCGACGACGAACTGACGATCATCGAGAACCCCTCGATTCGCTCCCTCGGGAACATCGGGGACGCGCTCTCTCCGCCGGCGAGTGCGGGAACCGGGGGACGTCCGTTAGCCAACCTGAGCTTTGCCGTCTCCTACGCGATCAGCGGTCTCGATCCGTGGGCCCACCATGCGCTCAACCTGCTGATCCACCTCCTGGCATCCCTCACGCTCTACGGGGTGATACGGCGCACGCTCGAGACGCCCCGGCTGCGGGCGCGATTCGGCGCGGAGTCGGTCGCGCTGGCCGGGGCGATCGCCACGCTCTGGGCGGTCCACCCGCTGCAGACGCAGACGGTGACGTATATTTCGCAGCGCACCGAGGGCCTGATGTCGCTCTGCTACCTGCTCGTGCTCTATTGCTTCATCCGCGGCCTCGAGGGCCGCGCCCCGGTGTGGCATACGCTCGCGGTGGCAGCCTGCCTGGCCGGAATCCTGTGCAAGGAGGTGGCGGTGACGGCGCCACTGATGGTCCTCGTTTACGATCGCACGTTCATCTCCGGAACGTTGCCGGCGGCGTGGCGCGCCCGCGGGAGGTTGTATGTCGCGCTCGCGGCGTCCTGGTTCGTGCTCATCCCGCTGGTGGGGGACGTCGGCCAGCGCGGCGTGGGTTTTCAGCAGGGCGCCCCGTGGTTGCACTATGCGCTGACCCAGTGTGAGGCGCTCGTCCGCTACGCGCGGCTGGCGCTGTGGCCGCACCCGCTCGTGTTTGATTACAGTCCCGGGCTCGTCGCATCGTTCGGCGAGGCCTGGCCCAGCGCGCTGCTCGTGGTCGCGGGGTTGGCCGCAGTGACATGGGCGCTTATCCGGCGCTCCGCGTGGGGTTTTCCCGCCGCGTGGTTCGTGATCATTCTCGCGCCGACCTCGATCGTGCCCGTCACCGGGGCTCCGATGGCGGAGAACCGCGCCTATCTGCCGATCGCGGCGCTGGTCACGCTGTTCGTGTTGGGCGGGCGGCTCCTGCTGGGGCCGCGCTTCTCACGCCTCGGGTGGAGTGTTCTCGCGGTGGCCGCGCTCGCGGCAACCGTGCAGCGCAATCACGTTTATCAGGACGCCGTCAGACTCTGGACCGACACCGTGGCCAAGGTGCCTGACAACCACCGCGCCCACGGCTTTCTGGCCAGGCACCTCGCTGAGTTTCCCGATCGCACTGCGGACGCCCTTGCACACTACGCGACGGCCCTGCGGTTGAAACCGGACTACGATGAAGCCCACAACAACCTGGGCACCCTGCTGGCCCGTTTGCCGGGCCGGCAGGCCGACGCGATCGTCCACTACGAAACCGCGCTGCGGCTGAGACCCGACTTCGCCAAGGCGCATTACAACCTGGCCAACCTGCTCGTCACCTTGCCCGGCCGCCAGGCGGACGCCCAGCAGCACTATGAGGCCGCCGTGCGGCTGAGGCCGGATTTCGCGGAAGCCCATCACAACCTCGCTGAACTGCTCGCGCTCCAGCCGACCCGGGCGGCGGAGGCGCTGACCCACTACGAGGCGGCGCTGCGCCTCCGGCCGAACCTTCCTGCGATCCACTACAATCTGGCCCGTCTGCTGGCCCGCCTGCCGGGCCGGCAAGCGGACGCGATTTCCCGCTACGAAACGGCCGTGCGCCTGAGCCCGACCTTTGCGGAAGCGCACGACAACCTCGCTCAATTGCTCGCGGAGCAGCCGGGCCGGACGGAGCAAGCCATCGCGCACTACGAGCAAGCGCTGCGTTCCAGGCCGGGTCATGCCGGCACGCACAACAACCTGGCCAACCTGCTCGCCCGCCTGCCCGGGCGGCACGACGAAGCGATCGCCCACTACCAGCACGCGCTCAAGCTCCGGCCGGATTTCGCCGAGGCGCACTACAACCTGTCCCTGATCCTCGCGCGCCTGCCGCAACGAGCGGAGGAAGCAAACCTCCATCGAGAGACCGCGCGTCGCCTGCTTTCGAACCCCGGAGCTGCCCCGGTGAACTCACCCGGCCAGCGCGAGGCGCCACCGGTCCGCTGATCACACGCTCCCGGTGGGAACCTCCACCCTCGGAACCGCCCATGGATTCGGCCAGCCGTCCGGTGCCCACGCAAAGGCCGCGAACGCCGGCCTTGGTTTGTGTCCGGTGCCCCTTTGTCCCGCGGCAAAACGTCGACAGGAGAACATCGACCACCCCCACGAACTTCCAGTCACCGGCCGTCGACGGGAGTGTTTTCAAGTACAACCCGGGCGGAACTAAAAGCCCGGCGGCGGCGCGAGCCGGAACTGAGCCGCTCGTTCCAGGATAAGGGCTTTCGCCTGAGCTTCACCAATCTGTGCCACAGCCGCAAATTGGGCCGCGGTGAACCTGCCTCCGCGCAGGACCATTTGGTCCGCCAGATTCTGCGCGAACGGGATCCCGGGATTCGAACGCAGGGCGGCATTGGTCAACGCGTCGCTGTCGGTGGTGTAAACGCCGAGCTTCCTGCCGGCGTGGGCCAGTGCAAAGGCGCGCTGCGCCTCCAGCTCCGGCATGTCGACGGGATAGGAAACTTCCATCACCTTTCCGTCGAACATCAGGCGTAACTGGGTCTCCTGGTCGGCATTCACCATCCGCCGGAAGATATCGTCATCGAATCGCTGCAGCATGGCACGCCCCTCTTCCACGTAGCCCGTGGGTGCGATCGGAATCGCGGGACCAGGCGCAACCGGCATGCGTGGATTCGCCGGGGCGGGTACGGGGGGTAGATACGGTTTGGGCAAAGGCCCGGAGCCGGGCGGCGGCAACGCGACGACTCGCTTGTAAGGCTGGGTTGGGGGCGAGGGCAGTGGGCGCGGCGCGGGGGGCAGCTCCACCCGGTTTGCGGGGGGCGTGGCGATCACGGTGCCGTAGGGCCTCGTAGGGGACTCGACCTCGGTTACGGCATCGCGAAAGCCGGGGGGCAGCGCGGGTTCGACCACAGGCTCCCGAACCGGCAGCGGACCCGGAGGCGGCGGTGGCGGTGGGGACTTCGCGGGTGGCAGGGGCAGGAGCGTGCGATGCGGCGCCGTCCTGGGTTCGGCCTGCGCCAGAATCTGCCGTGGCGTCAGCCGCTCGGTCGGCGCCCGCGCGCTTCCCTTCAGGAAGGTCGCGACGGCCTGTTGCCGCTGCGCCGGATTGGCCACTCGTTGCGCCTCGCGCAAATACTGGTCGAGCGCCTCGGCCACCTGCGCTTCGCTCAGCTTGAGTTGATTCATCACGCGCGACGCCGGAATACCGCGTGACCAGGCTCCGCCGATCGCGCCAATCACGGGGTTGCTGGTCAATCCTGCCGCCGTCACGCCGGCATTGGCCGCGTCCGCCGGGGGTATGCCCAGACGTTCCATCATCGCGGCGGCCGTGGAAGCCCGGGCCCGGGTCACCACCCCGACGCCATCCTCGCCGAGCCGGCGGCCGATGAACGTCGCCCGGGCCTTGCCTTGCAGCCACGGGCGGGTGGCGGCGACGTACGCCTCCGCTTCGGCGGCCAGTTGACCAGGGGTCAGCTCAAATGCCGCCATGATGCGGGCGGGAGGAACCCCTCGCACCAGCGCCTCCCCCGCCGCCATGGTGCCCGCCCCCAAATGGTACTTCGCCGACAGACTGGCGAAACGCTCGAAGTTGGCCGCCGCTCCCGGGACCAGCTGCGAGCGCTCCAATTCCGCAATCGCCCGGGAGGCGCGCTGGCGGGCGAGCGAAGCCGGCAGCGACTGGCCCGGCGTGAGATTCACCTCTGTTCCGATCAGGCGCCCCGGAGGCCGGTCTGTCCGCACCGGTCCCACGCGGGTCAGCACGGCCTCAGCCTTCTGCGACACCGCCTTGATGACTTCGGGCAGTGCGTACACCGCGATCACCGCGAGCACGCACTCCGCACCTGCCGAAAGCCGGTCGACGACACTCAGCCGGTTGCCCCAAATGTCCGTCCCGTCCAAGGCCCGCCACAACGACCCCGCGCCCGAGAAGGTTGCGAGCAGCTGGTAGTTGGTCTGCGTGTAGGCGCTGAACAACTGCAGCATCGCGGCCTTCCGCTCGTCTTCGGCCTCGCGCACCGCGGTCGCGAGCGCCAGTGCTTCCTCGCGACTCCGATACTGCAGGCCGAGCGAGGTGCCGTCCGCGGGAGTGAACTCACTCCCATTGGGAGGCAGCAGCACGTCGAGATAGCGACGCAAGTACACCACCCGCTCGCGCTCGCTCAGCGAGGTGCGCCCGGCCAGCTCGAGGGCGTTGCGTGTCATCTGCAGCTTGCGACCCAGGATGTCCTTGTCCTTCGTCCCGTCGCTCGGTGGGAAGTCATAGCCAAATTCGGCGGCCAGTTTCCGCGCCTCCGGCAACACCCGGTCAAACTCCGACAGGATCCGCGTCAGGTGCACTTGGATCTGGATGACTTGCTGCCGCAGGGCCGTCAGTCGGGCCTGGTGCACGGAATCGAACGGCGTCACCGCGGCCATTGCGGTCTCGTAACGAAAGACCAAGGGCGAACCTGAGACTTTCTTCACGCCCTTTCGCTCAAGCGCCTCCAGCGTGAGCGTACCGGCCTCGAGGTGCGTGATCCCGGAATCCGCCGGCAGACGATACAGCTGGGCCCCGCTTCGCGCCGGCCGGCCGTCGTAGTCACTCAAGCGGGTCAACGCAATCTTCGCCCGCGTGTCCGACGCCGGAGCTTCGACTTCGATTTCGATGGCATCGCCCGCGCGGGCCGAAGCCGCGCCGGGGAGCTCGACTTCGACCCGGAAGGGCTGGAGGGGCAGCACGACGCTCACCGTCCCACCCTCCCGCGGGGCGGACCCGGCGGGACGGAGCGCGATGCGCGGCTTGGTCACGGGCCCCTCGACAATCGGTATTCGGCCCCAGGCGACGCTGCCATCGGCCGGGTGTACGGTCAGTTCCTTGCCGGCCTCACCCGCCAGGGTCGGCTGCGGCGACAGGCGCTCGGGCGTATCCGGCGCCACCATCAAGTACGCGGTCGCGCTCACCAAGCGCGTCGGCTTGGTGGGGTCGACCTCCAACTCGCTGGTCGCCGCCGCCTGGCCGCCGACCTTCAGCGCAATCGCGCGGGTGCGATAGAAGGGCGCGGCCGGCAGTTCCAACTCGGCGCGGCACAGGAGCCCGAGCTGGATTTCCGTCGCCACGGAATCATCCACGCTTTCCTCCGTTCCCCAGGCGAAAAAATCCACCTTCGGGTCGGGTCCGAGGAGGCGGAATTCAAACGCTCCGCGCACTCCGTCCAGCGTAAACTCCTTGGGACCCGGCCGGACGTCGCGCATGATCAGGACCCGGACTTCGAGCTGGTCCCCCGCTTCGTCGGATCCGCCCGCAGTGCGCTTCCAGTCCGGCAACGGAACGAGGTTGGCATCATCGATGATCAAGGTCGGACCCTCGGTCGCGTCTGCGGCCGGGAGATTTCGGCCCTTGATTCGCAGGGAGGCGACCGTTCCCAAATCCTCGCCGTAGGCCGCCACCGTCCACGCGAGGTCAGCGGGCCAAGCGGGCTGCGCCGAGTGCAGGCGCCAGTCGTAATCGAGGATCTCGGCCTTGCTGACCTGAATGGGTCGGCGCAGCCAGCGCTCGTTGCCGCCCCGGCGGCTGCTTCCCTGCGCTGCGCCGGCACGACGGCCCGGTTTTCCGTCGAGCGCGGTGGCCTGCGACCACTTGCCCTCCAGGCGATCGGCAATCTGCGTGCCGTCCAACGCCCCGCCGGGCACCGCGAGTTCGATTACCAGCGGCTGTGCGGGTGGACCGATATTCAAGGTAGTAAAGGCGTCCCCCGCCGTCGCGGTGAGCTCCGTCGTTCCCGGCGACACGGCCACGACACTTCCCGCCGAGCCGGGGCGGGCGCCCACCGCCGGCCGTTCGCCGAAGGTCACCGTCAAGGTTCCATTCACGAGCCGCACGTCACGGGACACCAGCACTGCCGCTTGCGATGCTTCCGCCGGCCGCACTGTGATACAGGCATCCTTAAGCGCCAGTCCCGTCCCTCCCGGAGGAGGCGTCACGATGGCGACCGCGCTCACGTCACCCTTCGCCTGGTCGCGATAGGTCACATCCCAGGTTCCCAGCAACCAATCATAGGAATCGGCGGCCGCAGCCGCCAGCGCGGTCGCCAGCCAGACTCCACACCACGTCAGACTTCGTCCATGGGAGCACTTCATCGGTCAGGCCTCCCGGCGCCTTGATTGGTGGAAATCGTGAGCGGAAAGCTGCGGTAGAGATTTCGGTTCTCGGGCGTACGGTGAACGGTGACCTTTCGGCTGCCCTCCGCCCATTCCAGCGTGATCTCGGCGGTGCTTCCCACCGGAGGCTCCTCATAGTGGGCCTCGACGGAAACTGTTTCACCGGGAGTGATTCCGCCCTCGATCGGACTAAAGGTCGAGCCGGTCAACTTCACGAAGCGCAAGCTGGGCCCCGCTCGGGCCGGAAACGTTCCGGGGCCCTTGGGATAGCCGGGGATCAGCAGGTCGAAGGAGATCGGGATGCCATTGATCCGAATCGTCTTTCGTCCCGGCGAGGAGCCGGCTTCGAGGATGACCCGGAAGGTAAATCCCACGACTCCCGCGGCTGACTTGCTGATGTAAACCCAGGATGCATTCGCTTCGCGATCCGCCCCGATGAAATAAATTCCACCGGTGGCGGCGGGCAACAAGCCCCGGCCCTCCACCATGCGCAGGTCGGGCCATCCCCAGAGATCGGAGCCATAGACGGTGATCCGGAATTCGGGCCGGTTACCCAATGACAGGCCGGGTTTGTCCCAGTCGTCTCGATATGGGACCTGCACCCGGCCCGCGACCCCGCGCACGACCGTGTCGGTGATCGCCGACTGGAACCGGACGTGCGTGATCGACGGCTGCGAACGGCGCCAGACTTCCAGTCCCTGCCGATCGCGCTGACGCCATTGGCCGCGCAGTTCATCGGGACCGACCTGCTGCAGTTCAGTCCGCGCCGCTGGAACCATGGCCGCCCGGCTGTATTCCAGCCGCACCTTATCGGTCAACCGCCCAGCACGGTCGGCCGTGGTCTCGCCCATCGCGACCAGGGGCGATTTCTCGTCGGGAATCAACCCGTACAGACCATTCACAGCGGGATCGGGCTGCGCGGGTGTCCGTTCGCGCCGCAGTTCCATCCTGGCCCTGAGAGGGGCAGATCCTGGCTTGGGATAATCATGCCACTCGACGTAATAATTCCCGTAAAGATCCTTTCGCGGTGCGGCCGCGGCGGGGGTCATCGAAGATCCCGGCTGGGCACCGGTGGTCGGGGTATGGGGCGTGTCCGGTGTCGGCCCAGGATTCGCCCCGGGAGTCGGCTGAGGCCCGATCCGCCCCGTCAATTGGGCAGGCAACCCATGCGGAAGAAAGACTAGACCAATGACAGCGGAAATCCGCCTCGTGCCTTCAAACCAGCGCTGCGCAAAACTGAGGAGCATGGTGAATCCACTGCGGCCGGGTCACCCTGTTCGCGGAGTGGGGATGCTGAACCTGCCGAGGACCCGGCTGAGCTTAAGGCCAAGTGAGACGTTTGTCGCTCGTCGGTCAAGAATTCACCTCGGCAGCGTTGTCCCAACGCCCGGCCGTCTCGGAATTGTAACCCGGAACTAGGGTCCAAAATGCAGGGCGGTAAACCGCACGCGACCAGGAGCGTCGCAGGCGCTACGTTCGCTGACGCCCTCACGCGGGCAAGGGTGATCACACTGGCGGGAGCCCGCACTCGACCGGAAGCAGACGGAACTCGTCGGAAATACCCATGGATTCGGCCAGCCGTCCGGTGCCCACGCGAACGCGCAAAGCCCGCGAACCCCAGCAGCGGTTCGCGCACGTCGCGCCTTCGCGTGAGCCATCGCGGGATCGCCGCTGCGGCCCCCGATGATTACTGGCCTTCTTCCTCGCCTTCCTCCTCTTCAGGAGGCGGCTCCTCTTCCCCGGGTGGATCGTCCTCCGGCGGCGGGTCCATCGTGCCGTCGCCGCCGAGTGCGGCGAGCGGGCTGCCGACGCCGAGTTTCTTCGGCGCGGACCGGCGCGAACGCGGGTTCCGGCGAGTGGCCTTCTTGCGCTTTGTCTTCGAGGCCGCGGCTCGTCGGCTCTTGGCGCGGCCGGGCTTGGCCTTTGGGCGGCTGGCCTTGGCTGGCCCGGCTTTAGCCCGTTTCTTCGGTTTCTTCACCGACTTTTTTTTCTTTGCCATACGACTTTGGGTTTACGTTGCAGCTGGAGTGACGGGGATTCGCGCGGCCCTCAAGGCTTGGCTGCCGGCACGAGGTCGGGGTTGGGGGCGAGATGACGGGGAATCGCCGCCTCGATGGCCTCGAGGCCTCGCTGGGCGGCAGCGGCATCGGGGGCGTCATCGATCGCGGCCAGCCGCGCGCATGCCGCTTGCAGGGCGGTCAGGCCGAGCACGTCGGCGCTGTTCTTGAGGTAGTGCGCGCGGCTGCGCAGCCGCGCCCAGTCGGCCGCGGCGAGCGCCGCCCGCATTTCGCCGAGCACACCCGGGGTCTCGCTGGCAAACTGGGCCAGGAGTTTCTGCCGGAGCGCGGGGTCGGTGATGTGTTCCGCCTGGCTCGGCGAGGAGCGCGGAGCGCGGACCTGCTGGGTGATGACCTCGGCGAGTTTCGCGAGGCGGACCGGCTTGCCCAGGAACGCGTCCATTCCGGCGGACCGGGCGCGCGCCTCGTCGGCCGCCGTCACGTGCGCACTCAGGCCGATGATCCGCAAACCCCGCATGCCCTCCGCCCGCAAGGTCTCTGCGACGCCGATGCCGTCGAGCCGTGGCAGTCCGACATCGAGCAGCATCACGTCCGCCACATCCTCCCGCGCCAGCGACAACGCCGTCACTCCATCCGCCGCCACGATCACATCGGCGCCGCTCGCCGTGAGAAACGCGACGAGCAGTTCACGCACCAGCGTGTTGTCCTCTGCCACCAGCACGCGGAGGCCCGCCAGGCTCGGCGCGCCGGCCGGCGACTCCTCCACTCCGGCGCCGGTCGTCACGGGGGCCTCGCACCGCGCGAGTGGTAGCCGCACCACAAATGTCGCGCCCTCCCCGGTCCCGTCGGCGAGGTGCACCGATCCGCCCATCACGCCGCACAGTCCCTGCACCAGCGCGAGTCCGAGCCCCGAGCCTCCGCCCGCGCCGGGGTCGAGGCGGGCGAAGGGTTGAAACAGCCGCGGACGCAGCGCGACCGGGATCCCGGGACCGGTGTCCGAAACGACAAACTCGATCGTTCCGTCCGCCAGCGGGCGCACCAGGAACACGACCCGGCCGACGGGCGTGTACTTCACCGCGTTGTTGAGCAGGTTGAGCAGGATCTGCCGCAGGCGCACGTCGTCGGCCCGCACCCACAGCGGCAGATCCGGCGAGAACTCGGTCTGGAACAGCAGGCCCTTCGCGCTGGCGGCGGGCCGCAGGGCGGCCGTGCATTCCTCGACCAGCGGCCGCAGCCCGACGGCGCGGGGCTCGAGGCGGAACGCCCCGCTCTGCAGCGCCCCCAGGTCGATGAGGTCGTTCACGAGCCGGAGCATGATATCGCCGTGCGAACGCAGCGCCGCCAGCCAGCCGCGGTGCACCTCGGGCAGCGGCGCGCTGTCGAGCAGTTCGCCGAAACCGAGAATGCTCTGGATGGGCGTGCGCAGCTCATGACTCACCTGGGCGAGGAACGCGCTCTTCATCCGGTCCGCCGCCGCCGCGGCCGCCGCCCGCTGTTCGGCGGCATCGCGCGCTTCCCGCCGCAGGCGGTAAGCCACGGCGAGCGCCCAGAGGCCCACGCCCGCGCCCACCAGCGCCATGGTCTGCAGCCGCGCCTGACGGAAGGTCGTCATCCAGTGCGTCGCCTCGACGTCCGCCACCAGCCAGCCGAGCAGCTGGCGGGTTTGCGGGTGCCGCAAGGCTGCCTTGGCGGAAAACTGCGGCAGCCAGCCATCGCTGATCACCGGACCCTCGAGAAAACTCCGGCCCTCCGCCAGCCGGTCGAGGTCCGCGGGCGTCACCTCGTGGTGGATCACATGGGTGATGCCCTCGTCTTTCCGCGGGAGGGAATTGAGCACCAGCATCTGACCCGAACGCCAGGTGGCGATGTACAGGAACTTGAAATCCGGATTGTGCTCGCGCACCCGCGCCATCTGCGTCCGCAGCGCGGCGTACACCGGTGCACGGGTATGGGGCACGGTCGCCACCGCCACCGGCCGGCCGTCGGCATAACGCCGCTGGTCGATCTGAGTGATGCGCAGCTCCGGACCGAGGGCTTCGACGACCGCCTGCTGATCGAGCGCGAGCACCGCCGTGTCCATCCGGCGCAGGAAATTCTCCTCGAACGCCCACCGGGCGCTGCGTCCGTACCAGACCGCGAGCAACACCCCGCCCGCCAGCCAGAACACGAGGGCGATGACCGCGCGCCGCAGGTCTCGCCGGAGCGCCGGTGAGGATTCGAGTCCGCCCGTCGCCACCCGCAACCGCCGCCGCCACCCGGCCTGGGCCAGCACCGCTGCCACCGCCAGGCTGGCGCCGGCGGCAAACAGCGCGAAGTGCGACCAGTCAGTGGTGCGCCGGCCCTCGCGCACCGCATACGCCCAGGGCCCGTGGGTGGCGATGAACGGCTGCACGGCCAGCAACACGCCCGTCAGCCGCGACACGAGTTGCGGCGCCACGCGGACGAGGCGGAGGGTTGCAATCACCTGGATGGCCGCGAGGGCGAACCCGGCCTCGATCGGCCGGAAGGCGCGGACCACGACAAGCCCCGCCAGCACGACACCTCCGACCAGCCGCCAGCCGCGCCGGTGCGACAGGCCGTCGGTGGCGCCCCACCCCAGCGCCGCCGTGCCCGCGGCCTGGGCCAGGCCCATGGCGAAATCGAGTCGGGTATAAGGGGTCTGGAGGTGCTGCCCCAGCAGCACGAGTTCCAGCAGCGCACCCACCAGTCCGCACGCTGCCAGCGCTGCCAGCCAGCGATGCTCGACGAGCGCGCGCTCGCCTTCCTTGCGCCGCCATTCCGCGCCCATCACGCCGCCCCACGCCACGAGCGCGAGGAACCAGAGGTAGTCCTGGTGCGTCGTCCATTCTTCGAGAATCCGCAGGGCTGGATTCATACGCGCAGCATCAGGGGTTCATGTCCGGGTCCGCGGGCCGGGCCAAGGTCGAAATCCGGGCGAGGTGTCATCGTCTCAGGCCGCCGGCGGCGGTGGTGAACGTCCCCACCAGGGTTCGCAGCTGAGGACCTGGAGGCGTCCGTCCGCGAGCAGGGCAAAGGACGTGCGTTCGCCGCGCCCGGACCAG